>NZ_AP013042.1:367358-734717 GCF_001547755.1 endosymbiont of Bathymodiolus septemdierum str. Myojin knoll | reverse complement strand
ATGCTTGACCAATATCTGTGCTATAACTGTCAATCACACCCAATTCTACTGCCATTTTCAAATTGTTTTCGCTTCTACTATAGCCAATAATATTATGCACTTTCCCCGCCTTTTTCAAGCCAAGTGCAAATGAGCCACCAATCAGTCCAACGCCAATAATACAAATTTTATTCATACAATGATTTTAATGCATTCAGGAGCGCTACATTCTCATTTTTTGTCCCTACCGTAACACGAATGTGGTTTGGCACCTCCACTGGCCGAACAATAAAACCCTTCTCCAATAATTGCTGATAAATCGCCTCTGTATCGCTCACTGCTAGTGTAATAAAATTCGCCGAAGAAGGGATATAAGATAAGCCTAATTCATCAAAACCCTTGGCAAGTTGCAGTAATCCATTTTTATTGTCATGCACAGATTGCACAATAAACTCTTTATCAGATAACGCTGCGATTGCTGCGCTTTGCGCAATATGATTAACATTAAACGGCTGACGAATACGGTTTAAATAATCGGCAATTTCCACAGAACAAATTGAATAGCCAACCCGCAATCCTGCCAAGCCATATGCCTTAGAAAATGTCCGTGTAATCACCAAATTATCAAATTCATATAACCAATTAATTGCATTATCATCTGTGTCTAAATATTCAACATATGCTTGGTCAAGAACCACTATAACTGACTTTGGTACCTTTAACAAAAATAGATAAAGCGCTTCATCTGTTAATAATGTACCTGTTGGATTGTTTGGATTGGCAATAAAAATTAACTGCGTATTATCCGTAATCGCCGCCAACATCGCCGCCAAATCATGCCCAAATTCCTTTGCTGGCGTTACCACTTCAGTTGCCCCAAGTGCCTGTGTTATTAACGGATATACCACAAATGCATATTGCGAAAAAATCACCTCATCACTCGCACAACATACATACGCTCTGGCAATCAACTCCAGCAAATCATTTGAACCATTACCTAAAGTAATCATACCCATAGGCACCGATAAATGCCGACCAATCGCCTGCTTTAACGCAAACCCGTTGCCGTCCGGATAACGCCCTATCTCGCTCGTTGCCCGTTCAATTGCCAGTCTAACTTTATTACTGGTCGGCAATGGATTTTCATTACTGGCGAGTTTAACAATATTGTCCAAACCCAACTCTCGCTGTAATTCACTAATCGGCTTACCACCTTGATAGGGTCTTAATTTTTTAATGGCTGGACAAATGCTCATATTTATACAAAGGTGTCGTTATAAAACTGCAACAGGATAGGAGCCCAAAATATTAACTTTAAGTGCTTTTTCTGTCAATACTGTCAAGGCATTTTGTACATGAGCTTCCTCCCGATGCCCCTCAATATCAATGAGAAACAGATATTCCCATTTGACACCAGGGATGGGATGCTTGGCCACTTGCAGTAGATTAATGCCTTGCTCTTTGAAAGGCTCTAATAGGTCTAACAATGCACCAGATTGATGCCTAGTGACAACCAATAAAGAAGTTTTATCTTCGCCCGACGGTGGCACGACTTCATTACCAATAACCAAGAAACGCGTTACATTACCAGGCTTATCTTCAATATTTTTTGCCACACGCTCTAAATCATACAAACCTAAGGCTACTTCTGAGGCAATTGCTGCTGAATTTGGTTCATCTTTCACCATTCGCGCGGCTAAGGCGTTTGACGCTACCGCCTTTAATTCTGTGTTTGGATAATGATTACTTAGCCAACGCTGACACTGGTCAAGCGCTTGTTGATGTGCGTAAATTACTTTAATTTTCTGGGACTGGTCTGCCATCATTAATTGATGCTGGATTGAAATCTCTACCTCGCCACAAACTTTTAAATCTTGAGAATAGAGCATATCAACCGTTCCGCCAATGACACCATTGGATGAATTTTCAATTGGAACAACACCATAATTGGCATTACCTTTTTCGACTTGATGGAATATTTCGTCAATACTACCGCAATCCAAAGTAGAAACCGCATGACCAAAATGCTTTAGCGTTGCCTCTTGCGTAAAGGTGCCTTCAGGGCCCAAATAAGCAACGCTAATGCCTTGCTCAAGCGCCAAACAAGCCGACATAATCTCACGGAATATATGTGCCATATCTTTGTCTTTTAGCAGGTTGTCGTTACGCTTAATAATCCTGCGCAATACTTGTGCTTCTCGTTCTGGACGGTAGAAACTGCTGTTGTCATCTGATGCTTTTTTGACATCTGCAACAGCCGAAGCAAGCTCTGCTCGGTCGCCAATCAACGACTGAATTTTCTTATCCAGTGTGTCGATTTCAACCCTTAATTCATCTAATGTTTTGCGCATTTTTTCCTCTATAAAGCCCTAACAATGAGTGCACCTTCAATTTTTTTCAAACTGTCAACTACTGTATCAGAAATTTCACCTTCTATATCAATTAAAGTATAAGCCACTTCATCTCTTGATTTATTCGACATATCAATAATATTAATCCTTGCATCAGCAAGAACGGTTGAAATCTGTCCAACCATATTTGGGATATTTTGATGGGTAATTGCCAAACGCACACCACCAGACCTTGGCATTTTCACCTCTGGAAAATTCACCGAATTAACAATATTACCATTTTCCAAATAATCTTTCACCTGATTTGCCACCATAATTGCACAATTATCTTCTGCCTCAATCGTTGACGCACCCAAATGTGGCAAGGCAATCACGCGCTTGTGATTTTTCTTATCGTCAATTGGGAAGTCGGTTACATAATAGTTAACCTTGCCCGCTTCCAATGCTGCAATTAACGCATCTTCGTCAATAATACCATCACGAGCAAAGTTCAAAATTGTAGCGCCTACTGGCAACAAGGCAATACGCTCTTTATTTAATAAATTCTTGGTACTTTCAACCAACGGCACATGAAAAGACACAAAATCACTGCGTGAAAATAATTCATCCACACTCAATACATGCGCCACATCCGATGACAACTTCCAGGCGCTTTTAATGGTAATACTCGGATCAAAACCAATCACTTGCATCCCCAACATATTCGCCGCATTGGCAATTTGTACGCCAATTGCACCTAGACCCACTATACCTAATGTCTTACCTGGCAGTTCCGACCCTGCATAATTCTTTTTGCCCTCTTCAATTGCCGTTTTTAGGTTGTCCAATGGTAGTCCATTCACATAATCCCACGCCTGACAAATATTACGACTTGCCAACAACATCGATGAAATTACCAACTCTTTGACCGCATTCGCATTCGCCCCTGGTGCGTTAAAAACCACCACGCCCTTGTCGTTCATCTTCTCAAGTGGAATATTATTCACACCCGCACCAGCGCGCCCTACTGCTTTAAGGTTGTCACCAATTTCCATCTCATGCATTTTTGCGCTACGCACCAAAATTGCATCAGGATTGGACATTTTAGTTGCAACTTCATAACTATCCCTTGGCAATTTTTCTAAGCCAATCGAAGAAATATTATTCAGCGTTTGTATTGTAAACATAATGATTATCCGTTTTCTTTTTCAAAATCCTGCATAAAACCTACCAACGCATCAACACCCTCGTATGGCATCGCATTATAAATACTGGCACGCATTCCACCCACCGAACGATGACCTTTTAAAGTAATTAAATCACGCTCTGCCGCTTTTTCTAAGAACAAGCCGTTCATGTCTTCGTTCGCCAACAAAAAGGGTATATTCATCCAAGAACGATATTTTTTTGCCACCGGATTAGAATAAAAATCAGAACCATCAATGGCATCATACAGCGTCTTCGCCTTATGCTCATTAATCTTTGCCATTGCGCTCAAACCGCCCTGCTCTTTTAACCATTCAAACACACGACCTGCCACATACCAAGGATAAGTAGACGGCGTGTTGTACATTGAATCATTATTTGTCTGCGTTGTATAATCAAATAAAACCGGCTGATTGGCAATTACATTGCCAATTAAATCCTCTCTTATTATCACAATGGTCAAGCCAGAAATACCGATATTTTTCTGCGCGCCTGCGTAAATCACCCCATATTTAGAAACATCAATTTCACGCGACAAAATCGTTGAGGACATATCTGCCACCAGTGGCATATCCACCTCTGGAATGTAATCAAACTCCAAGCCTGCAATGGTTTCATTCGGCGTGTAATGCAAATAAGCACCTTGCTCCTCAATACGCCATTTATCAAAATCATCAATATTGGTATATTTATTACTTGAGTTGTCTGTACAAATATTAACATCACAATATCGCTGAGCCTCAGCAATCGCCTTCTTTGACCAATGCCCCGTGTGTGCATAATTTGCCACTTTTTTACCGCGTAATAAATTAATCGGCACCATAGAAAACTGCGCCGATGCACCACCTTGTAAAAACAAAACTTTGTAATTATCGGGAATATTCATCAAATCACGCAAATCTTGCTCGGATTTTTGTGCCATTTCCATAAAATCAGCACCACGATGCGAAATTTCCATCACCGATGCTTTGGCGTTAGCGTATTCCAATAACTCCGCTTGCATCTGCTTCATTACCTGCATTGGTAACATCGCAGGGCCCGCGCTAAAATTGTAAACTTGACTCATTTTGACAAACTCCCGATTGATCTAAATAAAGATAATTTTATCAGAACTCAGCTATTTAATGACTATAATGTATCTCAGTTTGATTATGGAAGTAGGTGAAAGTCCTACACTGTCCTTGCAACGGTATTCTTCTTAGAAGTCAGTCCGATACATAATTTAATTTTAATTTTAATTTTACAATGGATAAAATCATGAAAAAAATCATCTTAGCGGCTAGTATCGCCTTAACTACAACCCTTACCAACGCAGCACTCGGACCTATTCCGATTTATATGAATACTGAGTATAGAACCGACACACCTGTTATCGGCTCTATTGCCTCAACACTTTCTTTTACTGCGGAAGATATTAAAGCAACAGGTGCTAACACCTTTTTAGATTTCTTGGAAACTGTGCCAAGTGTTGGGTTAATTAATTCACAAGGCAATGTGCCTGCTGTATTTATGCGTGGTGGCAATTCAGAACACACTTTATTTTTAGTTGATGGGGTTAGTGTTAACGATATTTCATCGCCAAATGGTGCAATATCAAATGGATTAGCAAGTATTGCCTTAAATGATATTGAAAAAGTTGAGATTATTAAAGGCTCAGGTTCGGTTTTATATGGCTCATCTGCTATTGCTGGGGTGATTTCTATTACCACCAAGAAAGGTGCAAACGGTAACCATGCAACAGTTAGCACCAAATTTGGCTCACACAATACCAAGAATTACAATTTATCAGTAAGTAGTGGTAGTTTGGATGGCTTTATTAGATTTACACATAACAAATATACAACAGATGGTATTAATGCCAGAATTGCTGATACAACAAATGAAAAAGATGGCATAAGTAATCAAACTACACAAATTAAAATTGGCAATAAACATTTTAACCTTGGTTATTTAACAACCAGAAACAAAACGCAATATGACGATACATTTGGCACTAACCCCAGTAACAGAGTAGCCGATAGAGAGTCAAATAAAATAACAATAAATACTAATAAAAAAATAAGCGATATTTGGAAACTTAAATTGCTTCTATCTCAAATTACAAGTAGCAGAAATATTGGTGAAAATGCAGCCACCATTGGCGATAAATATAAAAGCACTGCCATTACTTTACTCAATGATATTAAAATTGATAATGCTTTATTCAATATTGGTATATCAAAAAAAGACGATAAAAATACAACAGACAAGCAAAAACTTTCTAGCAAGGAAATTTTTGTAAACTGGCAAAAAAACATCAATAGTATTGATATCAATACAGGTATTCGCCATATCAGACATAGTAGATTTGGCAATAAAAATATTTACAACTTAGCCTTTGCTAAACACTTTGATAATGGTATTAAATTAATAACAACTTACGGCACAGCATTTAATGCACCTTCTATATATCAAATATACAGCAATATTGGCAACCCTAATTTACAAGCAGAAACCTCAAAAAATATTGAATTTGGCATTGAAAAACAACATTATTGGGGTGTTAGTAGAATTAATTTTTACAAGAATAAAATGAAAAATAGGATTACCTACGACGGCCATTACGATCCTGGTGTTGCAAATTATTTTAATAGTGGGGAATTAAACACCAAAGGCATTGAATTGTCCGTTAATGCAAATATCAATAACTACCATCTTGATTTTAGTTACAATTATAACAAAACTGAAGTTAGCAATAACGGAGAAACAGCAAAAGGAGAAGCCCCAAGACGCGCAAAAAATACAACAAATTTAACTATTAGCAAACAATTTGGCAAATTTAACCCAAGTATACAAATAATTAAGAAATCCTCTAGTTTGGATGATACTACCTTTGATGGACTGGGCGATTTCAAGTTACCAGGTTATACCTTGGTTAATTTATCGGTTAAATATAATATCAATAAAAATGCCGAGGCATCACTTAACATTAAAAATGCGACCGATAAAGATTACACAATTATTAATGGCTACAACCAACTTGGTAGAACCATAGAAATAGGAGTAAGCTATAAATTCTAAACGCACCCTGCTCTCGTGGAGTAGTGGCAAGGATAGTGCTTATGCCTTGCATCTACTTAAAAAAGACCCAAATATAGAACTTCTAGGTCTTTTTACCACGGTTAATCAAAAATTTAAACGCGTGGCAATGCACGGGGTGCGAGTGCAATTACTACAGGCACAGGCAGAAAGTATGGGCTTGCCCATGCATATTATCAACATCCCGTATCCTTGTTCCAATAAAGAATACGAATGGATTATGGGAGATTTTGTCACGCAGTTACAAAAAGATAAAATTGATGCACTGGCATTTGGCGACTTATATTTAGAAGATATTCGCAACTATCGTATTAAGCAAATGGCAAACACAGGTATTGACACCCTGTTTCCATGTTGGGGGATTCCCACCAATGAACTTAGTAATACGATTATTGATATCGGTATCAAAGCTAAAATCGCCTGTCTTGACCCTATGCAGATAGATGCAAAATTTTCAGGTTGGGATTATGACTATGATTTATTAGATGCACTGCCCGCACATATTGACCCTTGCGGGGAAAATGGCGAATTCCACACGCTGGTTTATAACTCACCCGATTTCTCAAAAGCGATTAAAATTAATCAAGGGGAGACCATTGAAAGAAATGGGTTTGTATTTACCGATTGGTGGTAATTATATATAATGAGATTTTGACTAAATTAAACAAAGATAATGACAAATAAAATCAACAAAATCACCACTTTATTCGCCGTATTTCTTATGGTGTTATTAATAATTGCCACGCGTGGACATAGCAATTGGATATCAAGTTTTGTACATTTGCCGGACTTTACCATTCCAGCATTGTTTATTGCAGGCGTGTATTTGCGTAAATTTTGGGTGGTATTTGTGTTGATTTTGAGTGCAGTGTCTGTTGATAATTATGCGATTGTGCATCAGGGAGTTAGTGCAAATTGCATTACCCCAGCCTACAGTCTGTTGCCACTCACTTTTTATGGTATATTTTGGTCGGGAAAATATATTAGTTCGCTGGCCATTAATAAAGATATAATTAAAAATTCATTGATCATCATTAGCGTTGTTAGTATTCAATGGCTTATGGCAACAGCAAGTTATTATTTCTTTACAGCAACTTTTATCAAAACTGGTTGGAGCAACTTCCCTGCCTATATGACTCATTGGTCATTGGTTGAAATTCCGACAACTTTATACTGGATGATGGCTGTGATTATAGTGTTTACACTGGTGCCACGCATTGTTCCTGCGCTTAATTTCCAACGCAGTGCCGGATAAATATAAGCAACGCATGGCGCGTAAAAAAGCGCATATTGATGTCCGCATAGAAGAAGCAAATATAGACAAAGGTATCATCGTCTTACTCACAGGCAATGGCAAAGGAAAATCTTCCTCAGCACTCGGTATGGTTTGCCGTGCGCTTGGTCACGACATGCAAATTGCTATTGTCAAATTCTTAAAAGGCGTGCAAGATACAGGCGAGGATGCTTTTCTCGCTCAACAACCCAATGTCCGCACCACCTGTATGAAAACAGGCTTCACCTGGGACACGCAAGACAGAGAATACGACACTCAAAAAGCCTGTGAGACTTGGGCAGTTGCCGAACAATACCTTAAAGATGCATCCATTGACCTTGTTGTTATTGACGAATTGACTTACATGATTAATTACAAATATCTTGATGAAGAAAAAATACTCAATGCACTTAAAGAGCGTCCAAAAAAACAACATGTTGTTGTCACTGGCAGAGCTGCTAGCAAGGCCTTAATAGAAATCGCCGACACCGTCTCTATCCTAAAAGACGAAAAACACGCTTTCCGAGCCAATATCAAAGCCCAGAAAGGTATTGATATATAAACTTTTGGGTCTTAACTAGTTAAGCGAATTTTTTCGAAAATTATCAAGCAAGATTTTATACACATCTTGCTTGCGATTATTAAATCTAAATTCACATTCTTTAAGGTGGCATTTAAACATTTTTTTATTCATTCCTTTAAATTTAACTATTTATCACCCCAAAAAAGATTCAATACCGTTAATATGAGAATTTCCTCTGGCAAATTCATTCTTGCCGTGATGAACACGGTAATGCTTTTTATAGCCAAAATCTACTAAGCCATTATGTCCACGCCATCCATCAGAATTAATAATACTATCGGTTGATGTTTTGTCTTTTATTATACTGTGAAGCGTTATTCTATCACACTTTTCTATAATTTGAGTATAGACCTTATCTCCTCGTTTTAATAAGCCAAATACTATTGTTTTACCTCTGGCGCCTCTACCGCGTTTCCCGCGGACGCGCCGTGCGCCAAAGTAACTTTCATCAACTTCAATCTGCCCCACTAGTGGGGCAGATTGAAGTTGATCTTGGGCTGATAATTCAAAAATTCTTATTCTTACAAGTGTCAAAATTTTATTAACAGTATTTAAATTTAGATTTGTGTGTGTGCAATTTGTGTGGCACTTAAATCCACAGAAAAATATCTAATTATCTCTCTAAATTTTGCCTCTGAAAGTCTTGAACGGTTGTAATACTTATTTTTCCTTGTCATAACTAGTATCTTAAGCAATTTTTAATTGCTTAACTAGTTAAGACCCAAACTTTTTTTTAACTTCCATCAGGCGAAAAAAAATGGCCTTGACCGAAAGCCAAGACCAAAATGATCCTGTGAACGGATCATAAGTTCAAAAGCAACCACACTTCCAAACTCAGAGGTACCCCGTAAAGTCAGGGCACGGTATCTATTTTAAAGCATAATCACTTTCAATATCCGCCCATAGAAATTTAAAAAGCATTCATCACATCCACACTTTTATTGTGCACATAAAAAAGTCTGCATTAATGCAGACTTTTTTAAATATGGCTCCTCGAGCTGGGCTCGAACCAGCGACAAATGGATTAACAGTCCATTGCTCTACCAACTGAGCTATCGAGGAATAAGTGAGACATTATAACGACAACTGAACTTTATATTTAATTATTTTTAATAAAAAAAAGGACGCCGAAGCGTCCTTTTATGATAATTTAGTGGCGTTTAACGATTGTTAGAAGTGCCACTAGCCAATGCATCTGCGTAGCCTTTAGCATAAGCATCAGCTTGTGCCTTGGCAAAACCATCTGCTTGACCTTTGGCAAAGCCATCAGCCTGACCTTTAGCATATGCATCATAAGCACCAGAACCTTTTCCATCAGCAGAACCTGATCCGCTGGCATCATTTTTATTCTTGGTATTAAACTTAAGTCCAAAATCTGTGTCATTCATCCAGTTATTAGCACCATTAAATGGACCCCAGTTTGAACCGCCGTTGAAAGGACCAGCGTTTGAACCGCCGTTGAAAGGACCCCAGTTGTTGCCACCGTTAAATGGACCCCAGTTTGAGCCACTATTGAATGGACCCCAATTAGAACCTGAGTCAAAAGGACCCCAATTATAACCACCGTTATAACCATTATTATTACCAAAAAAACCGGCTGATGCTGATGTTGCTGCGATTGTTGTTACAATTGCAATTGCTTTTACCAATGTTTTCATTATTCTCTCCGTATATTTTATTCAAAACACTAAAAAATTTCAGTATTTAAGTTGTAAATTATAATCAAAAAATAGTTAAAAATCAAATAGCTAAAAACAGGCGTAAAAAAACCACCCCGAAAGGTGGTTTTTTCTATACTGTAGCTAATTATTTAGAAGCAGCTTTAGCTTGTGCATCTGCGTAGCCTTTAGCGTAAGCATCAGCTTGCGCCTTAGCAAAAGCGTCAGCCTGACCTTTAGCATACGCCTCAGCTTGACCTTTAGCAGTAGCATCAGCAACGCCAGTACCTTTAGCATCAGCAGAACCAGCAGCTTTAGCGTCGTTTTTGTTCTTAGTATTAAACTTAAGTCCAAAATCTGTGTCATTCATCCAGTTATTAGCACCATTAAATGGACCCCAGTTTGAACCGCCGTTGAAAGGACCAGCGTTTGAACCGCCGTTGAAAGGACCAGCGTTTGAACCGCCGTTGAAAGGACCAGCGTTTGAACCGCCATTGAAAGGACCCCAGTTTGAGCCGCTATTGAATGGGCCCCAATTAGAACCTGAGTCAAAAGGACCCCAGTTGTTGCCACCGTTATAACCATTGTAGCCGTTATTAAACCAGCCAGCTGAGGCTGATGTGGCTGCTAAGATAGCAGCAATTGCGATAATTTTTTTCATATTATATTCTCCTAAAATTTTATTTAAAACACCTTTATGGTGTTCTCCTTACCAAGACTTTTTATCTTGATAATGCGTATTATACAGATAATACATTAGAATTCAATAATATTCTAATATAATATCTTATAATATTAAAAAAACCTTACTATAAAAGCTTTATAGCCTAAAAAAAATTTAAAAAAGTTATGTATTGCTCTTAATTTTCCAAAGAATCAATCATCGCATCACCAAATTCAGAACAAGATAGTAAAGTCGCACCATCCATCAGTCTCTCTAAATCATAAGTCACGGTTTTGTTTTGAATCACATTTGACATTGCGCTCAATACCATATCGGCTGCTTTATTCCATCCTATATGGCGCAACATCATTTCTGCTGATAGGATAATTGACCCTGGATTGACTTTGTTCTGCCCTGCGTATTTCGGCGCTGTGCCGTGTGTGGCTTCAAATACTGCAGTGGTGTCTGATAAATTTGCACCTGGTGCAATACCGATACCGCCCACTTGTGCTGCCAAAGCATCTGATACATAATCACCATTTAGGTTAAGTGTGGCAATCACCGAATACTCTTCTGGACGCAATAATATTTGTTGCAAGAAGGCATCGGCAATAACATCCTTCACGGTAATCATTGTACCTGTATTTGGGTTTTTGAATTCACACCATGGCCCGTCACTAATCAAAGTTGCACCGAATTCTTCTTGCGCTAACTGATAGCCCCAATCTCTGAAACCACCTTCAGTAAATTTCATGATATTACCTTTATGCACCAAAGTGACAGAATCTTTATCGTTGTCAATCGCATATTGAATAGCAGCGCGAACTAGACGCACCGTACCTTCTATCGATACTGGCTTGATGCCAATGCCTGAAGTTTCAGGGAAACGGATTTTAGTCACACCCATTTCATCTTGTAAAAAGTCAATAATTTTTTTAACTTCCTTAGTGCCCTGCTGGTACTCAATACCCGCATAAATATCCTCAGAATTTTCTCTGAAAATAATCATATCCACTTTTTCAGGGGCTTTAACTGGTGTCGGCGTGCCAGTGAAATATTGCACAGGACGCTGGCAAATAAACAAATCAAGTTCTTGACGAATGGCAACATTCAACGAACGCATACCCCCGCCAACAGGCGTTGTTAAAGGGCCTTTGATAGAAACTGCATAATTTTTAATTGCGTCAAGTGTTTCTTGCGGTAAATATTCACCATAAATTTCATTGGCTTTTTCGCCAGCATAAATATCCATCCATTGAATTTCTTTTTTGCCGTCATAAGCTTTTTTTACAATTGCATTAATGACTTTTTTCATCACTGGCGATACATCTCTACCAATACCATCACCTTCTATATAGGTAACAATCGGCTGGTCCGGCACTTGAATAACACCGTCTTTAAAAGTAATTTTTTCGCCATTGACTGGCTCGTGAATATGCTTGCTCATTCTAATTTATCGCTTATTGAAAAACGCAGTATTTTAGCATCTTCGCCATCTGAATAGTATTTTTTGCGTATGTTAATTAACTCAAAGCCTAATTTTTTGTAGAAAAACAAAGCGTTACGATTAGATGCACGCACCTCAATAAAAATAGACCTTGCACCCGATTCACTCAACAAATAATCAAACAATTGCCCACCCAGACCCTGATGTTGGAATTTAGGGTGAATACATATATTTAGTAAATCAGTAAAATCTGGCGTTTGTAAAGCCACACTATAACCCACTATTTGATTCTCTTTTAAAATAAGATGTGCCAATGTATTTGGATTGACAAGACTCTGTGAAAACTGCGCTCTGTTCCAGGGTATTTCATATGCCAATTGCTCTATCGCTAAAACCGCATCAATATCTTGCTTGTCAAAAATCCTGAAAGAAACATTCATTAAAATCTAGGTCTACAAACCTCTAACCCCTCTTGCTCAGCATACACCGCTTTAATCGCTGGGTGTTTGCGTAAAAATTTAACTGCCTCAGTATAACGCACTGAGGAAACTTGCTTAGCAAACAAAATCACCACTTCGCCATTTTTCCTTATATTATAAGAAGCGCTTCCACTTAAATCCCTATCAAACAATACATCTGCAACTACCTCGGATGCTTGATTTTGCAAGATAAATTCTCGCTCGGTTAAATCTTGGTTGCTACAAGCAACAGTTAAGAGTGTTAAACCAAATAATACAACTAATCTTTTCATTTTATTTCTTTTTGGGTCTTAACTAGTTAAGACCCTATAATTAATATATTTTTCATTTCACCCCCCCTTTATTATTGATTTCTAAGCCAATTTTATCACCATGAGTAATTGACTTAATATTACCTTCCCCACAGCCAACTAAAAATAACAAACTAACTAATATAAATACTATTTTCATAACAACCTTTAATGAAGTATAAGTAAATTAATAATGCCCCCTATCTATAAAAAGTCAAATGCTCTCATGGGTACCTTAAAGGAAATATTGATAGGCTTTATTGTCAGTTTCATTTCGGTAGAAGTAACCAAGTTCGTCAAAACTGCGTTCGATTTCTGTAACATTGACAACTTGTAGACCGATGAGGACACGACCGAAATCAGCACCGTGATTGCGGTAATGGAAAAGAGAAATATTCCATTTACTACCAATTTTCTTTAAAAAATTAAGCAAGGCACCAGGGCGCTCTGGAAATTCAAAACGGTACAGGACTTCATTGTCAACTTCAGCGCGACCACCAACCATATAACGAATATGGTCTTTGGCAATTGAGTTATTACTCATATCTAAAACATCGAATGATTTTGACAAATTCAGCAAAAGCGTTTCTTTTTCTTTGAGTCCTTCATTGAGTGCAACACCAACAAAGATACGCGCCTGATCAGAAGGTGCGTAGCGATAATTAAACTCTGTAATCGCATGTTGATCTAGTAGTTCACAAAATTTTAAAAAACTACCTGGTTTTTCAGGAATAGTGGCAGCAATAATAGCCTCGCTGTGCTCACCCAAATCTGCCCGCTCAGAAATATAACGCAGGCGGTCAAAATTGACATTTGCACCTGAGACGATAGCCACTAAGTTTTTACCCTCAAGGTTATTTTGTTCAACATATTTTTTCAGCCCCGCAGTGGCTAAAGCACCTGCAGGTTCTGCAATAGCGCGTACATCTTCATAGATATCTTTAATAGCCGCACAAATCTCATCGTTACTTACTAGCACAACTTCATCCACCACTTGTTTGGCGATTGGATAGGTTTTTTCACCGATTTGTTTAACGGCAACACCATCAGCAAAACGCCCGACTTCTGGGAGGGTAATACGCTTGCCAAGTTTTAACGCTTGATATAGCGTTGGTGAATCGTTTGGCTCGACACCGATGATTTTAATATGTGGTGCATGGTGCTTAATATAAGTTGCCATACCTGCAATCAAACCGCCACCACCAACTGGGATAAATATCACATCCATCGTCGGTAATTGCGCTAATAATTCCTTGGCAATCGTCGCCTGTCCTGCCATGACCTCAATATCGTCATAGGGATGGATAAAAACCAAATCTTGTTCTCGCTCTAATTGCTTGGCATATTGATAAGCATCATCATAAACATCGCCGTGCAATACTACTTTTCCACCCAATTGTTCAACCGCATTAACTTTAATTTTAGGTGTGGAAAGCGGCATAACAATCACCGAAGCAATACCAAGCTTACTAGCAGACATTGCCACGCCTTGAGCGTGATTACCTGCACTTGAAGCAACAACACCTTTAGCGGCCTCTTCTTTTGATAAGCCAGAGATTTTTTGGTAAGCACCTCTGAGTTTAAAAGCGTGAATGGCTAATTTATCTTCTCGTTTTAAGTAAACCTTGTTTTTACTGCGCTCACTCAACTGATGCGTTAAACTTAATGGTGTCGGACTGACGACCTCGTAAACACGAGTTGAATTGACTAAATCAACAATGTTTTGCATACAACTCCTTGAGATAATCAACGCTCACATAGGTGGCATCAGTCGCCTCACCCTCTATCATTGTGAACGGCTTATTTGGCTCACCTAAGTTATTTAGGACCACCATCGCACCATTAAAAATATGTGATTTAGTGTATTCATTAATAGTAATGAGTGTTTTTAAATCTGCATCTGTTGCTGAAATAATACCATTGTGTGAATCTTCAAAGACAATACAATCCTCAGATTTGAGATTCATTTTGTCCAAAACCCAATGATAAATATCGCCCGCAGGCTTAAGGTTTGGCACCACACCACCTGCGCCAATTACCTCAAACCAATCCAATGCTTCACGCCCCAAAGTATTGGCAATCAACGCATCCACATTCGCAGGGGTTGTGGTTGTGGCAATGGCCAATCTCAGTCCTGCCTCGCGCGCTTCTTTAAACAAACGCACCACGCCCATGCGCAAAGGAATATCGCCCGCATCTACAAGACGCACATAAATTTTAGTTTTTAACTGATGCGTTTCCTTAGCGAAAACATCAATATCATCACATTTAAATGCAGGTTTATAATTTTTTATGTAATGTTTGATGCGTAATTGCCCGCCCGTTACATCTAATAATTGATGGTAAAGTTCGTTTGACCAGTGCCAGTCCAACCCTAATTCCTTGAAAGCAAGGTTAAAGGCGATAAGATGCCCATCTCGCTCGGTATTCGCCAGTGTACCATCAACATCAAAAATAAGTGCCTGTAAGCCCATAAAAGATTTATAATTGTGAAATATGTTGCTATTTTAAGGCAGTTTAGGTAAAAAGATTATTTTTTTAATTTAAAAACAAATATTATGTCAGAATCTGTTTTTCACAATATCCCCGATTACAAACCTAAGAAAGATGAAGATTTTATGAGTGATGGTCAAATTGAACACTTTAAAATCAAACTCAATACTTGGAAAGATCAATTAGTTAGTGACGCTGAAAGCACCATCACTCATATTCAAGAAGACTCTTCAAAAGTCGCAGACATTAACGATAGAGCAACACTTGAAGAAGAATTTGCACTTGAATTAAGAACCCGTGACCGCGAAAGAAAGCTCATTGGAAAAATTGAAAAAACCTTACATATGCTTGAGTTGGGCGATTATGGATATTGCAAGACCTGTGGCGCCGAGATTTCTTTGATGCGTTTAGAAGCACGCCCTACCGCCGACGAATGTATTGATTGCAAAACCATTGCCGAGAGAAAGGAAGTTTAAAAATGCCGATAAGACTGACAAGTCTCATTCAATCCTTTTATTATTAAGCCTTGCCCATTGGTAATCATGCCAATTTTTGTCAAAACGATACCCAATTCTTTTTCAATAGATTGAATGCTGTCTAATTGTGCTTTTGACACAGTAAAACACAATTCATAATCATCGCCTCCTGCTAATGCAATACACCAATCATCGGTGTTATTGATGTGTTGTGTGACCTCGTTAGATAAAGGTAAAGCGTCGACATTGATAGTGGCACCAACTTTTGAACGCGTCAAGATATGCGATAAATCTTGCTGCAGCCCATCAGAAATATCAATACAGCTATTAGCAACCCCCAGCAAAGACTGTCCGAGTTTTACTTGTGGCTCTGGGCGGTTGAATTGTTTGAGTAAATCTATTGATGGGATTTCCTGAACTTGCATTTGTTGCCACGCCAATGCCGCATCACCAATCGTATTTGAGACAAAAATACTGTCGCCTACTTTTGCACCTGAACGCATTAAAGCCTGACATTTGACTACACCTGTGGCATTGATAGTAATGCTAAGCGCACCTTTAGTGGTATCACCGCCGACCAGTCGTATGTTGTATGTTTGAGCAAGGGTTTTAAGTGTGCATGAAAAATCCTGCAGCCATTTTTCATTCATCGCTGGCAAAGTAAGTGCCAAAGTAAAATACAAAGGGGTAGCGCCCATCGCCGATAAGTCACTGAGATTAACGGCGAGTGCTTTATACGCGATGTCATGTGCATTGGTTTCCTTTGGAAAATGCACCCCTTCAATCAGGGTATCAACTGTCGCGACTAATTGCTGATGCGCATCAACCTCAATCAACGCACAGTCATCGCCAATACCTTCGCCCCAATCAAAATATCGCTCAATTAATTCAAATTCCGTCATCGTTAATTTCTATCGAGGTTTGAACTACATGTAGGCGTTTTCTTTCTTGCTGTGGTCAGTAACATCAAGGATGTTTCTAATTTCTGGATAAATAGATTTAAGTTGCGCCTCTACACCATTTTTAAGTGTTACTTTAACCGATGAACAGCCTTGACAACCACCACCGAAATTTAAAATAACATCCATATCACTGGTGATTTCTACCAAATCAACAAAACCGCCGTGTGATGCTAACTGAGGGTTAACTTCGGCAGCAATGGTGTATTTAATTTTTTCTTCAAGCGGCGCATCGTCTTTTGGTACTTCACCTTTGGCATTCGGTGCGGTGATGGCAAGTTTTTTAGCTGAACCCTCCTCTTTTAACAGCACTTCGGAGTCTTTTAAATAGTCAAAATTTTCCTCGTCAATGAACGCATTAAACCCTTTGTATTCAAATTTAGAATAGCTTTTACCCAAATCTTTAGAATAACAAAAATTAAAAGTCACAGCAGCAGCAGGTGTGCCAGCTTTTTCGATATCTACTTTCAATCCTAAATCTTCTTCACCTTGTTGCTCAAATAAATCTGCTACATAAGTTTCTGCTTCGTTAGTAATATTAAACATTTTCTCTCCTAAAAATTATATTATCAATCAAACGCGTTGACCCTAAAAACACGGCACATAATATCGCAATTTTACTCGTATTATCGGTGATTTGCTTAAGGGTATTTGCATCAAGTATTTCTAAATAATCTAATTTAAAGTATTGTTGCAGTTGTTTTTTAGCCATATACAAATCCAATTTACCTTGATGTAATTGACTTAGCGTCCGATACAATTGGGGTGCAATCTGCCGTTCATCCACACTTAAATATTGATTACGCGTACTCATTGCTAGCCCATCCGCCTCACGCACAATTGCCCCAGAAAGGATTTTAACCCCTGAAGTAAACTGCTTAATAATACTCAATTGCTGACAATCCTTTTGCCCAAAAACTGCAACATCTGGCTCTATAATATCAAACAAGCGTTGCACCACCTGCGTCACGCCATTAAAAAAATGTGGCCTGGTCTTACCACACAAAATCTGCCCTACCTTGCCCACATCAATAGTCAATCCCAAGCCATCAGGGTAAATCATCTCTGCAGTCGGGGTAAATACGCAATCTACTTGCAACTCCTTTAGCAAAGACAAATCATCCCCCAAAGTGCGAGGATATTCTCCAAAATCTTCATTTTCAGCAAACTGCATCGGATTAACAAAAATACTTACCACCACCCTGTCGGAATTTTCTTTAGCAATCTTAATCAACGATAAATGCCCCTGATGCAACCCGCCCATCGTCGGCACAAAAGCAATTGCTTGCCCTTGTTGACGCCATGCACCTAAGGTTTCTTGTAGTTCTAGAATGCTGGACTTAATAACTGTGGACATCGGCAGGAAAAGTACTGTTTTTAATGGCTTGGATAAAATCATTGGTAGCAGATTGAATGTTGCCATTGGTTAAAAAGTTTTTAACAAATTTTGGTGTATTTTGAGTAATACCGAGCATATCATAACTGACTAAAACTTGTCCATCGCAATCAACACCTGCACCGATACCGATGGTTGGGATAGTCAGTTGCTTGGATATTTTTTTACCTAAGGTTGCAGGGATACATTCAATGACAAGGGTTTTAACCCCCCAATTTTCTAGCGCTTTGGCGTCATCTAAAATTCTTTGGGCGCTATCGTTGTCCCTGCCTTGGACTTTATAACCACCCATTTCTATAACAGATTGGGGTTGTAAACCTAAATGTCCACAGACGGGGATATTGTTTTCGTATAGAATCTTGAAAGATGCTTCAAGTTTGCGACCACCTTCAAGTTTGACCATTTGTGCGCCAGCGTTTATTAGGCGTTGGGCGTTTGCCAAAGTTTGTTCGGCGTTGGTGTAACTTTGATGAGGCATATCGGCAATTAATAATGCTTTTTTCACACCTTGTGCGACCGCTTGCGTGTGGTAAACCATGTCACTCATACCGACGCACAAAGTGTTTTCACCGCCTTTTATGACATTACCAAGTGAGTCGCCAATGAGAATAATATCAATACCGCATTCGTCAAACACTTGTGCAAATGAACTGTCATACGCAGTTAAACAAGTGATTTTTTCACCTTGTTCTTTATAGGTTTGTAACTCACTAATCTTCATAATTTAATTAATGTTGATGTGTCCACTTTTTCAATTAATTCCTGAATATGTCCTAATACTGGCACTTTAAAATCAGGCTCAATCTCCGCCAATGGTACCAATACAAAGGCACGATTCATCATTTCAGGATGCGGAACAATCAACTGCTTTGATGCAATTACCTGCACCCCATAAGTAATAATATCCAAATCAATTGTTCGCGCCCCCCATTTTTTCTCACGCACCCTATGTTGCGCAGTCTCAATATTTTGACACACAAACAACAACTCCAATGCCGTTAAATGCGTATGCACTTCACACACTGCATTAATATAATCAGGCTGATTAGTGTTGTCAATTGGCGGTGATTGATACAAACTCGACAACCCGACAACTTTCACATCTGCTTCAGTATTGAGTGCGATTAACGCATCTTTAATTTGTTTTTTTGGGTTATTAAGGTTTGAACCCAGTCCGATATATGCCAGCATAATTTACTTTTTAATGATGGATTAGTGTACCTATCGCTTCGCCTTTACCTAAACGAGACAAAACGCCAGCCTCTTTGCCAGAGGCAATGATGGTATTGGTATTAGTTTTAGCTGCAGTTTTGGCAGCCAGGACTTTGGTATACATACCGCCAGAGCCAAGGGAGCCTCCTGTTCTACTGGCAACTTTTTCTAATTTTTCATCAGTGATGCTGATTTCTTTGATTAATTCAGCATCTGGATTTTGGCGAGGGTCGGCATCATAAACACCACCTTGGTCGGTTAAAATGACTAATTGAGTAGCACCGACCAGATTTGCCACTAGGGCTGCTAAAGTGTCGTTGTCGCCAAATTTTATTTCCTCGGTGGCGACGGTGTCGTTTTCATTGACGATTGGGACGGCGCCAAGTTCTAGCAAGGCATCCAAGGTAGCACTAATATTTTGACTTTGTTTGCTGCTGGCGAGGTTATCGTGTGTAAGTAGGACTTGTGCAGTTTTGATATTTTGTTTAGCAAATAAGGTTTCATAGGTTTCTATTAATCCCATTTGTCCAACGGCGGCAGCGGCTTGCAATTGGTGAATTTCTTTTGGGCGTGAGTGCCAGCCAAGGCGCTTCATACCCTCGGCAATTGCACCACTAGATACCAAAACAACATCAATACCTTGTTTTTTTAGGTCGGCAATTTGCGCTACCCAAGAAGCAATGGCAACTTTATCTAAGCCTTTGCCATCATTCGTCAACAAGGCTGAACCGATTTTAACAACCCATCTATTATTCTTCATTTTCCTTGGTCATTTTGAACATACCTTTGATTAAATCTTTACAACCTAAACCGTTTAAAGCGGAGATATAAAACACTTCGCCCCTGTATTTAATGGCTTTAATGATTTTTTCTGTGATTTCAACGCGCTCATCTTCTGGCAGTAAATCCATTTTGTTAATTGCCAATAGTCGTGGCTTACTGGCTAACGCTTTATCATATTTCGCCAGTTCATTTTCAATCGTCAAAAAATTCTTAACCGGGTCAGATGCATCTGCTGGCAGCACATCTAATATATGTAATAGTACTTTAGCACGAGATAAATGCTTTAAAAATTCAAAACCAAGCCCCACACCTTCACTAGCATCCTCAATCAAGCCAGGAATATCCGCCATAACGATATGCTCGTCATAATAAGAAACCACGCCAAGTGACGGATGCAAAGTAGTAAAAGGATAGTCGGCTACCTTTGGTCTGGCACTTGAAATTTGACGAATGAGACTGGATTTCCCTGCATTTGGCATACCGAGTAAGCCAATATCTGCCATCACTGACATTTCCAAACCGATTTCACGCACTTCACCTGGTGAACCTGGGGTGGTTTTACGCGGGGCACGATTGATACTGGATTTAAAACGGGTGTTGCCTAAGCCATGAAAACCCCCTTTAGCAACAAGAATTTTTTGTCCATTCTCAATCATTTCACCGATTAATTCATCGGTTTCCAAATCGTAGATTTTAGTACCGAGTGGGATTTCGACAACAAGATGGTCAGCGGATTTACCGCGTTTGTTTTGACCTTGTCCAGGTTGTCCATTTTTAGCTCTGAATAAACGATTAAAACGGAACTCACTAAGGGTGTTTAACCCTTCCTGTCCAAGAAAATACACATGCCCGCCATCGCCACCATCGCCACCATCGGGACCACCGTCGGGAATATATTTCTCTCTGCGGAAACCAAGACAGCCACCGCCCCCTTTTCCTGCTTCGATGCGAATTGACGCAGAATCTACAAATTTCATAAAAAGTCGTTAAAATACAATGAACAACATTATACCATCATCAATGAATTCAACCTTATACAACCTAATTGGATATTTACTGCTGCCGATAATGGTATTACGCCTAATATTTAAAGGCCCGACCTACCAAAAAAGGATTGGCGAACGCTTAGGATTTTTTAAGACAATTTCTGTCGATGTGGTCTGGGTGCATTGTGTTTCTGTCGGGGAATTCAGAGCGGCAGTGGTGTTGATTGACGCATTGATTATGGAATATCCACATTATAAAATTTTAGTGACCAGTACCACGCCAACAGGTTCTAAGGCAATTACTAAACATTACCAAAATAGAGTTTTTCATTTGTATTTTCCGTTTGATGTGCCGTTTATCATTAAACGCTACCTTAAAAAAATAAATCCTAAGGCGTGCATTTTATTAGAAACGGAAATTTGGCCAAACCTAATTCATAACCTGCATAAACAAAATATCCCGACCTTGCTGGCGAATGCTAGATTATCACAACGGTCTTTAGAAAAATATCAAAAAATGTCAGTCTTTACCAAGCAAACTTTAAATAAATTAACACTGATTGCAACGCAAAATCATAATTCGACGAATCGCTTTAAGCAATTAGGCGCTGAAAAAGTAATAACACTAGGAAATATTAAATTTGACCAAAATCCAAGTGTTGATTCAGAGGTAGTTGCGCAGCTGCAAAAAATTACTGGCAAACGCAAGATTGTGGTCTTTGCCAGCACGCACAAAGGCGAAGAGGCGAAGATTATAGAGGCTTACACGCGCAACCCAATAGATGCATTAATGGTTATCGTACCAAGACATCCGCAGCGCTTTAATGAAGTGTATAAATTAGCAAAAAGGAAAGGTTTAAAAATTAGTAAACGCTCAGATAATACGCATTGTGAGGCGTGTAATGTCTTACTTGGTGACTCTATGGGTGAAATGATGGCGTATTTTAAAATAGCGGATGTTGTGTTTATGGGCGGTAGCTTAAATGACACAGGTGGGCACAATATGTTAGAACCTGCAGCGCTTTCCAAGGCGATTATATTTGGGCCAAATGTGTTTAATTTTAGTGAGATTTCTGCTGATTTACTCAGTCAGAATGCCAGTATTCAAGTGCAAAATGCCGATGAATTATTAGAAAAAGTTGCAATGCTATTGACTGATAAAGCCAATGCCAAGACCTTAGGTAATAATGCTAATCAATATTTTAAATCTAGGCAAGGTGTGGTTAAAAATCTAATTCAAGAAATCAAAAATCACATAAAGCACCCATAACGCTTGCATCACCGGCAAAATAAAGCTGCAGAGCGAAGCGGCGCAGCTTTATTTTGTCCGAGTGGATGCACTTGTTATGCCTTGGCTAGAAATGCTACTCATTTTATCTGGCGTTGTTTTTTTCATATCGTACTGGGCGTAATAGTTTTTTGATTCTTCCTTCATTCACTGCCTTTTTTATCCAGCTGTTTAACTGTGTTTTAGACACATCCAGGATTTTTGTTAATTCATCGACCGCAGTTGGTGATCCTAGCTGATTAATAATGATCGGTAATACGGCTTCGTAAATGGTAGATCCTAGTGTTATCATGTGACTATCGTCTATTATTGTCTCAGTGGAAACAGCCTCCTGTTTATTATCTGTTTTTGATTTATTGGCCTGTGAGATATTCTGTTCTTGAAGATCAAAGAGGCTTAAATTCTCTTGTTTGTTACTCTTTACACTTTTAGCCGAATCAGAAAGCTGTTGGCTGAGATCATCTCGACTTATTACTTCTTGCCATTCAATAGCACCTAACCCCAACAATTCTTTATTACCTGTAGGAATATTTTTACCTGATCGTATAAAAATAGGTAGGGCATTTTCTCGTTTTAGTTCCTCTGTTGCTCCAGCCCATGTGCCACCTTTTTTATGTTCAGCACTAACAACTAAGCCATAATCAGCCATGGCATAAATTAATTTATTTCGCCCCATTGCAGTTCCGACCGTAAAGCGGGCATTAGGGTGGTAAGGAGATATTAAAAGTAGTTGGTCATTGGATATTGCTTTTCGCGCATTTCGTTCAAGGCTTTTCTTGAGGAGGTTCTCAGCAAGAACACCTATTGTAATACCACCAGAATCAAGTGCGGCAGTCATAGCAATCTGATCGACTCCACGAGCTCCTCCAGAAATAACAGGCATTTTGTTGTAGGCACATGCCTCAGCTGTTTTACGGGTAAAAGCCTCACCGTCGCTATCAACATTTCGTGAGCCAACAATTGCAACACCGCCACCCTTCAATAGAGATCGGTCACCCACTCCGAAAAGGAGTGGAGGTGCTTTGTCTTTTAGATGTTTCTTATAGCGTGTAGGATAATCACTATCACTCCGGCTTATGATCCAAATGCCATTTCTCTGCCACTCCTCCACAACAAATCCAAGTTGTACGCCTCTACCAAGTAGTGACTTCAAACGTTCCCTTTCAATTCCAGAGCCTGTTGCTGCCAAATCTAATTTTTCATGCCGAAGTAGATCTTCTGGCCGCATTTTCTCACTGATTAACCAACGGACTAAAGCGTTATATTCTGCTTGCGTAAGTGGTTTAATAGTGCGATCTTTCCCTAATACTCCGCAGAGCAAAATTATCGCTTTCGTATCATTAGTTAAAAAGTTACTCATCTATCAATCCATCCTTGGCGAATTAAGAGCTAGTGCCAAAGGATATACTGCAGTGCAACCTGTTTGGCGCAACAGAGCCGATGCAACAGTAAAAGTCCACCGTGAATCAACCATGTCATCAATTAACAAACATGGGCTATGTTCTTTATGATCAAGATTAATTTTGAATACACC
The DNA here is from genome assembly GCF_001547755.1 of endosymbiont of Bathymodiolus septemdierum str. Myojin knoll. NCBI lineage: Bacteria > Pseudomonadati > Pseudomonadota > Gammaproteobacteria > Bathymodiolus septemdierum thioautotrophic gill symbiont. The sequence continues at coordinate 710,603 of NZ_AP013042.1, read as the reverse complement.
ATCTAAATTTTGTGCCTGATGAAGGCTATTTTCCATATTTTTCTGCTGATCATTTTGCCTTACTTTTCCTATGCAAGGAATGAATGGCAGGTTAAGAGCTATTGCCAATCGTTGTGCAAAATCAGGAACTAACTCAGGATGGTTAAGTGACGGGATGCAAGTTACCCATTCAGGTCTAGAGGTGGGCTTCCATTCTGCAATCATTTCAACACACGCTGTTACAAGCTCATCTGCAAAACGATTAGATTGATATTTTCCTGAAGCAACAAGCTGTCCCCAGCCAGCATCACGCCACAAACTTAGGGCGCGACCTTCAGATGCTTGCAGCTCTGTAGGGATATTCCTTTTTTCAAATTGATGATATTTAAACATATCTTTTACAGGCCATTGCTTGCGAGGTTCGATTGGTTGATAACTCCTTCGAAGAAAAAGTGCTGCTCGATTTGCTATTTTGTCATCATATTGTTCAGGCAGAAGGAGATCAGGATTACAGTTTTTACATTTACCACAGTTTTGTGAATTTGGGTCATCCAGTGCATTTTGAAGGAATACCATCAAACACCCCTGATGCTCCATATATTCCTGCATTTGCCTCTGTTCTTGTTTCCGAATCAGGGTGATTTCATTTACATATTCTTGATCTATTTCGTAGTTATCTGCCGAGGCTGTCACATGCCATTTAGAATCAACTTTTGCAATTGGAGAGGGAGATTCTACAATCAGGTATTTGATTGTTTTGTCAATTTGTGACTTTCTAATATTTATAGTGCGCTGCATTGATGGTACAGATAAATCATCATCTGCGTTATCAAGTGCTTTAAGAATAGCAGCGATATGTTGTTGAGGGGGGAAGGCGCTACGGATGAAGAAGTCTGCAATATGATCATCCTCTTCGCCACAAAGCAGAATTCCGTATGCTTCTTCAACGGCACGACCAGCGCGACCAACTTGTTGATAATAATGAACCACAGAAGCAGGTCTTTGAAAATGAATTACAAATCCTAAGTCAGGCTTATCAAACCCCATTCCCAAAGCAACGGTAGCAACTAGAACTTTTATTTCATTATTGAGTAGTTGTTGTTCTAACTCCTCTTTAATTGAAGTGCCATCCTCACGGTTTGGAATTCCAGCGTGGTAGGCTTTTACATTAATTTCATTAACTTGGAGCCATTCGGTGAGTCGCTCTGCATCACGCTGAGTCAGGGTATAGATTATTCCGCTACCTGGAAGATTCGGAATAGTTTGTGCCAGCCAAGCCATTCTTGCTGCTGGGCTAGGCATATTTATATTTTGAAGTTTAAGGCTTTCTCTGACCAAAGATCCTCTGATCAGTTCAATGTCATTACCCAGTTGCAACATAACATCATTTACAACTCTATTATTGGCAGTTGCCGTTGTTGCTAATACAGGAACATTAGGAGGAATAGCCTGAAGTACACGAACAATACGTCTGTAATCGGGTCTAAAATCATGTCCCCAGTCTGAAATACAGTGAGCTTCGTCAATTACAAAAAGTCCAATTTTTTCAGCAATAACAGGGAGAATATTCTGGCGAAATGAGTCATTTGCAAGACGCTCAGGAGAAATAAGGAGTACATCTACACTATCGTCAACCAGCTCATTCTGAATTTTATCCCATTCATTAGCATTGGTACTATTTATCGTTCTAGCAGTAATGCCTATTCGACTAGCTGCTTCAAGTTGATTTCGCATTAACGATAATAGAGGAGAAATTAATAAGGTTGGCCCTAAGCCAGACTCTCGAATAAGCTTTGTCGCTAGAAAATAAACCATACTTTTCCCCCAGCCAGTACGCTGGACGACAAGCATTCTTTTATGATCTAAAAGACACTCAATACTTTCCCATTGACCATCTTTAAAGTTTGCATCTTGGTTGTTAAGTGCAGTTTGTAAGTATTTTAAAGCAATTGTTCTCATGTGTGGATTTTACCAACTTTCTTTCAGATGATTCCATTAACTTTAAGATAGGCATAACTATTAGTATAAGGACATATTCCCTTATATACTCTATTAAAATATAAACTCTGTAAAAAATAGCTTATTTTCTATCTTTTTAAGATAAAATAAATTTTTTACCTAATATTTGATATTTAAGTAGAAAAATATTTAAAATTACAAAAAATAAACACGATTTAAATTTAACATTGACGGATATAATAACAGAAAATCAAATAAATAATCAGGGTAAATAATCAAGGTCAGAGTGTAATTATTCTCAATCTCAAACACCTACTTAAAGGTATATTTTTGTTTATTTACCCTCGTTCCCAAGCTCCGCTTGGGGACGATAAACTATTAATCATCAGCTAACACAAAGACCATTTGGCGCTCATCCAAATTAACAGATGCAACTTGGATTTTAATGTTATCGCCTAGCTGGAAAGTTTTACCAGTGCGTTGCCCGCTGAGTTTATGATGAATTTCATCAAATACATAAAAATCGTCTTTCATATCACGAATAGAAATCATTCCTTCTGTATAAATATCAGTAAGCTCAATAAAAATGCCAAAACGAGCAATGCCAGAGATAATACCATTAAAAGTTTCACCGACTTTATCGCGCATATATTCGCATTTTAGCCATTGCTCAACATCGCGAGTGGCTTCGTTGGCTCTGCGTTCGGTGACAGAGAGTTCTTCGCCAAGTTCAACCATGCGTTTGCTTGGTTTTCTGGTGGCTTTAGCAATGACGCGTTTGATGGCGCGATGTACCAATAGGTCGGGGTAGCGACGGATTGGCGAGGTGAAATGCGTGTAATCTTCAAAGGCTAAACCAAAATGACCCTCATTAGCTGGGGTGTAAATGGCTTGCTTCATGGTGCGTAGAACGACAGTCTTAATAATGTTTTCATCATCACGACCTTTGGCGTCTTCTAGGACTTTAGCGAAGTGAACGGTTTCTGGCTGATCGCCACCTTCAAGCGTTAAACCGACTGCGGTTAGGAATTGGCGAGTAACCTCAACTTTTTCTGCGGTTGGTTTGGGGTGGACACGATATAAGAAATCTTCATCATTTTTGGCTAAGAATTTAGCGGTGGCTTGGTTTGCCATCAACATACATTCTTCAATGAGTTTGTGTGCGTCGTTGCGAGAAGTGGCAAGGATGTCTTCAATTTTTCCGTTGTCATCGAAAACGATTTGCGTTTCGATGCGGTCGAAGTCCATTACTCCACGGCGACTTCTAGCCGCTTTTAAGGCTTTGTATAAATCGTATAAATCATTAAGATTGTCCATTACGACAGCGTATTCTTCTGTCAATGCTTGGTCATGGTCTTCTAAAATTTTACCGACTTTGGTGTAAGTCAAGCGTGCGTGAGAAAACATAACGGCTGAGTAGAATTTGGAATCAACCAAATTACCTTCCGAATCAATTTGCATTTCGCAAGTCATACATAAACGCTCAACATCTGGGTTAATTGAACACAGTCCATTTGAGATTTCTTCAGGCAACATTGGGATGACGCGACGCGGAAAATACACTGAATTGCCACGCTCAATTGCATCCGCATCAAGGGCTGAGCCTTCTTTTACATAATGAGAAACATCGGCAATAGAGACAACTAATTTCCAACCATTATCATTAGATTCTGCGTAAACCGCATCGTCAAAATCGCGTGAATCTTCACCGTCAATTGTTACTAACTTCATATCAGTGATGTCAATACGACCTTCTCTATCTGCATCTGTTACTTCTGTTGGCAATTGCGCTGTTTCTACCAAAGATTCTTCACTAAAATCGACTGGGATGCCGTTGCGATAAAGTGCGGCTTCAGTTTCAACACCTTCGTCCATATAGTCACCTAAAACTTGAATAATTTCTCCTTCGGCAAGTTCTTTAAGGGTTGGTCTTTTGGTGATTGAAACAACAACGATTTGCTCGTTCTTGTTGTCATTGCCGACATTACTAACAATGATATTATTCACAATGCGTTTGTCATCCACCACAATCCACGACTCGTTAGCGCTAACATGCAGGCGACCGACGACAGATTGACGGCTTTCAAGCACTTCAATGATTTCAGAATCACCACGATTGTCAAGCATTCTGGCTTTGACTCTGTCACCGTGAAAGGCTTGTTTCATTTGATAAGCAGAAAGGCGCAAATCTTGACCGCCCTCATCTAATATCACAAAGCCGAAACCTTTTGGATTGGCGTTAATAGTACCCACTTTAATGTCTCGTTCTGCATCAAAAATATGATACATTTCATCACGGTCCATACTTAACTGCTGGTCACGAACCATGGCTTTGAGGCGGTGCGTTAATGGCTTCTTCTGTTTGCCTTCAACATCAAGCACATCAACTAAGTCGTAAAAGGAATGTGGCTTTTTAGTCACATGTTCAAGGATGTATTCCCTTGAAGGAATTGGATTCTCGTACTTGTCTGATTCTCTTGCTTGATGTGGATCGCTCATAATATAGCCTTTAATTTAAATATGTGAATTTATTCGTCAAACGGATGCTTTAAGATTAGCGTCTCGTCGCGGTCTGGACCGGTAGATAAAATATCTACTGGTAAATTTGAAAGTTCTTCAATCTTGTGAATATAGTCTTGTGCTTGCTGTGGCAAACTATCGAATGAATCTGTGCCAATGGTGGAAGTTTGCCAACCTGGCATTTCAATATAGACTGGCTCAGCATCCGCATAACCTTGTGCATCATAAGGTGGCGTGGTGATTTGTTTACCGTTTAATTCATAAGCAGTACAAATTTTAATGGTATCCAAGGTGTCTAAAACATCTAATTTAGTTAGACAGATGCCAGTTACTGCGTTCAAATTAAATGAACGATTTAAAGTTACCATATCTAACCAGCCACAACGACGCTGACGACCTGTAGTGGCGCCAAATTCTCGACCGATGGTACCCAATACTTTACCAATCGAATCGCCTTTATCGGTTTCAACATCGTAAACCAACTCTGTTGGGAATGGACCGCCACCAACACGGGTAGTATAAGCTTTAACAATACCAACCACATAATCAATATCGGTCACACCCACGCCTGAACCTGTTACAGCACCGCCTGAAGTGGTGTTAGACGAGGTGACAAATGGGTAGGTGCCCTGGTCAATGTCTAATAACGCACCTTGTGCACCTTCAAACAAAATATTTTCATTGTTGGCAATATGCTGATGAATTTTCTCGGTAACATCGGTAATCATTGGGATGACGGTTTTAGCTTGCTCTAAGGCTTCGGCTAAAACTGTGTCGTAATCTAACGCCTCAGCACCATAATAATTGCTCAATGCGAAGTTATGATACTCCATTACTTCTACCAATTTTTCAGCAAAACTTTCCAAATCTAACAAATCACCAACACGCAAACCACGGCGCGCCACTTTGTCCTCATAAGCAGGACCAATACCGTTACCTGTTGTACCAATAGCAGACTTACCGCGTTTGGCCTCACGGGCATTATCAAGGGCAACATGGTACGGCATAATTAAAGGACAACCTGGGGAGATTTTTAAACGCGATACTGCGTCAACGCCAGCAGTGTCTAATTCACCTAATTCTTTAATTAATGCTGACATAGAAAGGACCACACCGTGACCGATTAAACATTCAACATTGTCACGCAAAATTCCTGATGGAATAAGGTGTAATACGGTTTTTTTACCGTCAATTACCAAGGTGTGTCCAGCGTTATGCCCACCTTGAAAACGCACCACACTTGACACTTTATCTGTGATTAAATCAACCACTTTGCCTTTGCCTTCGTCGCCCCATTGGGTGCCAATAATAACTACATTTTTTGACATACTTTACTTCCTAATTATTTTGTTTGTGATAAAAATTTTAAATCAAATGAGAAACCTGTTGCCGCTCTTGATTGTCCAAATGAAGCACTCAGTCCGTTGTAACGACCGCCTTGTGCCAATGCTTTTGAATACTGTTCATTGTAAGCAGAGAAGATAATACCAGTATGATATTCGTAAGTTTTAAGTTCAGCAAGGTCGAGCACAACTTCAACGCCGGTAGCATTCATTTGTGCACTAATACTTACCAAGTCTTCAATAGCTGCTTTTGCTTTTGGAAAATCAGCAAATAAAGTCAATGCCTTATCTAAAATACTAACATCGCCCTCCAGGGTAATTAACGCACTAAATTTATCGGAATTTTTAACCGCACTACCAGCTAAAAAGACGACTAAATCAGGTACAGAACGCTTAACAAATATCTGTCTTAATGCGCAGGCTTGTTCACTATCTAATGCCTCATCTTCAATTAAAGCATCAAAAATAGCCACATTACCTAAACTTAGGACAATTGGACTAATTGACAACAACTTCAAACTCTCTAACATTAATTCAATGACTTCTACATCAGCACTAATGTCATTAGAACCATACAATTCTGCACCTGCTTGAATGGGCGAACGGGAGGCATAAAAATCGTCTGCTTTGGTTTGCAAAATGGCATTAACATAGCAATATTTGGCCACTTTGTCGCTCTGTGTTTTTGCGTCAATGCGTGCAATCTGCGGGGTGATATCAGCATGAACACCTAGCATCTTACCACTCACAGGGTCTAAAAATTTAAAGGTTTTTTCATTGATAGAATTACTGGTTAATAGTAACGATTCAATGTTTTCCACCATCGGTGGAATCACCAGTCCAAAACCTTTTTTCGTATATAAATCAATCAATTGACGGCGTAGTTTCTCAAAAGCCCACGCCCTGTCGCCTGTTAGTTCATCAATACCCTCAGGGAGTTGCCAAGTGTTCATTGTTTACTTAATCGCTGGATTGAAGTACTTGAAAAATTCCGTATTTGGATTTAATACCATAATATCATTGTTACCTGAAAATGACTTCTTATAAGATTCTAGCGAACGATAAAAAGAATAAAACTTTGCATCTTTATTGTAAGCCTTTGCATAATTATTCGCAGAAACTGCATCACCCTCACCTCGAATCACTTCAGAATCACGGTAAGCGTTGGCCAAAATAATAGTACGCTTTTTGTCAGCTGCTGCACGGATAATTTCCGCTTCTTCCGCACCTTTTGACCTGAATTCTTTCGCAACACGATGTCTTTCCGCTTGCATACGACGATAAACAGAATTAGACACCTCTTTCGATAAATCAATTCGTTTAATGCGCACATCAATGATCTCAATGCCAAACTCAGCAATGTCTTGCTTTGCTAATTTAGCAATGTTGGCCATGATTTCACTGCGTTCACCTGAAACTACATCGGTAATGCTACGCTTAGAAAATTCGCTTTTAAGCCCTGTTTTGATGATTTGCGCTAAACGATTATTGGTTCTCGCGATATTGCCACCGGTTGATTTATAAAATTGCTCGGCATCGGTAATACGCCATTTCACATAAGAGTCAACAATGACATTCTTCTTCTCGCCCGTCAGAAAACGCTCTGCTGGCGCATCCAAAGTTTGAATACGATTGTCAAATTTCACTACATTGTTCACAAATGGGGTTTTAAATTTAAGCCCTGGCGTGCTGTCAACAGCGATAATTTCACCCAGACGCAATTTAATCGCTGTTTCTGTTTCTTTCACAGTGTATAGCGCTGAACCACCTACGAAAAATAACACTGCCAAAATAATTAATACAAATTTTTTCATTATCTTACCTCTCTATTACGGAAAACATTCCTAATGCTATCACCTTTCGACCTTACTTGCTGTGGCTGTGCACCTTGAATGGTAACTCGCGTATTGTTATTGCTGTTTATCAATTTATCAAGGGGTAAATACATCATGCTATTTGCCTTTGAATCAACCACAACCTTACTGGTGTTTGCCAATACGCTTTCCATGGTTTCACGATACAAGCGCTCTCTGGTTACCTCTGGTGCTTTTGCATATTCTGCTAAAATCTGACCAAAACGCGATGCCTCACCTTCAGACTTAGAGACAACTTTCGACTTATATGCTTTTGCCTCTTCTAGTAGTCTTGCGGCCTTACCACGAGATTTGGGTAAAATATCATTCGCATAAGTTTGCGCTTCATTAATCAAGCGCTGCTTGTCTTCACGCGCTTTTACTGCATCAGAAAATGCCGCTTGAACCTGCTCTGGTGGCTGTGCATCTTGCATATTAACAGTGGTAATGATTAAGCCTGCTTGATAAATATCTAGTAATTCTTGCGACTTTTCCTTAATACTGTCTGCAATATCCACACGCCCTTCGGTTAAAATATAATCCATTGTATTTTTACCAACAACTTGACGAATTGCACTCTCCACCACATGACGCAAAGTCAAATTAGGATTGTCAACATTAAACAAATAAGCCTGCACATCGTTAATTTTATATTGCACTGCAAATTTAGCATCAATCATATTCTCATCTTTCGTCAACATTAGCGACTCAGACGACACATTGCCACCACGACGGTTACTCACAGCGTCTCTATAACCAATTTGCGCTGTTCTAATCTGTTCAACATTGATACGACTAAGCGTTTCAATCGGATAGGGCAAATGCCAATGTGGACCTTGCGAAGTTTCTTCTTGAAAAGCGCCAAAACGCAATACTACGCCTTTTTCAGCAGGGTCAATGATATAGATACCCGACAAAACCCATAACAAAATACCGACTAAAAATATATATTTCATGCCGCCCGTTGACGGGGTGATAGATTGAACGCCTTTTTCATTTGGTTTTCCACCGCCTATAATGCCGCTAAATTTATCCTTAAAGTCTTTAATTACATCGTCTAACTCAGGTGGCGTCTGTCCATTGCCGCCCCAAGGGTTCTTATTGTTGTCATTCCAAGCCATAAAATTCGTCCGTGTTTAAGTTACAAAATCTGAGTTATTTTACCCAAAGTGTCTTTATTAAAACACCCTATTATTATATTATCTTTTGATTGTAAAATATCACATCGACATAATCAAAAAATACATAGAGATAATGTTAAAATTAGAACTTATTTTTAAACTAAAACACAGAATTATTCATGAGAAAACAACTTGCACTTCCTGCTCTACTGCTCTTATTGTCAAATATTGTCAGTGCACAGCAAACAGAATACACCCTTAGTTGTAGCAACGCGCCTTTACTATTCCCTAAGCAAACATTATCTTTAGACCTTAAGGATGTTGATGTAATTGCAGATCATAGTGAAAGTCAGCGGGGTAACTACCTATTAACTGGCAATGCTGCTCTAACATCAAGCAAATACTACCTATCAGCAGATAAAATTAAAATCAACAAGACTGAAAAAACCTCAAAAGCCAGCGGTCATATTAAGTTTCAAGATAAGAAAATCATGCTCACAGGTAGCAAGGCTGTTATTAAAAACCAAGAAGGAAAAATACATTCTGTTTTCGAGCAAGTTAGCTACCATTATCCAGAAACCAAAATAACAGGCAAGGCTGCGAAAATTGTCAATGATGGCAATAAGCAAATCTTTAACGCTATTACTTATAGTTTATGTCCAATAGGCAATACCGACTGGCAAATGAAAGCAGACAAGGTAACTTTAGACACAAAAGCCAACCTTGGTATTGCTAAGAATGTCACAATTGAATTTATGGGTATTCCAATTTTCTACTCGCCCCATCATGAATGGACATTAAAAGGCAGAAGCTCTGGATTTTTAGCGCCTAGTATCGCTGATTACACCGAGTCAGATGCTAGTGCCAACAAAGGTTATCAATTGCGTATTCCTTACTATTTCAATATTGCTGCTGACCGTGATTTTTTATTAACCCTCAACCAGGTGTCCACCCGAGGAAGCGTGATTGAAGGAAAATACCGCCAATTATTAAACAAGGGGCGGATTGAAATTGAAGGTCATTACCTTAATAAAGACAAAATCAAAAAGGACAATCGCTGGTTACTTAATACCAAACTAGATTTACCTTTAAACAGCAAGACGCAATTAACAGTAATCACTAACCGTGTCTCAGATCAAAAATATTTTAAAGAAGTGGCGCATGAAAATATAGGAAAAACAGTTTTAATGTCTTCTGTGAATATGGCTTACGATGATAAAACACGCAATATAACCGCATCCATTTTCGCCGAAAACGAGCAATTACTTTCTGGTAATGCCGAATATACCCGTGCACCTGAAATTGCCATCAATAAAAAAGTTATTGGCTTAAATGGCAGAGAAGTGAATTTTTCTGTGGTTAGTACTAAGTTTAAACACGCAAACACAGCCAAAAATACTGGAACGCGCACCCACGCCCAAGCGACCTTTGGTCGTAATATTAAAACCAATGCTTATTCAATACAGCCTAAGTTTACCGTCTCTAAAACTAAATACGCAATGAATAACACAACTGACCAGAATCGATCGATTTATAGTTTTGGGCTTGATTCTAAATTATTACTTGAAAGAAATGTCAATATATTTGGCAAAAGCACAGTGCAAACGCTAACGCCAAGATTGGCTTACAACTACACGCCTGGTAAAGACCAAAGTGCTTTGCAAAATTTTGATTCTGAAAAGATGAGTAACTCCTATGAGAATTTATTCTCGGTTAAGAAATTTACAGGTCTTGATCGCATTGCTAAAGTTAACGATATTGTAGTAGGGCTTGAATCTAGTTTTATTGATGCAAAATCTGGAGATACCTACTTAACCCTAAAAATCGCACAAGCCCGTCATCTTAGTAATACCACAACAAGCACAGAAGGTACATTAGTCAAACAAAAAAACTACTCCAATATCATAACTGCTGCTGATTTTACCTTGGATCAGTTTACTTTTAATAATACCATTCAATACGACCCAAATAGCAAATCAGTCGTTAAAAGCAACAGTACTTTAAGTTACTTATCAAACCCTAGAAAGTTCATTTCTCTAACGCATGAAAATGACGCAGGAAAAAAAACTGCGGGTATCTATGGTGCCTACCCAATTAACAGAAAAATTCACATATTTGGTAATATTAACCGCTCTCTTAATGATTCTACCACCAACAGGAAAACTGTTGGGCTGTCTTATGAGTCTTGCTGTTGGGCAATTCGTTTAGCGCATTTTAACCAGCGCACCGACACAGGTAACAACGACAAGGTAACTAAATTTGAATTTGTACTCAAAGGTTTGGCTTCAAGTGATGCCACTTTGGCGGCGCGACTAAAAAAAGAAATACCTAATTACTTGGCTAATTTAGATAATTAAAAGGACCTTGCACACAACTATGAAAATTTTATTTACATTTTTACTGACCCTGTCGTTTACCGTGTTTTCCACGCCAAATAGCATTATTGCTGTCGTCAATAATAGCATTATTACATTGGATGACATTAATACTCAAACTAACGAAAAAACCACTAAAAAAGAAAAAATGGCTTTACTTGATCGCCAAATTGACATTGAGTTACAAAAAGAACAAATTCAAATACTGGGTATTAGCCCGAAATTAGACACCGTCAATTTAGTCTTAAAGGAAATCGCTGAAAAAAATCAACTAACATTCGAGCAATTACGTGCCAAACCTCAATTTGACCAAATTTCTGCAACCGTCTATCAAAATATAACCCTTGAAGGGCTTAGGCAGGTCATTCTACAGAAGGCAGAAATTCGTATCAGTCAAACAGAAATAACAGCAGCGCTTGCTAATAACCCTAAAAAATCTGGAATAACAGAAGAAGCACATCTTGCTAACATCAAGGCGCAAATTATTCGCTCTAAACAAGCTTCTTTTTTTGCAAACTGGATTAAAAACTTGCGCAAAGATACCTACATAAAAACCTTTAAAGAAAAATTAGCACAATAGAAGTTTTTATGTCGAAATCTATTCTTATTTTTGGGTTTCACTCAATTCAAGCGCAACTTGAATCCAACCCAGAGTGTCTATTAAAAGTCTATACACTAGATAATCGTCATGACAAACGCCTAAATACACTCATCACACAATTAAATCAGCTTGGCATCAATACACTGGTAAGTAGTAAGCAGCAACTGGATAAAATGACCAAAAACCAAAGTCATCAAGGTGTTGCGGCAGAGATATTACTCCCCACTTTGCCTAATCAAGATGATTTAATTACCTATGTCACTCAACTGGAAAAGTCCGCTTTGATTTTAATCTTAGATTCTATTCAAGACCCAAGGAATCTAGGCGCCTGCTTACGCAGTGCAAATGCAGCAGGTGTGGATTGCGTGGTAATCAACAAGGATGGTTCAGCACCGATTAACGCCTTAGTGCATAAAACTTCAGCAGGCGCTCTAAATCAACTTAAAATATTCTCAGTGACCAACCTAGCGCGCACCATTAAAGCCCTTAAAGAAGAAAATATCTGGGTAATTGGTCTAGATGGGTCGACAAAAAACTCACTCTACCAAATAGACTTAACAATACCGAGTGCAATTATTATGGGATCTGAGGGTTCGGGATTGCGTTCTCTAACTAAAAAACATTGCGACTTATTGGCAAAGATTCCAATGCAAGGTAATGTCGAAAGTTTAAATGTTTCAGTAGCAACGGGCGTCGCCCTATTTGAAGCAAGTAGGCAGCGATTAAATTAAGCACACATACCGCTATATTTTTTGGTAAAATTGTCGGGTTTTTTATGATTATTATCAATGAAACAAGGAATACCCGAAATAATTAAACTTTTTAAGTTTGCCTCCAAAGGCTTAATCTTCTCACAACAATATCAAGTGAGGGATTTTCCAAGGATTAGTAAATTAACAAGCAAGCAAGATTCGGCAGTTGATGTTGAACTTAGTTTTGCACTTGAAGGTAGAATTCCTTGTGTTAAAGGTAAGGTTAAATTGGATTTGGCACTCACTTGCCAGCGTTGCTTAGATGAAGTTAATGTTCATTTAGAGCCTAAATTCAAGTTGGCATTTTTACATAACGAACAACAAGGCGAAGGTTTAAGTGAAAGCTTTGAGACAATTCTAAACAGTGAAGAAGAATTTTCAACCATAGAATTTATAACGGATGAAGTGTTAATATCTGTGCCGATGACACCCATGCATGAGCATGAATGCGTATCGTATCAAGATGACACGCCGTTAATAGAAGAAAAAAGGAAAAGCCCTTTTGCAATATTAAAACAGTTAAAAACCAAGGAGTAAGAAAATGGCCGTACAAAAAAGTAGAAAAACCCCATCAAAGAGAGGCATGCGTCGTTCGCATAATGCACTAACTAGCCCAGCTTTATCTGAAGATCAAGAAACCGGTGAAACACATTTACGCCACCATATTACGGCCGATGGCTATTACCGTGGTAAAAAAATCATCAATAAAGACATTCCAGAAGTAGAAGCTTAATTCCTAATGGCAATCAAGGTATCTATTGATGCCTCAGGGGGGGATTGCGGAATACCCGTAACTGTTGTAGCAGGTATTAAAGCCTTGAGTGTGTTTTCAGATTTACATTTAGTTTTTGTCGGTGATATTAATAATATCCAAGCAGAATTAGATAAAAATAGCGACGCTCAAAAATTTACAGACCGTTTCAGCATCACGCACGCCAGTGAAACGGTCGCAATGAATGAATCCCCTTCCATTGCGCTACGCAAAAAGAAAGACTCTTCTATGCGTGTTGCTATTAATCTCGTTAAAGAAGGGACTGTAGATGCCTGCGTGAGCGCAGGTAATACTGGTGCGCTAATGGCAATTTCTCGTTTCGTTCTTAAAACCATTAAAGGCATTGACCGCCCTGCAATTATGGGTCGTATGCCAACCATGAATGGACATACGCACATGTTGGATTTAGGTGCGAATGTAGATTCTAAGCCCGAAGCTTTGCTTGAATTTGCCGTCATGGGCTCTATTGCGGTTAAATATACTGACAACATAACCTCGCCAACCATTGGACTACTTAATATTGGCGAAGAAGAGATGAAAGGCAACGAAAATATCAAGAAAACTTCAGAATTACTCAAAGCATCCAATCTTAATTACACTGGCTTTGTCGAAGGGGACGATATTTACAAAGGTACGGTTGATCTGGTAGTTTGCGATGGCTTTGAAGGTAATGTTGCCCTAAAAGCCAGTGAAGGTGTTGCATCAATGATGGGTCACTATCTTAAAAAATCCTTTAACAAAAATATTTTTACCAAAATTATTGCACTCGTTGCCACCCCAGTTTTAAAAGATTTTAAAGCCAGTCTTGACCCTGGAAAATACAATGGTGCCAGTCTTTTAGGTTTGCGAGGTATTGTCATTAAAAGCCATGGAGGTGCAGGTGTAGATTCATTTTTTCAAGCCATTAAAGAAGCTTATTTAGAGGTTAACGCCAAAATCATTAAAAAAATAGAATCCCAGGTGGCGTTAGAATTGGAAGCGACAAAATCATGAGTAAATTTGCACGCATTATTGGCACAGGCTCTTATCTGCCACCCAAAGTGGTAACCAATGACGATTTATCTAAAACCATCGACACCACAAATGAATGGATTACCACACGCACTGGGATTCAAGAAAGGCGTATTGTTGAAAATGAAAGCACTTGTGATTTAGCCGAAATTGCTGCCAAAAATGCACTTGAAATGGCAGGCATTAATGCCAACGAGTTAGATTTAATTATTTTAGCCACAACCACGCCTGATAAAATATTCCCAGCAACGGCAACCATGCTACAAAATGCACTGGGCGCTAACTGCCCTGCTTTTGATTTACAATCTGTTTGTGCGGGCTTTATCTTTGCCTTGACCACTGCAGAACAGTATATTAAAACCGGTGCTGCCAGTAAAGTTTTGGTTGTTGGTAGTGAAACCTTATCCCGTATTGTTAACTGGAAGGACCGCAGTACCGCTGTTTTATTCGGCGATGGTGCGGGCGCTGTTGTACTTGAAGGTAGCAAAGAAACAGGCATCTTACACTCAAAACTCTTTAGTGATGGTAGTTACCTTTCATCTCTGCAAGTTAGCAACGAGCGTATTAATGAGGTTGGATTTATTGAAATGGCAGGCAATGAAGTTTTTAAAATTGCTGTCAATCGCCTATCTACTTTAGCAGAAAATACACTTAAAGCATGTAATATGACCTCAGAACAACTGGACTGGATGGTGCCACATCAGGCAAATATTCGTATTATTTCAGCAGTTGCTAAGCGTATCAAAATGCCAATGAATAAAGTCATTGTCACCCTGCCCAAACATGGCAACACCTCCGCTGCTTCCATTCCATTGGCATTAGATATAGCAGTGCGTGATGGTCGCATTCAAAAAGGTCATAACCTACTCTTAGAAGGTATTGGCGGCGGTTTTAGTTGGGGTAGTGTTCTGCTTAAGTTCTAAACTTAGAACGCCCTACTCTGTAATCTTTTTGTTAACGCTTGTAATTTCGTAGTATCCACGCTCAATTCACCGAGGCTAGAAAATGCTTGCTGGTATAAACTTTCATATTCAGCCTTTGACTCACTCAAGCCCAGTAAAGACGGATAAGTAGGCTTGTTTTTATCAATATCGGAATGTTGCTTTTTACCTAAAACTTCTTCGGGGGTAAGTACATCTAAAACATCATCTTGGATTTGATAAGCCAGACCAATATGCTCAGAGAATTGATTGAGAATTTGCGCATCCTCATTACTACATCCAGACACCAGCACACCTAATTGCACAGAGCAACTAAGTAAGGCACCAGTCTTCTTTCTGTGCATATTTTTTAAAGTTTCAATACCAATGGTTTTTGACGCTACACCAAGGTCAATTGACTGCCCTTCTGCCATTTCAAAAGCAGCGTGTGTTAATGCCTGTAAGGTATTAATTCTTGTCTTCGTAGGCAACAATTGATCGCTTGCCAGTACTTCAAAAGCCAAGGCTTGCAATCCGTCGCCCGTTAAGATTGCCTGCGCTTCACCAAATTTTTTGTGACAAGCGGGCTGATTATGACGAATATCATCATCATCCATTGCAGGCAAATCATCATGAATCAAAGAATAAGCATGAATGAGCTCTACAGCGCAAGCACTGGAATCTGCCAAATCAAGGCTGGTTCCAAAAGTATTGGCAACGGTATAAGTCAGAATTGGTCGAAAACGCTTTCCACCCGACAATACACTATAACGCATCGCTTCGGTTAGGCTGCCTTGATTGGATAAATATCTGTCTAAATGTTGATTAACGCGTTCGGTGTAGTTCATTATTCGCCTAAAGGTTTCTCAGATTGATAACCATCATCGGCACTTAAAACAGCAATTTTTTGCTCTGCTTCGCTGAGCGCAGTTTGACATTGACGCGTTAGTTTAACGCCGTCCTCAAAGTATTTTAATGAATCCTCTAAACTCAAATCACCTTCTTCCATGGTTTGTACAATGCTTTCTAATTTTTCCAAACCTTTATTAAAATCAAATTTTTTTGTCATTATCTTTCTCCACCGCCACCGGCTTTATTAAGTATTTTATCCATCCATCTTGTTGGTAATATTCTAATCAAAAATGCAAATAATTTCGTTGGAAAAGTTACTCGATAATGAATTTTTGGATTTTTTGCACTGAGTGCATGTAGGCAACATTTTAGCACTGCTTCCGTAGGTAATGTAAAGTCTGCTAATTCTTTTGAACGCAATCGTACAATCATCTTCTTATAATTCATGTGATAATCACTATTTTCCATATCTACATTTTTACTGAATGCTTTATAGGCGTTGATTCTAAAGTCAGATTCAATCGGTCCAGGCTGAATGAGTGATAATTGTATATTGGTATGCGACAACTCTAATCTAAGCGTATTTACCAAACCTTCAATTGCAAATTTTGACGCATTATAAGAACCACGAAATGGCATTGCCACAAAGCCCAATATTGAGCTCAAATAAACAATACGACCTTCGTTCCTCTGCTTCATTTTTGGCAAAACCAAATTGGTCAATTCGTGCCAGCCAAACACATTGGTTTGAAATTGCGCTTCAAGCGCCTGACGAGAAATATCTTCTAGCGCCCCCACTTGTCCGTATGCACCATTGTGAATTAAACCATAAAGCGTGTTTGTTTGCTTAAAAATAGCCTCAATAGCAGACTTAATAGACTCTGATGAGCTTAAATCAAGTTGATAAGCATCGAAACCTTGGTCTTTAAGTGTTACCACATCTTGTGCTTTCCTAGCGGTGGCAAATACTTGATAACCTACCTGCCTTAACCCTTGTGCAACACATAAACCGATACCACTCGAGCAGCCTGTGATTAAAACCGATTTCATTCTTGCGCTTTGGTCCAAAAATCAACTGCTTTTTTCAATTCAGGGTTGATACTCTGCGAACGCAAAAGCAAAAAATCATACGCCATTCTAAAGCTACGATTGTCCAATAAAGACTGTACTTTTTTAGGCTGTATTTTCTCTAATTTAGATTGCATCATCCATACATCTTTGATTTTAGAAGTAAGGTATCTTGGCATTGATACTTGTTTAATTTGATTGACGATTGCTTCATCACAAGCTTGCAACTGCGCTAAATGGAAAGAGCGTTGCTTTCTTTTAATCAAAGCAAAGCGTTCATTTTGTGCCTGCCATAAAAACACCGCGAACAAGAAAGCAGGTGTCACTGGCTTGCCCAATTTAATACGCTCAGAAGTATTATTACAGGCTTTCTTAATAAAATCATTTTTATGCGTTTGCTTAAACAAATATTTAAGTAAACCATATTCTTCTAACTGCTCATACACCGCAAATGAATATTCATTTTGGAACAATTTAATACACTCTTCATACAAACGAGCCGAAGAAATATTGCCCAATAAATGCGCTTGTTTAAAGATGGCTGTTTTAATTTCTTCGCTCATTTCTGAGCCCAGTTTTTCAGCAAAACGAATGGCACGAATCATTCTCACTGGATCTTCTGCAAAGCGTTTTTTGGCATTGCCAATCATATGAATTTCACCAGCTGCAATATCTTTTAAACCGCCGACATAGTCAATCACTTCTTTTTTCTGAAGATCGTAATATAAAGCATTAATGTTAAAATCCCGACGCATCACATCGTCCTCTATTCTGCCATAATGATTATCACGCACAATTACACCATTCTTAGCAGTTTGCACTTTACCAGAACGAAAGGTTGCCACTTCAAGAAAATCACGGGCACTGAATAATACATGCACCAAACGAAAGCGTCTACCAATAAGACGAGAACGCTTAAATAGTTTATTAACTTGCTCGGGTTTTGCATTGGTGGCAATATCAAAGTCTTTTGGCTTCAAATCGAGCAATAAGTCCCTAACGCAGCCGCCAACTAGATAGACTTCATAACCAGCTTTGTGAATAATACTAACAACTTTAATGGCATTTTTATCTATCAGATTTTTATCAAACTCAATAAATTGACGGACAGGTTCTCCGGTGGCAGGTTTTTCGCCTTTTGTGAACATGCGTTTGAAGAAGTTTTTCAAATTACAGGCTGACAATAGGCTTGGGTACCCAACCTGCTTGCTGATGTTCAGCAATGACCGTAGTATAAACACCGCCACGCACATTGAAAATCGCTTTAAGGCGCATAAAGCGTGGGTTAGTGGCTGCTACTAAATCTGCTAAGATTTGATTGGTTACCGCCTCATGAAATGCACCTTCATCACGAAACGACCAAATGTACATCTTCAAAGATTTAA
The DNA here is from genome assembly GCF_001547755.1 of endosymbiont of Bathymodiolus septemdierum str. Myojin knoll. Classification (NCBI taxonomy): domain Bacteria; kingdom Pseudomonadati; phylum Pseudomonadota; class Gammaproteobacteria; species Bathymodiolus septemdierum thioautotrophic gill symbiont. The sequence goes on along the minus strand of NZ_AP013042.1, from coordinate 692,092 downwards.
GTTCAACGCACGCCTTATCCGCAATATATTCTAAGTGCAGTGTCGCAAAATCAGGCTGCCCTGTTTTTGGGCAAAGACAGGTAAATTCTGGCATATCAATTTGAATGACATAATCACGCTCAGGATTTGGATTGTCAAAAACTTCTAAAACTTTACAAGGTTGGGTCGACATCGGTTTAATTCCTTTAAAAAATGTGTTTTTATTTTACACGCTTGAGGAAAAATCTTGACACTGTTCTGAATTTTTCATGTCTATAGCCATACAAAAGAATAATAATAACAAACATCAGAAAATGCACCCACCATAATCCAATCCACGCAGCCACCTCACCGCGCTCTAGTGTAGATTTAGCCACCATTAAAGCATTGTTATACAAAATAAAGATAGCAATACCAAATAATAGACCTAAGTTTTTTCCACCTCTAGGGGAGGCCTTTCCCAATAACACACCCAAAAATGACAAAATGAAAACACTCAGTGCCTGTGAAATACGCCATTGAAATTCTGCAGCGTCCTTGGGTTTACTGGAAAAAAGCAAATCCATCGTACTTTGCGATTCGACTCGTGTGAATTTAGGTGTATTGTTTTGTTTTTCACCATCGACAATCTGCAGATCATACAAATCAAAATTCAGAATACGCTTATTAAGATCGTCAGGGAATCCGTGATAACGCGTACCCTCCTTTAAATGCAAGTAAACACTTTGAGTATTTAGGTTGGTGTATTTTTGCGCTTCCTTTGCCAAAGTAATAATAGGCTTGTCATTTATTAAAGTATAAATAAACACATCTTTCATTGTCTGTTGTATCTTACCATCTCCCTCTTCAACCTTATTGGCATAAAAAATAATATCATCACCCTTGAATTTTTGAAACTCTTTTTGCTTGATAAAAGCAAATCCCGAAATATTAGCATTACGGTGTGTAATTAAACTTTTTTGTTCTTTAGTCCAAGGCACCACCAATGTAGTCAGCAATAAAATAAAAGTAAATGCCGACAATACCACAGGCTGAATAAACAGCATAAAATGCTTATCGCCAACACCAAATGAATTCATAATAATTGCTTCTGAATCTTTGTACAATTTGCTAATTGCTAAGATGATAGCTAAAAATAAGGATAAGGATAAGATTAAAGGAATATCTCTAATCATATTAAAAGCAATTAATGGAAACAAATCAGCAGTAGCAATACCATATTTCAGGCTTTCTTTTAGCATTAGCACCACTTGATTGCCAAAAATAACCAAACTGATAATCAAAAAAATTGCGCCTAGAAGCACCCACACATTGCGCATAACATACTTTGCAATAATGGTATTAATTAAATAATAAGCCTGCTGAAAGGTAGATATGCTTTTGAGTATCTTCATAAATTTAAGTATAAAGAAATATCAAACAAAAAAAATCTTTATTTTTTCTGCGCCATAGAGGCAAAAAACTCATCGTTGGTTTTGGTTAGTTTTAAACGGTCAATCAAAAATTCTGCCGCCTCTACGGTATCCATCGGGTGTAGGATTTTGCGTAAAATCCACATTTTTTGCAGTTCTTTTTCATCGGTAATCAACTCTTCACGGCGTGTGCCAGACGCATTAATATTAATCGCTGGGAAAATGCGTTTTTCGCTCAAACGACGCTCAAGATGCAGCTCCATGTTACCAGTACCTTTAAACTCTTGATAAATCACCTCGTCCATTTTGGAACCAGTATCCACCAAAGCGGTAGCAATAATGGTGATACTGCCGCCATTCTCAATGTTTCTTGCTGCACCAAAAAAACGCTTAGGTCTTTGTAATGCATTGGCATCCACACCACCTGTTAACACCTTACCCGAAGAGGGTGCAACGGTATTATAAGCACGAGCTAAACGGGTAATGGAGTCTAATAAAATAATCACATCCTTACCCTGTTCTGCACGACGCTTGGCTTTTTCAATGACGATTTCAGCTACTTGCACATGGCGTTTTGCCGACTCGTCAAAGGTAGAGGCGACTACTTCACCGCGCACTGTGCGTGCCATTTCTGTAACCTCTTCAGGGCGCTCGTCAATTAGCAAGACAATTAGCTCGCACTCTGGATTATTACGAGAAATAGAGGTGGCAATGTTTTGCATAATCATGGTTTTACCTGCTTTAGGTGGTGCAACCAGCAACCCTCTTTGTCCTTTACCAAAAGGGGCAATCAAATCAATAATACGAGCAGTGATATCCTCTGTGCCGCCATTACCAATCTCTAAAGTAATACGCTCTTCAGGGTGCAGTGGCGTGAGTGAAGCAAAAGGAATGCGATTTCTAATCTTATCCGGTTCTTCGTCATTCACCTCGTAAACTTTCACTAAGGCAAAATACTTCTCACCCTTCTTTGGCGCACGAATCTTGCCCGCAACCACATCACCTGTTGAAAGATTGAAGCGACGAATTTGATTTGGAGACACATAAATATCATCTGGTCCAGAGACATAAGAATCATCTGCCGACCTTAAAAATCCATAGCCCTCTTGTAAAATATCCAACACACCATCACCAATCACCTCTTCATCATTAGAGGCTTTGCTCTTTAAAATAGAAAAAATAAGGGTTTGTTTTTTAGCCCTAGCAATGTTTTCAATGCCAAGAGATTGTGCTAATTCTAATAATTCTTCAGCCGTCGAGCGTTTTAAGTCAGATAATTTCATATTATTTCCAAATGTAAAAGTTGTAAATGTTAATCGGAATGACCAACATAAGTGTTGCCTATCAATAAATAGGACTTAGAATTAAAAAATTAATTGGTTTGTAAATTTAGAGACCTTTGCATAAATAGGGGCGATCAGTAAAATTCACAATTGCCCAATTGGTGATTTTCTTAAACCTAGTTCTAGCAAGGCTAAGGCAGGGTTTAAATTGTGCCAAGTGGGTGAAAAGTGGATTTTTGATGATTGTTCATATTTTATGCAAAGGTTCTCTTTTAGATATTTGAATCAATGAAAGTGCTTAACTCTGCTTTAGACAATGCGCCCATCTTGGTTGCCTCAACCGCGCCATCTTTAAAAATCAACATCGTTGGGATACCGCGAACACCGTATTTTGGTGGCGTTTGGTCGTTTTCATCAACATTCATCTTAGCAATCACAATCTTGCCATCATACTCATCAGCAATATCATCTAGTGTTGGTGCTAACGCCTTACAAGGTCCACACCAGGGCGCCCAAAAATCAACTAAAACTGCAACTGATGAATTAAGCACATCCGCTTCAAAAGAAGCATCTGTTATTACTTTGATTTTATCGTTCATATTTGTTTGTTTATTTTTTGATTGTTGCTACTAGAAAAAACAATTTGAATTTTTTTTTGGTAAATTATAGCGTCATTTACAAAAGATTGTTAAGTTATTTATAATTTTTCTTGGAAATACTGTTTTAACTGCGTCTCTTCTGCCTTATTAAGTGGTTTGTTATCGGCATTACTAATAAAGAAAACATCTTCTACTCGTTCACCCATAGTGGAAATGCGCGCATTCATCAAGTGAATATTCAGCTCATAAAAAATATGGGCAATATTAGATAGTAAGCCTTGTTTGTCAATCATGCTAACCTCAACTTTAGTCAAATCCCATTTATTATTATACGAAAATTCAATCTTCATCTTATGGTCAAAGTGGCGATGCGTATATTTCTCAATCATTTTACTAATATCAACGCTGTTTTTGACCCACTGCGTTAACTGCGTTTTTATCACTTGATTAATATTGATATTGTCTAGAATTTCATCTTGTAAAACACTAATTGTATTGTAGGATTTATTGTCCTTACTAGTTAAAATCTTTGCATCAACAATATCCAAGCCTAATTTTTCAATAATACTCACCATCTTAAAAAACAAGCCTTTACTATCCTCGCTATGGACAAAAATATCCACCACATTATGCTCTGACAAACGACTGATAACCTTAACACCTTTGTCACTTTGCCGAGTAAGACACTGAAGATGCCATAAAATATCATCTACTTGATAGCGTAGAAAATAATCTTTTGGCAAGGTATCTAATATTTTTTTCACCTGCACACTATCGTATCCCTGTTGAATGACTGCCCCTATCAATGCTTTCTCTATCTTTTTAACTTGACCATTCAAACTCGGTGGCTTAGGTTTTTCTTGTAATTGTTGCTTGGTTTTATAGAAGAGTTTTTTAAGCAATGAATCCTTCCAATCATTCCACAAATCTGCTTTAGTAGCGCGAATATCTGCTACCGTCAGTAAATACAAAAATTCTAAAAATTCAACGGATTTCACTGTTTTAGCAAATTGATTAATGACCTCAAAATCTTCTAAATCTTGCTTTTGTGCAACTTGCGTCATTAGTAAATGTTGCTCTACTAAACCTGATACTAAAGAGATGTCCTTGGCTTTAAAGCGATGATGTTTGAGGAAATCTTGCGCATCCTTTGCACCTAAAATTGCATGATTTCCACCTCTACCCTTGGCAATGTCATGAAATAAACCTGCTAAAAACAACAGTTCAGGTTTAACAATAGTCGCTGCAATTTCACTACACAACGCAAACTCTTTAGCAAACTCGGTAACAAAAAAACGCCTAAGGTTACGAATGACAAATAAAGTGTGCTGGTCCACCGTATAAGCATGAAATAAATCATACTGCATCAAGCCTGTTATTTTACCAAAAGCAGGGATATAGCGTTCTAATACAGCATAACGATTCATCAGTTTGAGTGCCTTATTAACACCTTTTTTCTGTTGTAATAATTCAATAAATAAACGATTGTTTTGGCGTTTTTTGTAATAATTTTTGTCAATTAAACCAATGTCCTTCTGCATTTGTCTAAGTGTATCTGCACTAATACCAGTAACATAATTATGCTTAGCTACCAATAAGAAAATCTCAATAAATGCAGATGGGTAGCGACTAAAGACCGTACTCTCAGTCATATAAATATACCCATGACTGATGACAAAACGCTTGTTCAAATGCTGGGTATGTAGGACGCTTTCTTCAAATAATTGTAGCAAAATATCATTGAGGCGCGCCACTTTTGTTGCAGTCTGATAATATTCACGCATGAACTGTTCAACTGCCATCGAGTCACCATCAGCATAACCCAATACCTTTGCCACCCCGCGCTGATACTGAAATGCCACTCTGTCTTCACGACGCTTGGCAATCACATGCAAGGCAAAACGCACCTTCCACAAAAATGACTGCGCCTCAATGAGTAAATTATATTCATCCTGCGTCAAATACTCTTTATCTACTAAATCAGAGAGTAAATCCACATCAAAATACCACTTTGCCACCCACGCTACCGTTTGAATATCACGCAGGCCACCAGGGCTTTCTTTTAAATTTGGCTCTAAGTTATAAGCGCTATTAGAATAATTCAAATGGCGATTATGCTGTTCTTTTTGCTTACCGACAAAAAACGATTGAGAAGACCAATCACTGGATTTAATCATCGCCTTCATTCTCATAAATAAGGATTCTTTACCCGTCAAAATACGCGATTCGGACAAATTTGTTACCACACTCAAATCGTGTATATTTTTCATACAGTCGGCAATATCACGGGTTGCATGTCCAACTTCAAGTCCAACATCCCATAAAAAAGTTAAAAACTTAGAAAGTTTTTTCTGATGCGTATCGTGTGCACCATTCGGAATTAATATCAATAAATCAATATCTGAATGCAAATGTAACTCACGGCGACCATAACCACCTACTGCAGCTAAACACAATTGCCCACTAACTTCAAAGGCTTGCCAAATATCACACAACAAGATATCCACCTCATCACTGCGCCTTTGCACTAAGGCATCTACGGAATTAGGGTTGTTTAAAAAATCCACCACCAACGAGGCTTGCAACGCTTGATATCTTGCTTTAAAAGTGGACAGCTCCATTTTACTTTTGTAACACTTTTTTGAGTTTCGGGAAAGCGCCCTTACTCGATTCAGTCAAATGCTGGGTAATCAAGTGTTTAATTGGTGGAAAACGCTCTGCAAAATTAAGTACAAATCGTCTAATGTGTTTGGCCATAGGTGCATCATTGGTAAACAATGCCACGATGCCATTCGTACCATGGAACATCATACGAGTTAAACGAATTTGCTTTTTCTCAAACAGTCTTAACAAAGAGGATGAGCCAATATCTTGCCCCTGCTCTATCGCCTCTTTTACCAATTTCGCCAAAATACTTTGCCCTCTTAAGCCTAAGTTAAAACCATGTGCTGTCACCGGATGCATCCCGACTGCCGCATCCCCTACCAAGGCAAAGCGGTTGGCAATAAAAGTATCTGCATGCACGCCGACTAACGGATAAAAATGACGCTCACCGACTTGCGTTAACTGCCCTAATTCCCCTCTAAAATCTTGTGTCATTTTGGCGTTAAAGTCTTCTTCGCTCATATCAATAATGGATTGAGATTGTTCCGTCTTCACGGTTAAGACGATGGACGATTCATTGCCAATCATTGGCAACAATGCCAAAGTTTGTCCATAATCAAAACATTCTAAAGCGATATTCTGGTGGCTTTTCTCGTGCTTCATCCTGGTGACAATCATCACCTTAGAAAAATCTTTCATCATTGACGGAATACCGACCTTACGACGAATACTTGAAAAACGACTGTCTGCCGCAATCACCAATTTCGCCTCAACTTTGGTGCCATCTGCAAAAATCACCTTGGAATGTGAAGTTTGATAATCCACATCGCTCACCGAAGCATCTGTCATTATTGTGACATTACTCGCTTGTGACACTCGACGATACAAGGCCTGTCTTAGTTGATAATTTGGCACTAAATAGCCCAAAGCTTCAATACCTGATGAGGAACTTTTAAAGTTTAACAATGAAGGAGAGTCGCCGTCAAATACTTTGGCTTCTTTAAGTAAAGACACTTCTTTCTTATCGACCAAGCCCCAAACCCCTAGCGTCTTCAAAATACCTAATGATTGGTGTGTCAACGCAATTTCCCGACCGTCATAAGTCGGTTTAGAAATCGTCTCTAAATTTGATTTTTCTACCACTAGCACTTGAACATTGGTATCTATCATCGAACAGGCAAAACTTAATCCCGCGGGTCCACCACCAATAATGACAATATCGTAGTTAGTTTGCATTTTTCCTTTCTAAAATAATGATATAATGATGCTTATTATAACTACCAAGCACCAATTAATTATGATTTATGTGATTGTTCAATTTAGCTGTATTGCTTACTTTCTCTTTAACGCCCGCTTTGAGGCTTTAAATTCACTGGACTATGGTCTAATTGCCGTTGCCGTTGTCATTGGGATAAGCGCTATGGCAACAATGAAACTCGACAATCTCAATATCGTGCCGAGCCTAAAAGATCAACATCAATTAGTCATAAGTGGCATTTATCGCTGGATTCGTCACCCAATGTATACCAGTGTTTTACTCTTGTCTTATGTATTTGCATCTACCAACGACCATAAAATCGCACAGTTCGCAATGCTAATATTGGTGGTTGATTTGTTTCTAAAGTCCAACTTAGAGGAAAAATTATTACTGCAACGCTTCAGCGCTTATCGAAACTATCGAGAAAAAACTGGGCGCTTTATTCCATTTTTATAATTTTATTCAATGCAGCGTCATAGACAATAAAAAACCACCCCAAAGGGTGGTTTTTTATTGTCTATGTTAAATTGAATTAATCTCTAAGCAATGCTGTTGTTACTTAGTAGCACCTTTAGCCATTGCGTCTGCATAACCTTTAGCATACGCATCTGCTTGTGCCTTAGCGAAACCATCAGCCTGACCTTTGGCATATGCATCCGCTTTACCTGAAGCACTAGCATCAGCAACGCCAGTACCTTTAGCATCGGCAGCACCAGAAGCGTTAGTCTTATTCTTATTCTTAGTGTCAAAATTCATACCGAAGTCAGTATCATTCATCCAGTTATTAGCACCATTAAATGGACCCCAGTTTGAACCGCCATTAAATGGACCAGCGTTTGAACCACCGTTGAAAGGACCCCAGTTGTTACCACCATTAAATGGACCCCAGTTTGAACCTGAATTCATAGGTCCAAAGTTTGAACCTGAATCAAAAGGACCCCAGTTGTTAGAGCCGTTCATTGGACCCCAGTTGTTACCGTTATAGCCGTTATTAAAGAAAGCAGAAGCTGAAGTAGCCGCTACCAAAGCAGTGATTGCAATAATTTTTTTCATTGTATTCTCCCAAATAAATTTAATATATCGTTATTGATACATCTTGTTTGTATTAGGTATCTCTCCTAACACAAGGTAATTGTACACAAATATGTGTAACATAAGTTAACAATACCATATAAAAACCTTGAGACCCTTTGAAAAGGCAACAAAAAAACCTGCTTTCACAGATTTTTTTTGTTTAAAAAATGATAGTCGCGAGTGAATTCGAATCACCGACCCCTCATCACTATATCCGTCAGGGACATGAGCAAACCTACATATACTAATAAATAGGCTTGGAAATTGGTAGTCGCGAGTGAATTCGAATCACCGACCCCTCATCACTATATCCGTCAGGGACATGAGCAAACCTACATATACTAATAAATAGGCTTGGAAATTGGTAGTCGCGAGTGAATTCGAATCACCGACCCCTCATCACTATATCCGTCAGGGACATGAGCAAACCTACATATACTAATAAATAGGCTTGGAAATTGGTAGTCGCGAGTGAATTCGAATCACCGACCCCTCATCACTATATCCGTCAGGGACATGAGCAAACCTACATATACTAATAAATAGGCTTGGAAATTGGTAGTCGCGAGTGAATTCGAATCACCGACCCCTACCATGTCAAGGTAGTGCTCTAACCAACTGAGCTACGCGACTAAAAGACGGTTATTATAAAGGGTTTTAAAAGCAAGTTTTAATAATATCTTGAATATTGCTTGCTGCTTGATAAGGATCCGCTGCATTTTTAATTGGGCGCCCTACTACGATATAATCTGACCCCGATTTAAAAGCGGTAGCCACATCTATTACCCGCTTTTGATCGTCTTCTACTGTATTATTAACAGGGCGAATACCTGGCGTGACTGCAATCAATTTATTGTCTACAAATTCGCGCAAGAATGGCACCTCTAAACCCGATGAAACCACGCCATCGCAACCTGCCTCAAAGGCGCGCTTAGCACGAGAAATTACCAAATCTTGCACATTGCATTTAAAACCTAAATCATCCAAATCCCCCCTATCAAGACTGGTTAATGCGGTCACTGCTAATATTTTAAGGTTGCCTTTGTTTTCAGCAGCTTTTTCCATTAATGCCTGATTGCCGTGAATAGTAGCAAAAGTTGCACCGTACTGACTCAAACGATTAATCGTTCTACCAACGGTCTCAGGCACATCAAAAAACTTTAAGTCCACAAAAACCTTCTTATCCTGTGCAATCAACCAGTCCATTAATGGGAAGAATTGACCTGTCATCAGCATCTCCATGCCGATTTTGTAAAAACTCACGCTGTCATCTAATTGTATTACCAAATCTTTTGCTTGCGCCACTTCTGGAACATCCAATGCAAAAATCAGCCTGTCTTTTAAGTCAATGTCCTTTGTTTTCATCTCGTCTTCCTTTTTAGTTAAAAAATACTCGCACCCGAATAGCCGTTCTCGTTCGCGCGTCGTATCCACTGTTTTGATTTTATTATGTCCTTTTTTGTACCTTTACCCAGTGCAAAAAAAATGCCTAAATTATACTGTGCTTTTGCCTGCTCCTGCTGTGCAGATTTTTGATACCATTCAAAGGCTTGTGATAAATCTTTATCCACACCCGCGCCCAGTTCATACATTAACCCTAATTCGTATTGACTTTGGGCATCACCTTGCTTGGCGAGTTGTATTATTTGTTGACAATTTTTCATTACCCTATATTATATTGTAAAATACATGATTTTACATAATTTGTCTTTGTGGCTCAGCTGGATAGAGCAGCCGCCTCCTAAGCGGCAGGTCAGTGGTTCGAATCCACTCAAGGACACCAATTCAAAGGGGTTAAAATGCATCAAGGTGAATGCCTATGTGGTAAGGTTAAGTTTCAAATCACGCAAAAAATTACAGACATTATAATGTGTCATTGTAGCGAATGTAGACGCGTACAAGGCTCGGCTTTTGCTACTAATGGCAATGTAGAAAGCAAAAACTTTAAGTTTTTAAGTGGCGAAAATAATCTAACCGAATTTAAGGAAAATAACAATAAAAGTCGTTTCTTTTGTTGCTCTTGTGGTGCACCAATTATGGCAAAACTTAAAAATAACCCCGATTACACAAGGGTTAGATTAGGAACAATTACAACCGATATTGATGAAATGATTGAAAAACACATTTTTACTGCATCAAAGGCAAACTGGGATACTATTTGCGATAATATCACGCAACATAAGGAGTGGTAAATGAGTGGTAATAGCATCGGAAAATTGTTCACAGTAACCACAGCTGGCGAGTCGCATGGTGAGGCATTAGTGGGTATTATTGATGGCTGTCCTGCTGGATTAGAACTTTGTGAGGCAGATTTGCAAGGGGATTTAGACTTAAGAAAGCCTGGCACTTCACGCCACACCACGCAACGCCGTGAAGCCGATTTGGTGAAAATTTTATCAGGTACCTTTGAAGGTCAAACGATGGGCACACCAATTGCACTCATCATCCAAAATACCGACCAACGCTCAAAAGATTATAGCGATATTGCCAACACATTCCGCCCAGGTCATGCCGATTACACTTATCAGCAGAAATACGGTGTGCGTGATTATCGTGGTGGGGGTCGCTCTTCGGCGCGTGAAACGGCAATGCGCGTCGCCTGTGGTGGTATTGCTAAAAAGTATTTAAAGCAAGAATTTGACATTGAAATCAAGGGTTATCTTGCACAACTAGGTCCGATTAAAGTAGAAACTTTAGACTGGAATGAAGTACACAATAACCCATTCTTTTGCCCAGACGCCAGTAAAATCACTGAATTAGAAAACTATATGGACAACCTTAGAAAAGCGGGCAATTCTATTGGTGCACGCATAAACATTGTTGCCACCAATATGCCTGTAGGACTTGGCGAGCCAATTTTTGACCGCCTAGAAGCCGATATTGCACATTCAATGATGAGCATTAATGCTGTTAAAGGTGTGGAAATCGGTGCAGGCTTTGATTCTATCACGCAAAAAGGCAGTGAACATCGTGACAAAATCAGTGCAGACGGTTTTGAATCGAATAATGCAGGTGGTACGCTTGGTGGCATCAGCTCTGGACAAGATTTGCTCATTTCTATCGCACTCAAACCAACTTCAAGCCTGCGTCTGCCAATTGACAGTATCAATAAAGACGGCAAGACCGCGGAAGTCATCACCACTGGTCGCCACGACCCGTGCGTGGGTATTCGTGCCACCCCAATCGCAGAAGCGATGCTGGCAATTACGCTGATGGACCATGTATTGCGTCATCGTGGACAAAATGCAAATGTTAAATCACCGACACCGATTGTTCCAGCTAAAAAATAACCTTTAATTCATTACACTAACCCAAGGAAACCATGCTTTTCTCGCTTATCAATAAGTACATCTCAATCAATCCAAAAAACGACATTTTATCGGGTTTAACCGTCGCATTAGCTCTAGTGCCGGAAGCCGTTGCCTTTGCCCTACTCGCTGGCGTATCACCCTTAGTCGGTTTATATGCCGCTTTCACCATCGGTTTGGTAACCTCTATTATCGGCGGTCGTCCAGGTATGATTTCGGGTGCGACTGGTGCGATTGCCGTGGTCATTGGTACACTCGTGGCAGTGCATGGTGTGGAATATTTATTTGCCGCTGTTGTGTTAACCGGTGTTTTTCAGATTATTTTCGGTGTGCTAAAACTCGGTAAATTTATTCGTCTTGTGCCTCACCCAGTTTTCTTGGGCTTTGTCAACGGCATTGCCATGGTGATTTTCATCGGTCAAGTGAAACAATTTAAAGTAGATGGCACATGGATTACAGGTGAACCATTGATGATTATGTTGGCAATTATTGTTGCTACAATGGCAATTATCCAGTTTTTACCGAGATTTACTAAAGCCATTCCTGAGATTCTAGTCGCCGTGATTGTTGGCAGTTTGGCTGTGATTTGGCTGGGTCTCGACACTCGTACTGTCGGTGATATCGCTTCTATCAAAGGTGGTTTTCCTGCTTTTCACATCCCTGATGTTGCCTTCAATTTAGACACCCTAAAAATCATTTTTCCTTACGCGTTAACCATGGCATTAGTCGGCTTAATTGAAAGTCTATTAACCTTAAATTTGATAGATGATTTAACAGAAACTACTGGTCAGCCCAACCGTGAAAGCATCGGTCAAGGCGCTGCAAACTTAGTTACTGGTTTATTTGGTGGCATGGGTGGTTGTGCAATGGTCGGTCAAAGTATTATCAATGTTAAATCTGGCGGTCGCGGTCGCTTATCCGGCATCGTCGCTTCAGTCGCCCTATTGTTATTCATTCTCTATCTATCCGAATATATTGAAATGATTCCCATTGCCGTCCTCATTGGCGTAATGATGATGGTCGTCATTGGTACTTTTGAATGGTGTACTATCCGTTTGTTTGGCAAAGTCCCAACTTTGGATATTATCACTGGTATTTCAGTTGCTGCTATCACCATCTTAACTGATAATTTGGCTTTGGCTGTTATCATTGGCGTTATTTTATCGGCTCTTTCATTTGCCTGGGAGTCTGCCAGTAAGATTCACTATGAAAAAGAGCAAAATGAAAATGCTGATAATGTTTACAAAATCTATGGCACGCTATTTTTTGCTTCAAAAGAACACTTTCAAGAATTATTTAATCCCAAAGAAGACACGGATAATGTCTATATTGACTTTGCGAATGCCAGAGCCTTAGACCACTCTGCTATTCAAGCTATTGATAAACTCGCAGAACGCTACAAACGCATCGGTAAAACGCTACATATCCAACATTTGAGCGCCGAATGTCGCCTGCTATTAAAAACAGCTAAAAATTTGGTGGAAGTTAATGTTTTAGAAGACCCTACCTATCATGTGGCAGATGATAAATTAGCTTAAAGAGACTTAAACCCTGCCTTAGCCCTGCTAGGACTGGGTTTAAGAAAACCACCAATTGGACAATTGTGAATTTTGCCAATCACCCCTATTTATGCAAAGGTCTCTTAAAGAATTAATCCATCACAATTTAGGGCTTGATTTTTTCTTAAACACCCTTATAACCTTTAATATAAACTTAAAATATGGAGAGAAATATGAAAAAAATGATACTAACTATCGCATTATTAACTTCAACCTTGCTTAATGCACATGGCTACAAACATGGAGATGAATATTATCATCCAAATCTATCTAATTATTCTTTGTTTAACGATAATTTTTGGCGTGATTTTGACCGTCAATTTCAACAGTTTGACTACCAAATTAACAGGCTACAGCGCAATATGCCTACTCTGGACACCTCTTCAAAGCAGTATTTTGATAAAGACAAAAACAGTTATATAATGGAGATTAAGACTTCGGGCATTGATAAAAAAAACTTTGAGATTTCAAGCGATGAAAATAGGCTGATTATCAAAGCCAAACAAAACGCAAGTGATGATAATAAAAAATCATCAAGCAGTTTTTTTCAAATGGTTTCCATTCCTGCAGATGGCGATATAGCGAATATTTCCGCTAAGTTTAAAGATGGTATATTAAAAATATCAATTCCAAAACTTAAAAAAACCATCTCACAAATTAAAAAGATTACGATTCAATAATCAACAAGAAACCAAATTTATTTGCCTTTTTGATCGCCCCACAAAAGCTTATGCATTTGCACTTGTAAACGCACATTGAGTTGCTTCTCTAAAATCCAATCTGCCAAATCGACAGGTTTAAGCGCTTCAAATACTGGCGAAAACAACACGCCTGCCTGTGTTGGATATCGACTAAGAATATTAACACTCCAATCAAAATCAGATTTTGAACCAATAACAAACTTCAACTGATCTTTAATTTCTAGTTTTTTAATATTACTGTATAAATTTTTGCCAACTTCCCCAGAACTCGGCGTTTTTACATCCATCACAATCGACACAGCCGGATTGACACCCTGAATATCAATACTTCCACTGGTTTCTAATGAAATTTGACAACCCTCTTTGACAAGTCTATCTAACAAAATATGGCAATTAATCTGTGCCAACGGCTCGCCTCCAGTCACACAAACTAACTTAGTTTTATAACGCTGTATTTCCGTAACAATATCATCAATACTCAACAAATTACTGCCCTTAAACGCATACTCGGTATCACAATAACTGCAACGCAACGGGCAGCCTGTCAACCTCACGAATACCGTCGGTAACCCCACTTCGCGAGCCTCCCCTTGCAGGGAGTAAAATATTTCATTGATGTTAAGTTCTGTTTTCATAGTCCTGATTTGAATTGCGTCTCTTTTAATTTTTTAATTTTATTACGAATGTCAGCTGCCTGTTCAAATTTTAACTCCTCTGCAAAACCAATCATCTCTTTTTCTAATGCCTTTAACGCTTTAGCAAGTTGCACAGGGGATAGTTGCTGTATGACCTGGGTATCGTATTCACCCTCTGGATCGGCAACCATAGCATCATCGGTGTCTAAAATATTGACGATTGGGCGGGATACACTTTTTGGGGTGATGCCGTTAGCTTTATTGTGCGCTCGCTGTTTTTCACGGCGATCAGTAGTAACATCCATTGCTTTTTGCATGGATTTGGTAATTTTATCGGCGTATAAAATCACATGCCCATTGATATTTCTAGCCGCCCTACCCATGGTTTGAATTAAAGCGCGTTCGGATCGCAAAAAACCTTCTTTATCAGCATCTAAAATAGCAACAAGCGAGACTTCTGGAATGTCTAAGCCCTCTCTAAGTAAATTAATACCCACTAAAACATCAAAAATACCCAAACGCAAATCGCGAATAATCTCTACTCGCTCAACCGTATCAATATCAGAGTGTAAATAACGAACTTTAACATTATGCTCACTTAAATAATCACTTAATTGTTCGCTCATTCGCTTGGTTAAAGTAGTAACCAACACCCTATCCCCCATCTCAACTCGTTTGTGTATTTCACTCAATAAATCATCGACTTGCGTTTCCACGGGGCGCACTTCAATTTCAGGGTCTAACAAACCCGTCGGGCGTACCACTTGCTCAACAATCCTACTGGAAATATCCAATTCATACTGTGCTGGCGTAGCAGATACCAATAGACATTGATGAATTTTTCCCTCAAATTCTTCAAACCTCAATGGGCGATTATCAAGTGCCGATGGTAGGCGAAAACCAAACTCTACCAAGGTGGTTTTACGCGCCCTATCACCCTTATACATTGCGCCAATCTGACTCGCTGTCACATGCGACTCGTCCAAAATCACCAGGGCATCCTCAGGTAAATAATCCAACAATGTCGGTGGCGGTTGCCCGGCTTTTCTATTGGATAAATAACGCGAATAATTTTCAATGCCATTGCAATATCCTAATTCGCTCATCATCTCAATATCCATCCGTACCCTTTGTGTTAAGCGTTGCTCCTCCACCAATTTGTTTGCCGATAGCAGTTCTTTTTGTCTAATTTTTAACTCGGCCTTAATGTCTTCTAACATATTCAAAATCTTGGATTTTGGCGTAACATAATGCGTTTTTGGGTAAATACTAACACGCTGTAAGCGTTTATATTTCTCGCCTGTTAACGGGTCAAACCAATAAATTGCCTCAACCTCTTCATCAAACAATTCAATGCGTAATGCCTGCTCTTCCGAATCTGCGGGGAAAATATCAATCACCTCACCTTTTACGCGAAAACTACCACGCATTAAACTTACATCATTGCGGCTGTATTGCATCTGCGACAAACGAGATAAGATTTCTCGTTGATTAATAATTTCACCAACACTCAAATGCAATAACATTTGCATATAGCTATCAGGGTCTCCCAAGCCATAAATTGCCGACACACTGGCAATAATAATCACATCATCTCGCTCCAATAATGCTTTGGTTGCACTCAAACGCATCTGCTCAATCTGCTCGTTAATCGACGAATCTTTTTCAATATAAGTATCACTGGCTGGCACATACGCTTCTGGCTGGTAATAATCATAATAAGAAACAAAATATTCCACCGCATTATTGGGGAAAAATGCTTTCATTTCACTGTATAACTGTGCCGCCAGCGTTTTATTTGGCGCTATAATTAAACTTGCACGCTTAGTCTGTTGAATAACATTTGCCAAGGTAAAAGTCTTACCAGACCCTGTAACGCCAAGCAATGTTTGAAATTTTTCACCCGCATTAATCCCTTCTACCAACGCCTTAATAGCCTTTGGCTGGTCTCCCATTGGAGAAAATTGCGATTCTAATTGAAATTTCTTACCCATTCAACGATTTTTTGATTATCATAACCCATCAATTTTAAACAATTTAAAGCATATGAACAACATCCTTTCCGGCAGAGTTGCTAAAGTTAAACCTTCTGCCACATTAGCCGTTACTGCCAAAGCCAACGAACTCAAAGCGCAAGGTGTTCAAATCGTCCCCATGGGTTCGGGCGAACCCGATTTTGACACCCCACAAAACATCCAGGACGCAGGCATTGCTGCCATCAAAAACGGTCAAACTCGCTATACAGCCGTTGACGGCACCCCAGATTTAAAAAAAGCCATCATTGCCAAATTCAAACGCGACAACGGTTTAGACTACAATATGAACGAAGTTATAGTCTCATCAGGTGGCAAACAAGTGTTTTACAACCTCTGCCAAGCGGTGCTTGATAAAGATGACGAAGTCATCATCCCATCACCGTACTGGGTTAGTTACCCTGACATGGTAATTTTGGCAGATGCTACACCCGTCATTGTAGAAACAGGCTTAGAGCAAGACTTTAAAATTACCCCTGAACAATTAGCCTCTAGTATCACCGACAAAACCAAATTATTTGTCCTTAACAGCCCTTCTAATCCAACAGGTGCAGTCTATAACAAAGCGGAATTACAAGCCTTAGCAACCGTGTTGCAAAAACACCCGCAAGTGCTTATTATCACTGACGATATCTATGAGCATATTCGCTGGGGTGACGACGATTTTGTTAATATCGTCATGGCAGACAATGATTTAAAAGACCGTACAATTATCCTAAATGGCGTTTCTAAAAGTTATGCCATGACTGGCTGGCGCATCGGCTATGGTGCAGGTCCAGAAACCATCATTAAAGCCATGAAAAAAATCCAAGGTCAATCCACTTCAAATCCTTGTTCTATCGCTCAAGCAGCGGCATTAGAAGCCTTAACGGGTGAACAAGAAATTATTAATACTATGGTGGCGGCATTCAAACAGCGCCATGATTTTATTGTTGATGCACTCAATGCAATTGATGGTGTTGAGTGCCCTAAATCACAAGGTGCATTTTATTCGTTCCCACGCGTAGAAGGTCTAATTGAGCGCTTAGGCTTAAAAGATGATGTGGAATTATCCACTTATTGCCTGGAAAAACTTAATATCGCCCTGGTTCCAGGCTCTGCTTTTGGTGCTGCAGGTTATGTGCGCTTATCCTTTGCCACCAGTATGGATAATATCAAACTGGCTATAGAGAAACTCAGTAAGATTTAGTTGTTATTCAAAAAATCAGCAACAAAGCCATTATTGCTCAACGCTTTAACAACCCCTCTAAGAATTGGACTTTTATAAAAGTTAATTGTATAGATTCTTCCCCCTTCTTTAGTGGCCGTTATTAACTTTTCTTTTTTAAGTTTTTTAATCATTCTAGACTTTTGGATCGAACGACTAATGCCAAACCTATCAAGTTCCGTAGCACGAATACTCATATCATTTTGTCGTACTAAGTATTGCAAAATATCATTTTCTAATTCATTAATTATCTGCCTATCTAATGCAAACTTTAATGCTGGCAGTAACAACTTATCTCTCACATAATCTACATTTAACAAGATGTCAATTTTTTCAATTTCATTCTTTAACCCGCTTAAAAAATATTCAACCCAATTTAAGATTTATCACCCCAACAATTTCAAACAACAACCTAAACTTTCTTATTTCAAACCCGTTAAACTAAATAAAAAAAATCGGAGTAAAAAAATGAGTAAAAAACGAACCAAATACACTTAACCACGGATGTAGATGATTATATTGAGTTTTATAACCACCGAAGATTCCATGAAACATTGAAATATAAAAAACCAATGGATGTGTATCAAGAAAGTATAAAATTGAATCAGAAAAAGAAGAGGGCTTCTTAGGGTTTGCTATATGAGAAAATTTAGAAAGTTGTTTGAGGTTTTGGGGTGATGTATTTAATTGAATAAAGATACTGGGCGGCACAGTTGAAAGCAACTGCTTGGTTCTAATTTTTTCTAATTCCAAAATTAGGCTGGTCAATGAGCCTGCCCACTGAGGCTCTAGTATTGTAATTTTAGTTTACATTACTTAACATTATTATATTTATTACATAACATTATAATCGAGTAAGGCCTTTAAAGACAAGCACTTTTTTATTTTTTCAAAAAAAATACTTAACATTTCTATATATTGCTACTTAACAATTATCAGGCAAAATATTGCTTTTATTTAATCCTTAGATTTGTATTCATAATGATAATGTGCGTATTTTCCATAACCTACGCGTGGCTGCAAGGCATTAAAGATAAAGCCCCGTGGCTCAATATTATTTTGCCGAAGTCGTTTAATAGTGGCTTGAATTTCTGACATTGAATGTGCGCTATAACGCAACAAAACAAAGGTTGTTCCACATAGATTACCAATAATAGCAGCATCAGTCACGGCAAGTAATGGGGGCGTATCAATTAAAATTAAATCATATTCTTTAGATAGGCGCTCCAAAGTTTTCGCAAAGTTTTCGTGCATCAATAATTCAGAAGGGTTTGGCGGCAGATTACCCGTAGTAATAATATCAACATTTTTGAAACCACTGTTGCGAATAGCTTTTTTTGTATCAACTTTTTGAGCAATTAACTCGCTTAAACCAGGGCTACGCGATATATTGTATTCTTCATGAATATGTCCTTTACGCATATCTGCGTCAATAATTAGCACTTTTTGGTTAGATTGGGCGACTACATGGGCGAAATTGATTGTAACAAAACTTTTACCAATACTTGGGGCTGGACCCGTTATCATCACAATGTTATTCTTGGCTTCAAGCAAGGCAAAATGTAAATTAGTGCGTAAGCTTCTCAAACCTTCAAGGGAAATATCTTTAGGGTCTTGTTCGCATAAAATAGCATGCTTGACTTTGCCTGTATTTCTATCTTTACTGAGCAATGTTTGTGATGGGCTGAGTGGCACATTGGCATACACAGGAATACCGATATTTTGTTCAATTAAATCAGAATCTTCCACACCTTTATTCATAAAACGACGCACAAGTACCCATACGATAACTACAAGCAAACTCAATAGCGTACTAATAAATACAATCAGTAATTTTTTAGGCTTGATAGGATGCTCAGCAGTGAATGCACTATCAATAATACGCACATTGCCCACCGTGCCTGCTTTGACAACCTTTAACTCTTGAGTTTTATTCAATAATTGCGTATAAATTGTTGTTGCCACTTCTACATCACGAGACAGGCGTAATATTTCTTGCTGTGTTTTTGGCAAACTATGTGCTTTGGCATTAATTTGCTCTAATTGCTCTTTAAGTTTGACCTCTTGGTTTGTTAGTGTTACCATAATCGGATGGATATCGGTGTATTTTTTGGACAAATCCGAACGCTTTACTTCTAACTCAGCAATCTGCGTTTCAATAGTAATAATTCGATTAAGCAAAGATTGTGTTTCTAAAGTTAAGTTGACCGATCTTTTGTTACCGCGATAATTATTAAGTTCAACTTCAGCCGCTTCCATTTCATCTTTAATCAAAGGAATTTGCTTTTGCAAAAAAATCAAACTGCGTTCGGCTTCTACCGAGGTGCGTTCAACATTTTGCCTTAAATAAAAATTTGCAATACTGTCAATAATACGACTAATTAATGCCGAATCTTCCCCTTCTAAACTGATACTTAAAATACCTGTTTTTTTACCCAACTCAATTACATTAATGATGTTTTTCAAGTTATTAACAATTTGAATCCGATTACCTTTTGATAGACTAAACTCAGTCCCTATTCGAGCAATCAACTCTGAAATGAACACAGCAATGTCTTGATTTTGTGCTAATTCTCCTACTGTTCCTGTTAATAAAACTTCTCCCTGTGTATTAAGAATGTCGTATGTTTGATTCTTTTGTGCAACTAAAGTAACACCATCTTCTTGTAAAAGTCGAGACAGAGTAAGTTGCTCAATCTTAATGCGTTCACCACCCCAAGCGTAACCAGTGTAACTACTATCTTGGGTAATATTCTTGTCATTATTTCTACGCGCAATTGCTGCACCGATAATGGGAAAATAATCAGGCTTAACCAGAATGTCTAAATTAAGTTCGTCAATTGTTTTGCCAATAATATTGCGCGATTTTATGATTTCAATTTCTGCCAAAGTAGGTGAACTGGCAGAAAAGCCATTCAAACCACCTAAACCCAATGTATTGTTAGGTTTACCTTCAATCTGTAAAATTGTGTCAGACCGATAAATTGGAGTAGCGACCAAGACATAAAATAAACTAACAGCAAAAGCAACAGCAGTAACAATAGCAATGAGCCATTTTTCTTCTACCAGTGTGCCAAATAATTCCTGTAAATCAATCTCATTTTCGCCCTCAAGTGATAGATTTTGGTTTGTATGTGTTGGAGTATCCATATGATTAGTTAGTTGCTGCCTTTAAATTGGCTGACGGAAGAATATTACTAATAACACGATTCCATGATGCGACGCCAGCAGGGGCAATAAATACCACATCGTTAGGTTTTAGATAAAATTGCCCTGCCAAGAGCATGGTATCAGCGAATTCGCCATTAAATTGATAAATTTTTGGCTTATCCTTCTTAAAGCGACGAATTACATATATTTGCTGGGTATCGGCTGTAGCATTATCAATACCACCCAACAGCGTTGCATCTAGAAGGCTCATTGGTACATTAGTAATTACATAAGTTTTGGGTCTTCGCACCTCACCCATAATATGCACACGCTTTGAATGGTATTGACTAACACTCACACTAATTTGAGGATTAGTAATGTATTTACTAAGTTTTTGGGTAAGTAGGATACGGATTTGCTCAATGGATTTACCGATAACTTTAATATTGCCGATATAGGGGTAGAAAATTTCCCCGCTATTTTGCACAATTAAGTCATCAACTTTTTGATTGGCATTTTTATTATCATTAACAGCGCTTAGACCTTCATCGCCCCAAACTTTGACCGACAATACATCCTGCCTGCCAACTTTATAAATAGGGTTGTTTTTATGATTAACATTTAATTTTTTAACCAAATCTGGCGTGATTAAAATAGTATCAGACATATCGCCATCATAGATATTTTTATCCATTTTCATACCTGGAGAACAGGCAGTTAATATTAAGGTGGCAGCGAACAATATTGTAAGTTTTAAATAATGCATTATCTCGTTTTTCTATCTTTTAAAAAGGTGTTATTTTACCGAATATGTCAAGACTACTTTAAATTTTATTTACCCATTCATCCACACCGCGTTCAATCAATTCAAGTGCTACTTCAAACTCATGTCTTGGTTGTTTATAAGGATCAGAAATCTCAAAATCACTCCATTTTCCTAGTAAATGCACCCTACCTCTTGATAATGGGGCAATATGATGAACCGCGTCAATATGCCCTTTTTCCATTACTAATACTAAATCATATTCACTTAATAATTCGCCGTCCAATTGGCGTGCTTTATGCGTGGAAATGTCAATATTTTTTTCCAGCATTAAGGCTTGTGCAATGGTATCGGCACTGTGCCCAACCAAAGCCCCAACTCCTGCAGAAGCTATTTTTAAACTTTTTCGTTGAATTAATTTATTCCGCAACAATGCCTCAGCCATCGGACTACGACAAATATTACCTACGCATACCATTAAAATATTATTAAACATTACTTGTGCCTTGGGTAGCCGTTCGGATTAGCACTTTGCCAACGCCAAGTGTCTTGGCACATCTTATCCAATTCACGCTCGGCTTTCCAGTCTAAAATTTCAATAGCATAAGTCGGGTCGGCGTAACAAGCGGCAATATCACCCGCCCTTCTCTTGGTAATCTTGTAAGCCACCGTTTTTTCTGATGCTTTTTCAAAAGCTTTTACCATATCCAATACGGAATAACCATTGCCCGTGCCTAGATTCACAATCAATACCTGTGGTTTATTTTCTAATGCTTGCAATGCCCGAACATGCCCTTTGGCTAAATCCATAACATGAATATAATCACGCACCCCCGTCCCATCAGGTGTGTTGTAATCACCACCAAATATACTGAGTTTGTCTAATTTCCCAATGGCTACTTGTGAAATATAGGGAATTAAATTGTTAGGTGTGCCGTTTGGGTCTTCGCCTATCAATCCACTTTTGTGTGCACCTATTGGGTTAAAGTATCTAAGTAGTGCAATATGCCAAGTTTCATCTGCGACAAATACATCTTGTAAAAATTCCTCAATCATCAGTTTTGACCTACCATAAGGATTGGTTACCGATAATGGGGAATCTTCTTTAATAGGCACTGTCTTTGGATTTCCATACACTGTCGCCGAAGAGCTAAACACAAAAGTCTTGCAGTTAAAATCCCGCATCACTTCAGCCAAGATAAACGAACCACCTACATTGGTATCGTAATATTCAATCGGTTTTTCCACCGATTCACCGACGGCTTTTAGCCCAGCAAAATGAATCACAGCATCAAATTTATGTTGTTTAAAAACCTCTATCAACCCAGTTTTATCCCGCACATCCACTCGATAAAAGGGAATCTCCACATTTACAATCTCTTCAACACGCTTCAACCCTTCCTTTGAGGCATTGCACAAATTATCCACCACCACAACTTCATACCCCGCCTCAATCAACTCAATGCAAGTATGTGTGCCAATATAGCCTGCGCCACCTGTTACTAATATTTTTTTCATAATTTAATAAAGCGATATATAAGCGTATAAACCAACATAAATCCACACACCAATGCAATTAGTGCAATCTTGTTGTCGTACCAAAACATTGCTGGAATGATACTTGTCAAAGATAATAACCATAAATATGGCGAGGTTTTGCTATTATTCAAGACTTTATCACCGTCGGGATTGCGGACTACAATGATGTTATAGATAAGTGTATGTAAATGATAAGCATCAGGCTGACTAGCAAGAGTGCCTTGAATAAATTTTCTACGGTAAATACTAAACAGTAATTCATACATCGGATACATCAACAACGAAAGCACGAACCAATTCGATATTTCTGCATGACGACTAGCAAACAACAGCCCAACCATTGAAAATATAAATCCAATAAAATACGCCCCGCCGTCCCCCATAAATATTTTACCCAGTGGAAAATTCAACAAGAAAAATCCTAGAATAGACGCACCCAAAAGCAAACACAATTGCAATATCAACACATCGCCTACAATATAAGCAACAAACGCCATTGCCGCTAATGCAAGTAGCACATAGCCTGACATCAACCCATTATAACCATCAATCACATTAAAAGCATTCACTGCCCCTCCCACCACTAACAGTGTAAACAGCAAACTAATAAATGGATAAGACAACAGACTATCCATCCATGCAAAACCCAAAGAATAAACCCCGATATTTAGATAAAAGAAACTGACAGCAATAGAAATAAAGATAGCCATCAAACGCCATAAAGGCGATATTTTTGCACTAAAATCCTCAATTACGCCAGTAATAAATAGCGGCAACGATGCCAATAATATAGGCTGAAAAACTTCCCGGGTATCAGAGTCCAACAAAAAAGACCCCAAGAAAATTCCAAAGAAAACTGCCAGACCACCCACATGTGGCGTTGGATGATGATGAAATTTCTGCACGCCTTCTAAATCATGATGATTTAAAAACCAATTTTTCTTATACGCCAAAACAACTATCAAAGCCGATAAAGACAAAGAAAACAACAAAGTAATTAAAGGTTCTTGCAAGATTTTAGAGTGATGAAAAAAAATTAAATTTTACCCTTGTTAGTTGTATTTTTTAACTCCATGATAAGCATATTGCACAAAATAATACAAACTTTTTGCTAAACTTAACTTCTCTATTTTTCTATAGACTTGCCACTGGTATTTAGCTGCCTGTATTTTATCCCTAGAAAGAGAGTTATTCAATATTCTATATTTCGCCAATGGCTCTTGTATTCCATAAGCATAATCAACTTTTTTTAATATTTTCAGCCACAAGGTATAATCCTCATGACCAAAAACACCCTCCATATAAAGTTTACCTATTTTTTGCGTATCATAAATAGCGGTCAAACAGCCTACACTGCAAGTTCTAAGCATGCCTGTATAACTAATATTACTCTTGGTATTAAAAACCCCTAAATCCTTGCCTTTTTCGTCAATTAAATAATAAGAACTATAAGTAAAAGATAGATTGTTATCATTCATAAATTGAATTTGAGTTTTTAACTTATGGGGCAACCATATATCATCCGCATCAAGGAAGGCAATATACCTGCCCTTAGATATTTCAATGGCTAGATTTCTAGCAGCCGAAGGACCGCTATTTTTCTTTGTATAAATCAATTTAATTCGACTATCTTTTTGAATGTAGCCCTGAATAATCTCAGTCGAATTATCAGCAGAACAATCATCAATAATAATCATTTCCCAGTTTTGATAAGTTTGATCTAAAACTGATTTTATTGTAAAGGAAATAAAATCTTCCGAGTTATATGATGGAGTGATGATTGACACCAAATTCTCAATGTTTTTATTGCACATATTTAATTCAGCCCCATCATGAGTTTTTTAAGTGTGGCAAGGATTCTGGTTAAAATAAATAATTTATTATAACCTGGTAACATTAATAATTTAAAACATTCTCTAATTACATACGCAGAATTTTTAAGCCGGTAGCTAAATAAGGTTTTTCTTCTACTTGCCGAGTTAGGGCGTTCATAAACATAGTAACAAGCTTCGTTACAAGGCTTACAAAGTTTTTTTATATTTTTAGAAATAGTAGCCATAAATAAACTGTCTTCACCATTTTTTAAATGCGTATCAAATCGAGTGTCACCTATTATGTTCCTGTGAATTAATTTTGCACATATAGGAGAATAATATTTACGAGTGTTAAGCTTGGATGTTTCTGATGGAGAAAGTTTTTCATACAATCGCCCTATAGAATGACTTGTTAAGATATTAATACTTTTCCTAAAATTATAAACCTTAGCGATTCCTACATATTCTTGCGTGGAAACCTCTAATAAGTTACTCAGATAATTAGGCGATACCAAGTCATCATCATCAATAAAAGTAATAAATTCTTCTTTAGAGTAATTAATTAATTTATTTCTAGCATTAGATACGCCCGACTCTTTGATATAGATGTATTTAGAATTAAAACTATATAGCTTTAGCGAGGGCAATATTTCATTTTCATAGGGGTATCTGTCTCCATTCAAAGCAATGTAAACACAAAATTTTTCCTTAGGCAAAGTCTGCATTTCAAGGGAGTCCAAACACCTCTTCAGGTATGTTTGTGGTTTATGAGTAGGGATAATAATTGCGATTTTTTTGTTCATAATTTTAATATCTGGTATATTTTATTGTGATAAAGTTAAAATCTATAGTATCGTAACTTGTTTCAAATCACCAGCATCTTTGAATAAAAATAACTGGTATGGTACAAGAAAATTCTTAGTGGGCTCTTTAAATGAGAGGTAGAAGCTAATAGAATACATAAAAATTGAAAATAAGATTACCACAAAGTAAAATTGTTTCTTTTTAAATCTATATTGCAATTCTGGAATTAATAAAATTAAATAAATAATAAAATAATAAGATATTCTTGCAGCCACATCTCCTACAAAAATAAATGCATTATATGTACAAACACCTACAATAAATACATTGTAGTAAAACCTTGACTCTATAGTTTTAAAAGAATTACAGAAAAATATAAAAACAACAGACATTAATAATAAAAATAATTGCATACCAACTCCTGCCCCACTGTTGTAACTAGCATACACGGCATACCTAGGTATCTGTGTCATAACATAAAATAAAATAGGGGTGACAAAAAATGAGGTGACGACTAAAACAATGGAGGTAAATCTACTTAAGTTGATTCTATTTAAAAAATAAATTACGATAGTAATAATTGCACTGTAATGAAACATTGATGCCAATATCACTGTAACAACATAGAGGAAAAAATTTCTTTGAAAAATATACTTGATTCCATAAAAAACTATTGCTACTGCACAATATTGCCTTATAACACTAAAAGACATTAAATAAAAATAAGGAATGGAGATAAAAATCAGTAGTGATAAAAAATAATCTTTACTATAGTTTTTTAAGATATAGTGAACACTATAAACAATAACATATGAAGTAAAAATAAAGAATAACTGAGTAAAGCCACTATAGTTGGAAAATTCTGCGGCATACCTGGGTATAGACTCAAATTGTGTATAACTTACAGACGTTAAATCCAATATTATTCTGTAATAATTTTCATAATCATAACCAACATCAAACCTAAAAGCAGAAAAAATAAATACAGAAAAAAACAATATACTATATTTAAAATTTGTTTTTTTAGTGTTCCACAATCCAATAGATAGAATAAATAAATAAAAAAATATATAGGGTACCATCATTCAATTCCTGATTTATTTTTTACCGTATTAAAATTTTTGATAGATTCTTTACTCTTACTCCTGGTGTTGAGTCTTTTTACTATTTTTAACGGTAAATTTTTCTTTATTATAATTTTTAGCAGAGTCAGGTAATAAGAAAGTCGAACCTTCATTTTAAATTGTTTAATTTTTTTTAGAATTTTTATTCTTTCCAATGTCGAACTTACTTCATTATTACTAGACACCCCATTCATTGAAAAAATACTAATAATTAGCGAAATACGCTTAAATTTATTCTTATTCTCAATATAAGCCTTTAAGAAAAAATCATAGTCACCTGCAATTTTATATTCCAAACTAAATGGATTTTTTTTCTGATAAATGGCATTAGTAAAAGAACTTTGATGCCCCAATACCTGCCCATAATACATATTGGATAAATCCAAATTTATCCTTAAAGATGTGTAAGCCCCATAATCAAGAACAGTATCTCCATATACTACCCACATATCATTATCCAGTAAAGGCACCACCTTTCCTACGATACTTGTATCAAAAAAATTGTCTCCTGCATTTATAAAATTAATCCACTGCCCGCTCACCAAATCAATACCCTTGTTCATCGCATCATAAATACCCGCATCAGGCTCACTCACCCAATGGGTAATTTTATCTTCATATTTCTTAATGATGTCCACTGTGCCATCCGTTGACCCCCCATCAATAATGATATATTCAATATTACTATAAGTTTGATTAACTACACTTTTAATTGTTTTTAACAAGCCATCAGCATCATTAAAAACAACAGTAATTATTGAAATTTTTGATTGACTAGTCATTTAAAAGTTCTTTATAAAGCTCAATATACTTTTCTGCCACTATTTTGCTATCAAATTTCTTTACTATTTTTTCTCTTGCATTTTTGCAAAGTTCATCGTAATTATCATGATTTAAAACCCATTCTATGCCATTTTTTAAATCTGTTGTATCAAATGTTTTTGCTAAATAGCCGTTTTTTTTATGGTCAACAATATCTTTAAGTCCTGTTGCGTTAAAACACACAACAGGTGTTCCACAAGCCATTGCCTCAAATGCCGTTTGTCCAAACGCTTCTTGCAAACTGGGTACCACCATCACATCTGCGGCACTATAAAGCGTTGTTAAACTTACACTGTCGTGTAAATACCCTAAATAATGGGTTTTAAAGCCAAAATCCTGAGGGTTTTTTGGCTCGCTACTGCCAAATACCACAAATTCTATATTTTTACCTTGCAATTGGCGTAATGCTTCGCTTAATTCTTTAAAGCCTTTATTGATATCGCTTGTAGCACTATTAGCACCGAATAACACCAACTTTTTATCTTTGGGTAAATTCCAAAGTTCCCTAGATGTATTTGTATCAAAAGGCTTAAATACATTGATATCTATAGGATTGGGTAGATTTATGTGAGGTTTATCTTTTAAAAGCGCACTATTTTTCGAGCATTCATTCAGCCAATGGCTTAAACCAACAATGGTAATGTCTTTTTTTTGACTGAATACTTTTTGTTTACGGTTAAACACTTTTCTGCTTAAATCATTGTCTTTATTGCTGCCCAATCTTGGGCAAGATCCGCAATTATTCTTATACCGTTCGCACTCCCACATAATGTGGCATCCACCTGTAAAAGCCCAATTATCATGCAAACTCCAAACAATTGGGGCTTTTATTTTGGCAATATCTTCAATACGCATCATTCCACCATTTATCCAATGAAGATGGACAATATCAGGATTTATCTTATTGATTTTGTGAACTATATTGCTAAAACCAAACCAAGACGGGCTAAATAAAGTTTGGCTTTTGTACTTATACAATTTAACGGGTATTTGATCTGCGTAAGACCTTAGAATGTTAATAAACTTTTCTATTCTAGAAGAAGGAGATATAACTGTCCAGTCATCGTTTGACTTCTTTAGAGTTAACAGTTTAACATTAACACCTTGATTATGTAACTCCTTATGCAATCTATAAGCAGCCGTCGATTCACAATATGTGTTCGTCACCATTAATACATTCATATGTTTATATCATTTTTAACTTTATTTTAATAAAAAGCTTCAAATTAAATACCATTCTAAAAAAATGATCCTGTTCATATTTGATTAACATCTCTATTTGTTCCTTTTTAGGGTTGTTAAACTCATCAAATACTAAGCCAACAAATAAATTATCTTTTCTTGTTGTTGGAAAGTGTTTTCCTTTTCTTTCAAATTTATTAGAACTAACATGAATGCAGGCGTTATCGATAGTTAACGGATATACATATTTTGCTAGAAAATATTGATCCCCGCCATATTCATCCTTTAAATAATCTTTGGCCAAAATCAATAATTCATCTATATTTCTAAGGGCATTAACTTTAGCTCCCCACATACCACCCATAATACGAGCCTGATGATTGGGGTGATCTCTCATGATATGGAAGTCTTTTCCACTATCAAGCCATTCATTTACCGCGCCTACTTCTCTTTTAGACAACCTTGAGTCCGCATCTCTAATCATTGCACACTCAACATCTTCATCTGAAAAAACACGAAAACGCCACAACATTGATAAATTATTTTCACACTCATTCACTATAACTACTTCAGAGCCATTTTTAATCAACTCTTCAACCACATCTTTAGCAACATTTGAACTTACATAAAACCTACCAACCCACTCAGGGTAAAAATATTTTACCGATAAAGAGTTTTGGATGGCTCCGTATATGTACATAGAATCATCGCCATACAGCGAATAAGAAATAATATTTTTCAAATTAAATTTACCTTAAAAACTGGATTTTATAAGTGACACTATCCTTTTATCTTCCACTTGCAATCCATATCCCACCATGTTTCTGGAACCTGATGAAATTTTCCATCAGTAAGAATTCCCCACCCTTGTGCAACAAATTCATAATTATCATTTAAAAAAAGATCAAAAGCATTTTTATTGTTTTCTGGGAGGTCGCTATATACTTGCCTGTCTTTACTCTTGCCAACTTCACATGTAATATTTTTTATTTTCTTTTCATTAATATAAGGCTTTAATGTTTTTAATACCTCTAAATCATAGCCTTGAATATCGCTAATATAATCCTCTATAAAGTCTACCTTGTGTTTTTGCAAAAAGCTACATAAAATTATACACTTCACTTTGATGGTTTTAACCATTTTTATACTGGCATTATAGTCTTTAGAAAAATTGCCAATAGATGAACTTGCGCCACCATTATTACTGATATTAAAATCTATCTCTCCATCATAATCAGCCACGGCAAAATTAAAAATACAAACCCTAGGGTATTTATTAAATTTTATTTTCAATAAAGTGTATAGCTCTGGATTTGCTTCAAAAGCGTAACATTTTTCATATTTTCGAAAAATAGACGAGAGGTTGTTTCCAGAATGTGCACCGACATATACTAGAATACCTTGCTTTTTGGTAAAAAACATTCTGACAATATGCGCTATTTTTTTAATTCTGTTGAATTGCATAAAAACTTTTTTTTCTTTAAAAATACCATCTCAAAAACTTTATTTTAGCAAGAAAAATTTTAGTATCTAATCGAAGTGCATCTACTTTATTTTTAAGTTTTAACAAAATCAAATACCTTTTAACGAGATTCAATAACTTTCCCTTAAATCTTCCTTGCGAGTTTGACTTATGCCTTGTTTCCATTTTCTCTCTATCCGCTTGTAGATTACTATTGCTAGCTAATTTTTTATTCAGAGTGATAACGGGTTGTTGAATAATATATAAATTAGTACATTTATCATCACCCGTATAATGATCTATGGGTAAGGCTATTTCACTTAAAATGTTAATGAATTTTTTTGCTCCCTTGTTGTTTAACAAATACCCATGAGTTCCATGCCCCTCTTCAGATGGTCTTCTAATAATATATTTTTTATGTAATTTTTTCTTATACCAAAAACTATATTCTGTTGCTTTATCTATACGAATGCATCCGAAATGCCCCAAAAGCATCAATTCCCAATCCTTAGGGAAATCATCAATTCTTGACAGTAAATCCAATAATGTATCGTCAAAATCAACATCATCTTCTAAAATTAAAGCATTTTCTATATTGTTATCTATCATTTTTTGATAAATATTTTTATGGCTCAAGGCGCAACCAATTTCACCTTTTGTAAGCTCTCTATTAATATTTTGTATCGCATTTTCTTGAGAGAAAACACTGTTAATCTCGGATTCTTTAAGTTGCCTTCCATCCACGGCATCAACAAACTCGGCTTGTAAATTAAACCGTTGGCAGAGTGCCTGCATATGTGTGTGTTTTTCTATATCTTTTTTAAGATTGACAATAAAGACAGGGGGTATTGAGTTATTCATTTTTTCACTATTAAACGATAAAACTTTCGAACAACATTAAACAACCCAACAAACTTTAAAGAAGTCATAATTCCACTGCTACAAATGTTTCGAATGTTTCGAATCTGAATTTTTTTATAATATAGCTTTTGCTTAAATCTAATCAAATTTTCTTTGAGTTTATTTCCTTCTATCAACGCTTTCATCATATTGCAATCATTGATATCTTTTTCTTCAGCTCTATTTTTTTTCATCGTATAAAGTTGAGAGAATGAAATGAACTTTAAATCATCAAAATAAAAATAAAATTTTGGATTGCGTATCATTTCTATTTTAGATTCTCTATGGTGTTTTAATTCTTCGTCGTGGGTATTTATTTCGTTATCATTATATTGCACTTCGCCTTCTACAAAAAAATCTATATCATTGGCCTCTCTCAACCCATACAAAGAAAGGATAAAGCTTGAGTCTAATAGAACATTTGATGCGTCTAAACTGTTGTTTTTAAGAAATTTTTTAAATTGATTTATTTTCTCATATGTGGAAAGATATTTATTTGGTTTGGCATGGTTTAGAAAATGAATACTATTGTCATTGAAGACTAGTCTTGCAACTCTGATAGCCTCTTCCTTTGTATCTGTTATGTGAATTGAATGTTTGCCTACATTAAAAATATCACGGACTTTATCTTTTATCTTGACAACTTCATTTAAATCTTCAGCCTGAAAAGCCACCACCCTTATTGGCTCAAAAGTCTTGAAGCACTCTAAAAGTTTTGCTTTGACGCCTTTGAAATCATTCTCCACATTTCCAACCCACTCTTCACCATAATATATTTGAGATAATAAATTATGTGCACCATTTGGGTTTAACTTTATCTCTTTCCTATACACTATATTAGGAATAACACTTTCTATTTCTTGGTCATGCTTTTGTGCTGTAGGCCAAATAAAAGCGATAAACACATTATCAGCATACTCTATAAATTTAGTAGCGCCTATATCCAACACCTCATTAGACATATTTCTATCGTAAAAAAAACGATAATCGTATCTGTGATTATTTGTATTTATTTGCACACAATCGATAGATTTATTTAAAAAAATAACACTGGCGACCCTGTGTGCACCATTTGCGATTGTGTTATTGTGCGAAAGTGGTATTACAGTTTTGCCTGCATCGAAACCACTGTTTTTAATAGATTTAAAAATAGCGTCAAATTCATCTATAAATTTTCCTATACTATTTTTACTGTCATTACCAGGTTCTGTAAATTTTCCTAGACTGAGTGCTCTTATGTGCTCAGCGTATATCTTTCTTGAAAACACCAAATCACAATCCAACATCTCTAAATATAACAACTTGAAAGCCAAGTCGAACCTATTCCAAGTTAGCAATCTTATTGCTGGTATGTTTTTTATCTTATATTCTTCATTATGCAAATTATCGTGAAAATGCAGCTCAATTCTTTTTTTTATTTCACTTATATTTTTTATCATCTAGCACTCCATTAATGACAGTATCTACGAAAGTTTCTATTTTGAATTTATCACTTGCAGCACTAAAAAGAAAATTTTGAATATGGTTTAAATATTGAATATAATCATCATCCGTCATATTTTTTATATAAAAATACAGACTCTCATAATCATTAAAATCACGCATATCTATAAAACAATTTTTAGGAATAACCTCACAAATATCATTTGCACCTAAATAGATAGGAACACAATTGGAGAAAAAAACATCGAATATTTTTTCAGTTATATATCCCGAAGCATTTTGAACATTTTCAAAGGCGACTGAAAATTTATATTTAGATAGTACAGATATTTTATTTTTAACAGTCCCGCAATACGCAGGATGGAAATGTCTACCCCTCATTTTTAAATAAATTTTTGCAACCATTCTATACGAAGTTAATTTATTAAGCCATCCGTATCTAGAATTAGTGTCGTTCCAACTTCTACCATAAAGATCAAAATCATTTGGGTGATATTCCTCAAACCATCTTATTATTTCCACTCGCTTTGAATATAATTCATCTTTAGCATTTGATGCGCGGTTACCGTTAATTAATGCACATAACTTTTCTTTTTGTTTAATATTTACAGGTTGATAAACTCCAAAATCAAAACTGTAATTTATTTTAACGAACTTTTTTTGTTCTTGATAGATTTTAATTAAATCATTACTCCAAGTAAAAATCTTATCAAAATATTGATACAAGGTATGATTGAAATTACTATTATTTGATAAAGGGCTTTCTATAAGTAATGCGTAATTTCTAATATTGGCGTTAAAAACATTTAAAAAATTATTGGGAATATCTAAATAAATAGCAATTTCTACATCTCTATTTTCATTAAGATCATGAGTATTTATTTCATAACCCAATTTTAAAAACTCCTCTTTTAAAGTGCAATATTTTATTCTTGTAGCCTCGTGTGAGCTAAAAATTTTATTGTTTTGATAGACTTTATCTACTACCAATGAAATATATTTTATGTTTTTCTTTGAGTTCATTTAAATAGCTAATTTAATTGTTTTTTAAATTTTTAATAAAATCTTTATGTACATAAATATCATCCAGCCCCATTATTCTACCCCATAATATAAAATTATTTTCAAACATTATTTCCCTTATATTTTCATCTCCCCATAGTGTATCTATTGAATTATTTTCTATGGTTAATACATTAATCCTGACTTTACTAAAATCGATACCTTTTAAAACATTCATTTCGTGACCTTCAATATCTAAAGATAAATAATCTATATGGCTAATGCCTTCTTTCGCCATAATCACTTTAAAAATTTTTGCTTGGATAGTTATTTTTTCTGTTTCATAGTCAAACTCTGCATTCCTTGTTTCTGTCACAAAAGAAAGCATGTCTTCCCATCCTGTTGCATCTTTAACCACCGTAAATTCAACCTCGCCTTCTCTGTCGGAGAGTGCAAAAGGAAATAATTTAGCCTTTCTGTGCTTAGCCCATAACTCGCCCATATAGGGCAACGGTTCAAATGCCACCCCTCTCCAGCCAAGATTTTCAAAATACAGTGTATTGTTTATTTTTAAAGGATGGTTGCCACCAATATCGCAAAAAAAGCCCTCTCTATTATTTTTAAAAAAGTTTTCATACACTATATAATCTTGGTTTGATTGGGAATGTAGTTTTCTATTGCCTTTACCTTCGTTTTGAAATATCTTTACCTCGGGGTACTTCTTTTTAAACGATTCCAATTTTCTTTCACTTTTAATTTCTGCTAATCTAGCATAAAGTTTTGGCGTTATTTTTTTCGCTATTTTTTTTAACATAAAAATCATTTTATTTGTCTTGTGCTAATCGTTGGCAAAGATGTCTTCCGACAAAGCCTGCGCCGCCTATTACTAATATTTTTTTAGATTTATTCATCTGTCACAAAGTTGTATTATGCTTTAGGGTGCCCTTTAATTTTCCAGTCCAAAATAGGAGACAAAACCTCACCGTCGCGTTTACTCGTCAAATACGGAGAATCGCTCAACCTTCCTTGAATCTCAAAAAATAGTGCTGGGGTATTTTCTTGTGGTTTATTAATCCAACTTATACAATACAATGAAATAAAAAGTTCCATTCTATATCTGCCTTCGTTTAGCAATCTTTTGGGAATTTTTGAGGTTAATATATTTTTGCCTTTATGGATTTTTAACCATTCGCCTGGGGGTTTGTCAGTGAACGAACTCCGGTACAAAGGTATATTATTTTCATTAAACAAAGCATACCCCACGCACAAGGCTGTATGCAACCGCTGAACCTGACCTTCAATAACAATATTAACATCTTCATCGTTTCTCATTGCTTGGGTTAAAACTTTGCCTTGTTGATCTTCTATAGCAAAACGAACAGTTTGAAAATAGTCGTTTTTATATTCGTCATGTTGATTAATCCATTCGCTTTGCATATCATATTCGCCACCTGAAAGATATTCATTAATAATTTGGCGAACATTTTTATTTTTTTCAACCAGTTTGCCTTTGTCTATTAAAATCGCATGATTGCATAATTCTTCTATTGCATTCATATTGTGACTCACAAAAAGGATGGTTCGCCCCTCTTTGCTAACATCTTTCATTTTACCCAAGCACTTCTCTTGAAACTCTACATCACCAACAGCCAGCACTTCATCAATAATCAGTATTTCCGGCTCTAAATGGGCAGCCACTGCAAAAGCAAGGCGGACATACATACCGCTAGAATATCTTTTGACTGGGGTATCTAAAAATTTCTCAACCCCTGAAAAATCTACAATCTCATCAAATTTTAATTTAATTTCTTGTCGGCTCATGCCTAAGATTGCACCGTTTAAGAATATGTTTTCCCGTCCTGTTAATTCAGGATGAAAGCCTGTACCAACTTCCAATAAACTGGCGATTTTGCCTTTAATGCTTATTTTTCCTACAGTGGGTTCAGTAATACGAGACAAGACTTTTAATAAGGTTGATTTACCTGCACCATTGGGCCCGATAATACCGACCCTATCACCTTGATTAATTTCAAAATTAATGTCCTTTAATGCCCAAAAATCTTCGGTCGTATGGTTGCTTGGCGGTGATTTTTGAAATGGATTAAGTGTGGTGATAATTTTTTGAGTACCCCGAACCAAAACACCTTGAAAGGTGTTATAGCTTTCCTGACTTTCATGCCTGATGGCATATTTTTTACCGAGATTTTCGGTTTTCATGGCTATATTGCTCATTTATTTTTCCACTTTAAATAACATCTGCAAAAACTTTTTCAGTTTTTCTAAAATAGACAACACCCAGAATACATAAAATAATAACCACAGAAATACTCACATAAATCTCTGTCATATTTAATACTGTCTTACCCCCACTAACCGCCCAACGAAAACCATCAATTACCGCAACCATGGGGTTTAAATAATAAAATATTTGATATTTTTCTGGAATTAAAGTTGTGCTAAATGCCACTGGTGAGATATATAAACCCAATTGCACAATAAAAGGAATGACAATTCTAAAATCTCTATATTTAACATTAAGTGAGGTAATAAAAAGACCTGCTCCAAAAGCAGCAAAAAAGCCAAGCAACAAAAAGAAGGGCAATGTCAACATATGCCAAGTTGGAAAAAAGTCATACCAAAACATAAGTGCAATTAAAATCACAAATGAAATGAGAAAATCTACTACAGCAACGATAATAGAGGCTGCTGGAATAATTAACCTTGGAAAATAAATTTTGCCAATCAAATTAGCATTGCTGACCAAGCTGTTACTAGAACTTGAAAAAGCAGTCGAAAAAAATGTCCAAGGTAGCATTGCCGCAAAAACAAACACTGGATAAGGCACGCCTTCACTCGGTAAATTGGCTATTTTACTAAAAACAACGGTAAAAATAACCATGGTAAGAACTGGTCGTAACACCGCCCACAAAATGCCAATAACCGTTTGTTTGTATTGCACGGCAATATCTCGCCAAGCAAGAATATAAAACAATTCTCGATAATGCCATAAATTTGCCCAATAATGGCGTTCAGTTTTTCCTGATTCTATGATTATGTCAAAATCTTTGTTACTCATTATTCTTTGTGCCTATTTCGCTCATGTAAAAAATTACGGGTATTATCCATTAAACTGCTTTAAAAATATATTTCATTGTTCTAAATACCATTGATAAGTTTGCGCAAGACCCTCTTCTAAAGCCACACTATATTGCCAGCCCATTTTAGACAAACGAGCAACATCAATCAGTTTTCTTGGCGCCCCATCAGGCTTTGTGGTGTCAAAAACAAGTTTGCCTTTAAAGCCAACCACTTGTTTCATTGTCTGTGCCATTTCACGGATGGTTATATCCACGCCTGTGCCGACATTAATGTGCGAGAGCATGGGTTTAGTGTTGGCTTGGTAGGTTTTCTCATCGAGGGTGAGGACAAATAGCGAGGCTTGTGCCATATCATCAACATACAAAAACTCACGCATCGCCTTGCCGCTACCCCATACCACTACTTCGGCATCGTTGTTGATTCTTGCCTCGTGAAAACGACGCATTAGGGCTGGTATCACATGGGAATTTTCTGGGTGAAAGTTATCATTAATGCCGTATAAATTCGTTGGCATCACTGAGCGAAAATCTGTGCCATATTGTCTATTGTAAGACTCACAAAGTTTAATGCCTGCTATTTTTGCTAGTGCATAAGGTTCATTGGTTGGTTCTAATACATCGGTGAGCAGTGCATCTTCACGCATTGGCTGCTTGACTGCCTTAGGGTAGATGCAGGTGCTGCCCAAGAATAATAGGCGTTTGACCTTATGCTTGTATGATGAGTGAATAACATTAGCTTCTATCATTATATTTTGATAAATGAAATCAGCTGGATAGACATTATTTGCATAAATACCACCGACTTTAGCAGCAGCAAGTATCACAAAATCAGGTTTTTCCTGTTTGAAAAAATCACCGACAGCTTGCTGATTGACTAAATCTAGTTCTTTGTGAGTACGAGTGATTAGATTAGTAAACCCTTGTTTTTTTAACGCACGAACAATCGCTGAGCCAACCAATCCTCTATGGCCTGCGATATAAATTCTTGAGTCTTTATCCACAATTACTCTTTGCCGCCAAAATTATCATTTTCCAAGTCATACTTCACCATACCTGAGACCAACTCTTGAAAAGATACCTGCCTTTCCCAACCGAGTTCTTTTTCGGCTTTTGATGGGTCGCCTAGTAATAGTTCAACCTCAGCAGGGCGGAAATATTTTTCATCGACTTCCACTAATATTTTGCCTGTATTACTATCAATACCATGCTCGCCAACACCAGTGCCTTGCCATTGGATATTAACGCCAATTTCTTTAAAAGCGACTTCAACGAACTCTCTAACAGTATGAGTTTCACCTGTGGCTATAACATAATCCTGTGGTTTATCTTGTTGCAACATCAGCCATTGTGCATAAACAAAATCTTTGGCATGCCCCCAGTCACGTTTGGCGTCCAAATTGCCAAGTTTTAAAACATCTTGCTTACCTTGATGGATTTTGGCAACGGCTTGGGTGATTTTTTTGGTCACAAAAGTCTCGCCCCGTCTTGGGCTTTCATGATTGAACAAAATGCCATTACAAGCAAATAAATCATAAGACTCTCGATAATTAACCGTTACCCAATAGGCGTAGAGTTTGGCGGCACCATAGGGAGATTTTGGATAAAAAGGGGTGGTTTCACTTTGTGGCTCTGTGCCAGGAATACCGCCAAATAACTCAGAAGTTGATGCTTGATAATATTTGCAACCATCGCCCAAATCACGCACTGCGTCTAATAATCTAATCGCACCCAAGCCTACCACATCAGCAGTGTATTCAGGCACTTCAAAACTCACGGCAACATGGGATTGCGCACCTAAATTATAGACTTCGTCAGGTTTAATCTTCATTAGTAATCTATGTAAGTTACTTGAATCGGTTAAATCACCGTGATAAGTGTGCATATTTTCATGATTGAATATGTGTTCAATTCGTTGCGTGGTAAAAACTGAAGCACGGCGAATAATTGCATGCACCTCATAACCTTTGTCTAATAATAATTCTGCAAGATATGAGCCGTCTTGCCCTGTGATGCCTGTTATAAATGCTTTTTTCATCTCTCTCTTCCTTGTTTTGTGTTAATTTTATGCGCGTGATGTAAGTCACTTATAGGCATTGTCATGACTTCCAATATCAACCAAGATAATTTCATCATCAAATATAATAAAATCTATCACTATTCTGTATTTCATATTGATAGAAACAGATGAAAATTTTGACAATTTTCCTTGAAGTTTATGCAGTTTTAAAGACGGGTGATAAGGGTTATTTTCTAAAAGATCTATTATCTTCATGTATTGTAGAACTATCTCTTTATGTTTCTTTAAAAATTTAATCGCTTTCTTTTCATAGTTATCAGAAAATTTTATCTCAATCATTTTTAATAGCCAGTTTTATACTATCAATATGTTGCCCTACACTGGTGTGGTATTTTCCTTCTTTTAAATCTTGCATCACTTCTTTGTGTGCTTTATCCAGTTGGTATGCCCTATACTCTTCATACTCCTCAAAAGGTATTACACAGTATTTATTTTTACCTCTAACATTAATAAGGACTTCGTTAAATTTTTCAAACATCGTATCAAAAACCGACACGCCTTTTGTTTTCACTTCATTTGCAGTTATATTCATAAGTACTATTAATAATGATATTAATAGTATTATATCATAAAATTAAAATTTATTCTCTACCATATATATCTTCCAATCGCTCAATATCATCTTCACCCAAATAAATGCCACTTTGCACCTCAATAATTTCCAACGGCTCATTTGTTTTATTTTCTAAGGCGTGAATTATACCAATTGGAATATAGGTAGACTCTCCCTTTTGCAAGGTCAGTATTTTGTCGCCATTTATGACCGTTGCAACGCCACTAACCACCACCCAATGCTCTGCGCGTTTTTGGTGTCTTTGCAAGGATAATTTTGCACCGGATTTAACATGCAATCGCTTAACTTGAAAATGTTCGCCTGATTCGATGCAATCATACCAACCCCAAGGGCGATGTACTTTACGATGCTCGCCACCTTCCTCTCGTCCTTTTTGATGCAAGGATTCAACAATTTCCTTAACCTTTTGCGCTTTATCTTTTGAGGCAATCAGTGTAGCATCTGGCGTATCAACGATAATCAAATTATCCACACCAATTGTTGCCACGATGTGATGATGGGCATTGATGTAAGTATTGGTCGTGTCTATGGTGCTAACATCACCTTTAATAACATTGCCATTCTCGTCTTTGACACCAATATCATATAGTGCGGACCAAGAGCCAATGTCATTCCACCCTGCATCTAATGGTATCACTACCACATTATCAGATTTCTCCATTAACGCATAATCAATAGAATCAGAAGGCGAAGATTCAAAAGCGCGTCGTTCTAAGCGGATAAAATCCAAGTCTTTTGTAGCACTCTCTACAGCACAACTCACCGCACTTATAATTTCAGGTGAATGCGTTGTTAATTCATCAATCAATACCCCTGCTTGAAACATGAACATTCCAGAATTCCACAAATAATTACCCTGCTCTAAATACAACTGTGCCGTTGCCAAATCTGGTTTTTCAACAAATGCCTCAACGCGTCTATCAATCGTTGATTTGATATACCCATACCCCGTGTTCACCTCCGTCGGCACAATACCAAAAGTCACCAATTTACCTTCATTCGCCTGCGTCAACGCTAGGTCAATCGCCTGATGAAAGACCTCAACATTCTGTATCACATGGTCAGCTGATAATACCAATAATACATCGTTCGCCCCTTCTATTGACTGCAACGCCGCTGCCGCAATTGCTGGTGCTGTATTTCTACCCACTGGTTCTAACAATATCATCGGACTATCGATGTCAATTTGTTGGCATTGCTCTGCCACAAGGAAGCGATGCTCAGCATTGCAAATAATGATAGGCTCTGCAAGGTTATTCAGTCCATTCAATCGCAAAATGGTTTCTTGCAACATTGTATACTCGCCCGCAAGTGGCAGATACTGCTTAGGATACTGTTTACGCGACAACGGCCAAAGGCGTGTGCCTGATCCACCTGCGAGAATTACAGGGATTATTCTAGATTGCATTAGCTTACAACGCCTCCACTTTAAAAATCATTGACTCGCCACAAGTTTCAAAAGTAGTATTACTTTGCAAAGGCAGAGTTTTAATCGTGTTAATACTTGCCTTACCTGGTCTTGGATAAATCAAGGTAAAAGATAACGCATAATAATCCTCGCTCTCTCTTAAATTTAAATCATGGTCATTGTTGATGATTAAATCTAATTGCTTAATACTGAGTTGTATTGCCTGGTATGCCATTACATTATTCCTTTATGCAAAGTTTTGTCTTGTCTTGAGGATATATTAATGATTTTTGCTTTGCCTCATCTGGTAAATAGTCTTTTTATTGACATTTTGTGCCATTATTTTCACCCCTACTATAAAATCAAGTTTTTATTATATCGTTATACGACTTTATGGGCAGCACACTTTCAGAAAAAAAATACGCTAGTTTTGTGATTGCTCTGTTGCTGGCTTTTCCTGTGTTGATTAACACAATCAAAGTATTTGGTAATTTGATTGTGTTAATTTTTGTTATATTGGGTATCTACATTGCAATTTCTGAAAAGAGAAATCCTTTTCAAATACCCGAATTAAAACTCTTTTCTTTTCTGACTGTGAGTTATTTTGGCATTATGTTGTTATCCATGCTCGTTGCAGATGGATTGAATGCTGAGTTTCATCACCTTGGCAGGAAACTACATTTCTTATTAGCGCCTTTTATTGCACTCACGCTCTTGCAGGTAGATTTACCGCTTAAAAAACTATTACTTAGTATTAAAATAGGCTTGATTGCTATCTGCCTCACGGTTATTAACGGGCCTTTATTGGGTAATATAATTAACGCTAATATATTTAGTGATATTGCAGTTGCAATGATATTTTTATCAATGGTTCAAATATTTAGCGAAACACCAAAAGAACGAATCATCACTTTTATTGCAGTATTGGCGGGAAGTTATGCAATATTTTTAACAGGTACTCGCGGTTCCTGGGTGTCGTTCCTTATTTTATCTATGGTTTTTATTGGATTGACTTACAAGCCATTTTTTCAAAGTAATAATAAAGCGAAGTTGTTTTTAGTGGTGTTATTTATGGGTTTACTTGGATTTGTGGGTGCCAATGACAAAGTAGAAAGTAGGGTTAAGTTAGCAGTTAGTGAAATTCAAAACTGGAATTCTGGGTACAATACAAATAACTCCATTGGGTTGAGAATGCAAATGTATCAAGCAGGACTACAAGCGGCGGCACAATCACCCTGGATTGGCTACGGCTACAGAAATGCAAACAAGGTAGCGTCAGAATATGCGCCAAAAAATAAAAGGGTCATCAGCAATAAAACCCATTTGCACAATGAATACCTTACCAACTTAGTCTCTGCTGGCATTGTTGGATTATTGTCACTATTAATCTTGTTATTTACACCAATGATTATTTTTTACAAGCAACTAAAAAATAAAGATGTTTATCATTATGCTTCAATGGGGGTTTTGTTATGTGTTGGGTATGTAACCTTTGGTTTTACCCATATTGCTTTTGGTGAGGAACATATTAATGCTTTTTATGTGTTGTTTATAGGGTTTTTGTTGCCTAGAATTTTACATACTACTCGTGCTAATTATACAAAACATTCGTTATAAGTGAGGCGCTAAACCAGAATAAGTCTCTTCAACGCGTTGAATATTATCAACTGCATCATATTCATTTTTTTTCCAATCTGTTACCCTATCAGCTACAAATAATCCATTGATTTCTTCATCTATATTTAATATTTTAAAACCTGAATAATGGGCAACATTAGCTAAAGTACTTCCTGTGAAATCTGTCACATGCGCAATATGAAAATACCTTCTTAAATCATTTTTATAATCGCCTTTTGCAACTTGATTTATTCCAGGTACTGCCACAAATAAATAATCACCCTTTTTTAATAATTTTCTCACTTTTGTCAATGTTTCTAGCGGGCTAAAAACATGCTCTAAAACATGAGACATAATAAAAAGTTTTTTACCTTTTGGTAAATCTGTTGGATACATACTAACTTCAACATTAAGATTGAATTCTTGTTTGGCGAACTTAATCGCCTCAATATCTAAATCACACCCATAAACTGATTTAACAAAAGGTTTTAAAGTGTTGAGCGTACCACCAGAACTACAGCCAATTTCAACAATTGAAATCTTATTAAGAACTTCATCTTTTAAACCATTTTCTCTAAAGTAGTTTAGATATTTTTTGCCTTTATCAGTTTGCTCTTTGATAACAGATTGATAGTTAACTTTTTTACTTTTTAAATATAAAGGACGATAATGATAACTATAAAAGGCTTGATGAAACTCAGCAGAAAGCGCTGGATAAGTTTGCACCAACCCGCATTGATTGCAAAATTGTTTGTTAAGGTCAAATCCATAGCGATCACCCTCAGCAATTAATGTAAAGTCTACCCCCCCACACAAACTACAGCCATTAGACACTAAACCAAGTTTTTTATATAAATTCCTAATTTTCTCAATGGCTTTTCTGCGAGACCTAAGGTGCCTATTAATCCATGCAAATATTTTGCCAAATCGATAATGTTTTAATATTCTATTGCTCATTGCAACTCCCTACTCTTATTTATTTAATAATTTTTTCATTAACGCCGAACTATTAAATTATACAATTGATGCGTTCAACTTCTTTGCTACTTATCGGTTTCTAATATAGCCACGAAAAGGAATGTAGTAAAAATATTTTTTCATATCGGCATTTATTTTATGCTTCCATCTTGATAACACATATTTCAAAGTTTTATGATTCCTGAGAGATTGACTCCTATCCTTTTCTAAGTTAGAGTCAAAGACTCCGCTTGCTATAGCGATTGGAGGTATCACGCCAAACAAACTTATGCCCGCATATCTATTATATCTCTCCCAATCATCAGCAATAATCCAAGATTTTTTGTTTACCTTTATAATGTTAATTGCTGCAGGTCGGTTAATAATATATGCTTGGGAACCCCAAGATTGTATTACGCTTGCAATTTTATGTTTATCGCCTATTTCAATAGCATTATTCTTTAGATACGAGGTAACAGGTGTTAGTTGGCATATTTGTGGTTTTGATGTGTTAATTATTTTTATTATTGAATTAACAATAACCTCAAACTCTTTGCTGTCAAATGCAACATCATCTTCTAAAATAACTGCAATTTCATTTCCTGACTGTATAAATTTCTCGTAGGCAAGCAAATGGTTCAATGTGCTTGCCAACTCTCCACGAGTAAAATCTCTGCCAAAAGAATCTATTGTTTTTTTAGAATTATGATTTTTCACAATAGCGTCAGGTGTCAAGTCTACTTCATCATTGATAGACATAAATTCATACTCAAATTTAGTTTTATCAAGCCTGTTTTTTAAAGACTTTCTTCTATCTTGAAATTTTTCAGGATTCATTATGAATATTTTAATTTTTTTCATATTCCCCTCATCTCTTAAAGTCATCAATTCTCACTTCAATATAGCGCTTATCTGATTTTGCAACAAAACTTAACTGACGAAACCCCAGTTTTACCTGTCCAACAATTCGCTTGACTCTAAAAATAAATGAGCGTTTTTCTTTACTTTTTTTATACTCGATACAGGAGGTATTGACTATATCATATTGCTCAATGCCGTATTTTTGACAAAACATTGATTGCACTGCACAGGCTGGTTCTATTTGGTAAGATTGTAACGATGGGCAATTGTGTAAATGTGCATCTGCTAAGGCAATACCGTGT
Source organism: endosymbiont of Bathymodiolus septemdierum str. Myojin knoll (assembly GCF_001547755.1). NCBI lineage: Bacteria > Pseudomonadati > Pseudomonadota > Gammaproteobacteria > Bathymodiolus septemdierum thioautotrophic gill symbiont. Next base: position 647,541 of record NZ_AP013042.1, on the reverse strand, counting down.
TTTTGCTGATGTTGCAATAATTTCTTTGCACCCTTTGGGTATAGCACATAAGCGGCAGCCCCTGCTTTATCTTGATATAAGCAGAATAACTGGTGGTTACCAATTGTTTGACTGATTTTTGCGATAGTTTTCTTTTTCTCAAACACTTCTAAATTCACCATTTCTAAATTGGTGCGTTTTTCTAATTCTTTTAGTATGTTGGGAGTATATTTTGATAGCGCCACATCGTCTTCTAAAATCAATGCAGGTTGATTGCCTTCGGCAATTTTTGTCCATAGTTTTTGATGTGAAAAATAACAAGCCACTTCAGTTTTTTGCAAAGGGCGTTGCCAGTCGTAATAATGTTTTTTGTAGGTGTCTTCGCTAATATCATTAATAGAAGTGGCGTTGATTATCTCAAAATTCAAACCTAATTCAGTCAGTTGTTTTTGTTGAAACTCTCTGCGTTCAGTGGCATCAGGCAAATTAATGATAAAAATATTCATTTACCACCACCCTGTTTTATCACGAGTATGCCTATTCTTAGCACGATTATATATTGTATCAAATTTTTGCAAACGCTTAAAAATTTCCAATAGTATCTCACCTGCAATATTCATCTTTGCCACTTTATCAAGTCTCCAACGCATGTTCCTTAGCGTGTCATCCGTGCCAAATTTGAAAACCGAAGTGCCATCAAATAAAGAGAATCGTTCCTCGTTATCAAGACGAATTTGTTTGTCTTTATCGTCTTGGTTGTTTTTCGCATTGGTGATAAATCGCTCTGATTCCTGCATTTTTACCGTATTTAGTAAACAAACACAGGCGATAGATAAGCCCTTTACCGCGTCATCATCTGAATAATCAGCAAAGGTATCGGTGGCAGCTATTAGCCAGCGGGTATTAAGATTTCTTAAAAGAAAGTCTTTTTCTTGTTGCCAAAGTTTCTCAAAAAGTTTGAAGTGGTTTTTAACTTCAAACTCTCGTCTGATTAAGACAATTATTTTAGCGTGAGTAAGTAGCAATTCACTTTGTCCAGCAAACTCTTGTTTTAAAGCGTTGAAATGCGTTTTTGTGTCATTTGCACTGCCGTGGGTGTAAATAATTTTATCGCCCGATAAAATATTATCTTTTTGAGATTCAAAATCGGTATTGATTTGTTCAGACAATTGCCTTGCACCAACACGCCTCTGGTGGCGTGATAATGAGAACCATTTTAGAAATATGCCTTTATCCCTTTTCATTGATATTTAACCCTTATTTAATCGCTTCTAAGTTTAAACTCATTAGCAGTCCATTATCTTTATCCATATGAGGAAGGTAAGCTTGTGAAAAATCATCTCTGTCTGCATGTTCCGTTTTTTTCCACAGCCTAAATGCAACTTCATATTTATTATCCTTATTTATATAGTAGAAATTATAAATTTATCACCCCAAAACCTCTGACAACTTTTTAAAATTTCTTATATAGAACATCTTAAGAAGCCTTCTTCTTATTCTGGTTCAATTTTATACTTTCTTGATACATATCCATTGGTTTTTTATAGTCTAGCGTTTGATGGAATCTACGATGGTTATAAAAATCAATATAGTCATCCACATCAGTGGTTAACTCACTGATATTTTGATATTCATTTAAATAGATTCTCTCAACTTTGGCACTTCGCCAGAAGCGCTCAATGCAGATGTTATCTGTGGCCCTGCCTCTGCCATCCATGGATATAGTCATACCAAGATTTTTAAGTCTCTGAGTGTGCATCTCACTGGTGTACTGACTACCTTGATCGGTGTTAAAGATCTCTGGATGTGGATACTTAGCTAGTGCATCATTGAGTACACTCATCACCAGCTGAACATCCATGGTATTAGATATTCTGTTTGATAGCACGGCTTTGCTATGTCAATCAATGACGACTGCCATGTAAACCATACCACCAGCAATCTTGATGTAGGTGATATCGGTACTCCAGACATGGTTAGCATGGCTAATATTAAGCCCTCTGAGCTTATAGGTGTACTTCTTATGTTCTTTGATTGGTATAGTGGTGTTGACTTGTTTAACAGTCAATACAGCTTTTAAGTCTAGCTCTTGGCGATAACGAGCTACCGTATTTAAGCTGACCTTGACACCATCCTCAAGTAGTTGTTGATGCACCTTCTTTTCGCCGTAAATGGGTATCTGCTCAAACACCTTGGTGATATGACTCTTGATTGTTTGTTTGGCATGATTAACTCGTGGCTTGTAGTACAAGCCACTTCGGTTAATACCTAGCAATTGACACTGGTGATTAATAGATAGAGATGATGTAGAAGCTGGTGACGGCTTGAGATCAACTAATTGTTTTAGTTTAGATGAGCCCAAGCTTTTTAGCTTTTTCACCCCTCAAGGTGGTACTGAACAGAGTGCTAACCACTCCTTCTCTACGGTTACTTTACCTACCAGCGCCGTTAAGCGCTCGTTCTGTTCTTGTGATTTAATAAGCTCTTCCTTGTACTCTTTAACTGCTTTAGATGGCTCCATAGCAATCTCTGCGTTAGCAAGGAAGGTCTTCTTCCAGTTCACTAGATTCTGTGGAAGAATGTTATGCTTGCTGGCAATTTCTGCCAGAGTGCTTTCATTTTGTAGTAGCTCGAGCACTAGTTTTGTTTTAAATGCTGAGCTGTAGGTTGTGCGTTTTTTACTCATATTTTTTACTCCGAATTGTTGGGTTAAGTTTAACTCGTTCGAAATAAGAAACCTTAAATTGTTGTCTTAATTTGTTGGGGTGTTATAAAAGTCTTTACTTGTTATAAAATTAAATTAATTCAAATAATGCCTGAAACTTGTAAAATAACTAAATATGAAAAACAATACCTCAGATAAACCACTAATCACAGTTCTCACTGTTGTCCTTAATGGGGTTGATTTTTTAGAAGAAACCATTCAAAATATCGCCAATCAAACTTATGAAAATATTGAATATATTATTATTGATGGTGGCTCAACGGATGGCACATTAGATGTTATCAAAAAATACGAAAGCCTGGTTGCACAATGGATAAGTGAACCTGATGAAGGATTGTATGATGCGATGAATAAAGGCATTGATTTGGCTTCAGCTGATTGGATTAATATTATGAACGCGGGGGATAAGTTTTATTCTAATAAGACTATTAGTGAGATATTTGATGGACAGCTTCATAATTCAGACATTATATATGGCGATATGCAACTTGACCGTGAAGGGGTTTTGCAGACTAAAAAAGCGCATAATCTTGATATCTTGTGGAAAAAAGTAGCCTTTTGCTCTCAAAGTGCGTTTATAAGCACTCAATACTTCAAACAGCATAAATTTAACTTGCAATTTTCAATTGCAGCTGATTTTGATTTTTTCTATAGTGCCTACTTTTATCATAACGCAATATTTGAATATTCTGATACAATTATTGCCATATTCCTACACGGCGGTGTATCCAATACCCCTGGTGGGGCGAGAAAGCAAAATTTTCAAGTGATTAACAGCTATCCTGGCTTGCACATCAAATTTAACCTTTATTATCTTGCGTCATTATTACCAAAACTGATAGAGGAAAAGGTAAAAACAAAAATAAGAAGTATTAAATAAAAATATGGTTATTAGAATTTTTCAACCAATTGACGAACCATACCAGAGCGTGAAGTATGCTGACTTCCAGCCAATGCATCTAACTTGGTTAAAATGTTTGTTGGTATAGTGATATTCACTCGTTGCAACTTAGTTGAAATTTTATCTGTATCAATTTCAAACCACATCCAAACACCCTGATAATCAAAATTTGATGAATTTTGTGCCTCACTCAGTGTCATCGGTGTTGGCAAGTCAAAATCTTCACCCTCAAAATGTAGCTCAACTGCCTCTTGCACAGCAGCATTTAAATCTTGCTCATTATCTACTGCACTAAAACACCCAGGGAAATCAGGTAATACAACACTAGTTGCATATGCATCACTCCCTGCTTCGACATAACCTAAATATCTCATCACTTCCTCCATCCTGCTTGTTTAAAAATACTATTTAATGTACCAGGGCGTAAATCTTTGCGTGGGTGCGGCACAATTACATGACCTAACTTAGTCGGATGTTTAAATTTTTCATGGTCACCCCTGCCGCCAACTTTAATCCACCCATCTTTCCTAAGTTTTTTAATAATTTCTTTGCTTGTCATAATGTGTAATTATACACACTAAATTATAATAGTATCAAAAATCAAGTATTTTTTAAATTATTTAGTTGTCCAGTTTCATCGAGTTATTCCCGTTAAACTTTCACCTTAAATTAGAGTGGCAGTTACCATAACATATCATCTTTTTTTAAACGGTTGTGGCTTCCATTAAAAAGTCGCTAGAACCTTATTTTTTAAGGGCGAAAAAAAGGCTTACATTTCTGTAAGCCTTTTTTAAAATATGGTGGGGCGTGAGCGATTTGAACGCTCGACCAGCGGATTAAAAGTCCGATGCTCTACCAACTGAGCTAACGCCCCCATAAAAAAGTGAAATTATACAGTAATGTAAATCCCATTTTTTTAATTATTTACAACTTCTTTAAGTGATTTTCCCGGCTTAAAGAAAGGCAAGTATTTTGCACTTACCTGAGTCTTTTCTCCAGTCTTTGGATTGATGCCTAATCGTGCTTTTTTGTGCTTCCTATAAAAGCTACCAAAGCCTCTCACTTCAACACCTTCCCCAGAAACAATAGCGTCCGTTAATGCCCCTATAATAGCATCCACACAACTCTTCACTTCCGCTTTAGTTAGTGTAGATTCCTCAGACAGGTTGAGAATTAACTCTGTTTTTTTCACGGTTACTTCTTAGCTTTCTTTAACAAATCACCTAGCGTTGCCCCTTCTATTTCACTAGAAGATTGCTTATTGTAGTCTGCCATTGCCGCTTTTTCTTCTACTGAATTTTTCGCCTTAATACTGACTGAAACATTGCGCGTCTTTCTGTCAATATTAATAATCGCTACTTCGATTTCATCACCCACTTTCAACATGGTTGACGCATCTTCAACACGCTCTTCTGAGATTTCACCAGCTTTCAAGTAACCTGTAACATCGTCTGCCAAGGCAACAACTGCACCACGAGGTGTAACCTCAGTAATTGTTACTTTAACCACTGAACCCTTCTTGTTAGAGGTTGCATAAGATGAGAAATCGTCCTCTTGTAATTGCTTGATACCTAATGAAATTCGTTCTTTTTCTGCATCGATATTTAAGATAACCACTTCAAGCTCTTGACCTTTAGAATAATTAGAAACTAACTCGTCTGCTGGTAATTTTTCCCAAGCAAGATCGGCTAAGTGAATTAGACCATCAATACCACCTGGAAGACCAACGAACAAACCGAAGTCTGTGATTGATTTAACAGTTACACCAATCTTGTCACCCTTATTATGGCTCGCTTCGAAGGCTTCCCAAGGGTTTTCTTGCGCTTGTTTCATTGACAATGAAATACGGTGCTTAGATTCTTGAACATCCAAAACAACCACATCAACCTCTTGACCAAGTTTAACAATCTTAGAAGGGCGAGCATTGGCGTTAGTCCAGTCCATTTCTGATACATGCACCAAACCTTCAACACCCTCTTCAATGCGAACAAACGCTCCGTAATCTGTCAAATTAGAAACCGTACCCAAGACTTTCTTACCTAACGGTAGACGGTCGGAGATGTTATCCCAAGGACTTGCAGTCAATTGCTTAAGTCCTAATGAAACACGCATTTTCTCTTTATCGTAATTAAGGATTTTAACGATAATTTTATCGCCAATCGTCAACTTCTCAGACGGATGGTTAACGCGCTGCCATGAGATGTCAGTAATATGCAATAAACCATCAACACCGCCAAGGTCAACGAATGCACCGTAGTCAGCAAGGTTTTTAACGATACCTTCAATTTCTTGACCTTGTTCAAGACCTTCAAGTAACGCTTCTCTGTCAGCAGAATTGGCTTCTTGCATAACCGCTTTTCTAGAAATAACGATGTTGTTTCTAACTTCGTCCATCTTAATAACAATTGCTTCAATTTCTTGACCGGTAAGGTATGAAAAATCTTTAACTGGGTGAGTGTCTACCAATGAACCTGGTAAAAATGCTTTAACAACACCAATATCAACAGTAAGTCCGCCTTTAACGGCACCGGTAACAATACCAGTAACCACTTCTTTTTGATTCATTGCAATTTCAAGCGTCTGCCATAACTTAATGCGTTTCGCTTTTTCGCGTGATAATAAAGTATGACCCAAACCGTCGTCAATAGACTCCAAGGCAACTTCTACGATATCGCCTTCGGCAATTTCTAGTTCACCCTTCGCGTCTTTAAATTGGTCCAGAGAAACAAAGCCCTCTGATTTCAAACCAACATTAATAATCGCTTTTTCACGATTAATATCGACGACTGTACCCATTAATAAGGCACCTATTTTGGTATTTTGTTGTTCTACACTATTTTCAAATAGTTCTGCAAATGATTCTGACATATTGTTCTCTTGATGTTGACCGGTAAAAAATCCAACAACGGTATAAGTTGGTATTTATCGGGTTAATTTATTTTAAAAGTCTAACCGCTTAGACTTTGGTTTATTTTGTTACTAATTCGCTTACTTGATTGAGCACTTCATCAATCGATAACTCGGTGGTATCAATGATTAATGCATCATCAGCAGGTTTTAGTGGTGCGTTTTTGCGAGAAGAATCTCGCTCATCCCTTGCCACTACCTCTGCCAAGATGTGCGACATTATACCCATTGTGCCCTGTGCTTGCAATTGTTTTAGACGCCTTTTTGCACGCTCTTGTGCGCTTGCTGTCAAAAACACTTTAAAAGGTGCATTGGCAAAAACTACTGTCCCCATATCTCGTCCATCTGCCACCAATCCTGGCGCCTGCGCAAAATCTTTTTGTCGCTTTAACAGCGCAGCTCTAACCACACCAATAGAGGCAATTTTAGATGCCATTTCACCCGTTTGTTCTGTGCGTAATACTTTAGAGACATCCTTACCATCTAAAAACACGCTTACTAACTCACTTTCCGCTTCGGTTTTAAAGGTTAAATCTAAATTAATTGCCACCGCTTCCAGTGCCACTTCATCTGTAATATCTACCCTTCTGGCATCTACTGCCAACGCAAACGCACGATAAATTGCCCCTGAATCTAATAAATGCCACCCAAGTTTCTGTGCCATTATACGAGCGATGGTGCCTTTGCCAACGCCACTTGGTCCGTCGATTGCTAAAATGTTATTCATTATTTAACCCCTTTAAATTCCGACACACGAATTTTGCCATTAACCATCCTAGATTCACGCTGCATAATCTTATCTAATTTTTTCCAAAAAGCATCCTTTAAATCAAAGTCTGCACTAATCGCTGTGCCCATTAATAAAATTAATAAATCCGCAGATTCTTCCGCTAAGTCTTCCTTGGATTTGCCTTTTGTCACGCAACTGGATATCTCACCTAACTCTTCCGTCATTAGTGCTATGCGATAGACTAAATCTTCACCGCCATTATTTTTAAAGTCATGCTTATCATGGAAAGCCTGTATGCCTGCCAACATTTCTTTGTAAGAATCTTGATTCATTGGTTGTTTGCCTTTAATTATTTGATTGCGAAATGCAAAGGACTTATTATAAATGCTATTTTTTTTAAGTGTGAAAATCATAAATTATATTTTTTATTTTTTTTCCTTGAAAATATTTTTACTGTCCTTATATATGGGTCATAACTAATTAAAAAGGAGAAAAAAATGTCAAAAATTATCGGTATTGATTTAGGAACTACAAATTCATGTGTTGCCATTATGGAAGGTGGTAATGTCAAAATTATTGAAAATTCTGAGGGTGATCGCACCACCCCATCTATTATTGCGTTTCCAAAAGATTCTGACGAAGTGTTGGTTGGTCAGTCTGCAAAACGACAAGCAGTTACCAATCCTGAAAACACTTTATATGCGATTAAACGATTAATTGGCCGTCGATTTGATGAAAAAGCGGTGCAAAAAGATATTGACCTTGTGCCTTATAAAATTGTAAAGGCAGACAATGGCGATGCATGGGTTGAGGTAAACGGCAAGAAAATGGCTGCCCCTGAGATTTCTGCAAAAGTGATTGGCAAAATGAAGAAAACAGCAGAAGATTATCTCGGTGAAAAAGTAACTGAGGCGGTAATTACCGTTCCTGCTTACTTTAACGACTCACAACGCCAAGCAACTAAAGATGCAGGCAAGATTGCAGGTTTGGATGTTAAACGCATTATTAATGAACCAACTGCCGCAGCGTTGGCTTATGGCGTGGACAAATCTACGGGTGATAAAACCGTTGTTGTGTATGATTTAGGCGGTGGTACTTTTGATGTCTCTATCATTGAGATGGAAGATATTGATGGTGAAAAGCACTTTGAAGTGTTGTCAACGAATGGCGATACTTTCTTGGGTGGTGAAGATTTTGACCAGCGTATTATGGATTATTTAGTTACAGAATTTAAAAAAGAGCAAGGCGTTGATTTGAAAAATGACCCGATGGCTTTACAGCGTTTGAAGGAAGCGGCAGAAAAGGCAAAAATTGAATTGTCTTCTTCTGAACAGACGGATGTTAATCTCCCCTATGTAACGGCAGATGCATCGGGTCCTAAGCACCTTAATATTAAATTAACGCGCGCTAAGTTAGAATCGCTGGTTGAAGATTTAATTAAACGCTCAATTGACCCTTGTAAAATTGCTTTGAAGGATGCGAATTTATCGGCCAGTGATATTGATGAGGTGATTCTTGTCGGTGGCTCTACGCGTATGCCGAAAGTGCAGCAAGAAGTACAGAAATTCTTTGGCAAAGAGCCTAAAAAAGATGTAAATCCTGACGAAGCGGTAGCAATGGGTGCGGCAATTCAAGCAGGTGTTTTAAGTGGCGATGTTAACGATGTCTTATTGTTAGATGTTACGCCTTTATCGTTAGGTATTGAGACAATGGGGGGCGTGATGACCAAGTTAATTGAGAAAAATACCACAATTCCAACCAATGCAAATCAGACCTTCTCAACGGCAGCGGACAATCAGTCGGCAGTGACAATTCATGTGTTACAGGGTGAACGAGAAATTGCCAGTGCAAATAAATCGCTTGGTCAGTTTAACCTTGAAGACATCCCTAATGCGCCAAAGGGTCAACCACAAATTGAAGTAACTTTGGACATTGACTCTGACGGTATTTTAAATGTTTCTGCAAAGGATAAAAATACGGGTAAAGAACAAAGCATCACTATTAAAGCATCGAGTGGCTTGAGTGATGAAGAAGTCGAAAAGATGATTAAAGATGCAGAAGAAAATGCAGAAGAAGACAAGAAATTCCAAGAATTAGTCACTTCTCGCAATATGGCAGATTCGTTAGTGCATTCAACTAAGCAGATGATGGACGAGTTGAAAGAAGAAGTTTCGGACGATGAAAAAACTGCAATTGATGCGGCAATTGATGCAGTGGAAACTGCAATCAAAGGCGAAGATAAAGAGGAGATTGACACCAAAGTTCAATCTTTGACCGAAGTGGCACAACCCTTAGCTGAAAAAGCACAAGCGAAAGCAGGTGCGGGAGAATCTGACGGTTTTACTGACGCTGCAAATGCGGGTGCAACCAAAGATGATGGTGTTGTTGATGCCGACTTTGAAGAAGTTAGTGACGACAAAAAATAAATAAATTTTTAAAATCATCGGTAATTAACCTTCTGTTTTCAGAGGGTTTTTTACTTATATTGAAGGAAATATAATGGCAGAAAGAGATTACTATGAAGTGCTAGGCGTTACAAAAGGCACGGATGCCAAGGCAATCAAAAAGGCTTACAAACGCCTGGCAATGAAGCATCACCCTGACCGTAACAAAGATAACAAGGCAGCGGCAGAAACGAAATTTAAAGAAATTCAAAAGGCTTATAGTATTTTATCTGACGAGCAAAAACGACAAGCTTATGACCAGTTTGGTCACGCAGGGGTTGACGGTAGTGCTGGTGGTAATCCCTTTGGTGGCGGTGGTGGCGGCTTTAGCGGTGGTGGCTTTGGTGATATTTTTGGTGATATTTTTGGTGGTGGTCGTCAGCAGCAACAGAGTAACCGCGGTTCGGATTTACGCTACGATTTAGAAGTAAGTTTAAAAGAGGCTGCCGAAAGTAAAACCGTTCAAATTCGTATTCCTAAGAACGAAAAATGTGACACTTGTGATGGCACTGGCGCTAAACCAGGCACCAGTGCAAAAACTTGTGGCACTTGCCATGGTCAGGGTCAAGTGCATATGCGCCAAGGTCCCTTCCAAGTGCAACAACCTTGTCCACAGTGTAAGGGCGCTGGTCAAGTCATTAGTTCACCTTGTGGCGATTGTCATGGAAAAGGTGTAGTTCGCAGACAAAAAAACTTGTCGGTGAAAATCCCTGCTGGCGTTGATAATGGCAATCGTATCCGCGTCACTGGCGAAGGTGAAGCAGGAATGCGTGGTGCTCCGAGTGGTGATCTATATGTAGAAATTCATGTCACGCCACATAATATCTTTGAACGACATGGTAATGATTTGTACTGTAGCGTACCAATTGATTTCTCCACGGCAGCACTTGGCGGTTCGGTTGAGGTGCCGACTTTGACAGGTAAATTGAAATTAAAAATCCCTGAGGGTACACAAACAGGTCGTCAATTTCGCTTAAAAAACAAAGGCGTTAAGGTCTTACAAGGTCATGGTACGGGTGATTTGATTTGCCAAGTGCAGGTTGAAACGCCCGTTAACCTTAACAAAAATCAAAAAGATTTGCTGGTGCAATTTTCAGGTTCGTGCGGCAAGAAACAACACCCCGAGTCAGACTCTTTCTTTGGTAAAATGAAATCATTCTTAAAATAACAACACGCAAGGATATATAGTGAAAATTACAAAAATTAAAGCACGCGAAATTTTAGATTCCAGAGGCAACCCGACCATTGAAGCTGACATTATTCTTGATAATGGCACAATGGGTAGTGCAATGGTGCCATCAGGCGCTTCAACAGGTGAGCGAGAGGCGTTGGAATTGCGTGATGGCGATAAATCTCGTTATTTGGGCAAGGGCGTTTTAAAGGCAGTTGCTTTTATTAATACGGAAATTGCTGATTTGTTGGTAGGCTTTGATGTTGCTGACCTTGGCAAGATTGACCAAGCAATGATCGACCTCGATGGCACCGAAACCAAATCTCGTTTGGGTGCAAATGCAATTTTAGCAGTGTCCCTAGCGGCAGCACATGCAAATGCGAATGCTTTAAATAAACCTTTATATGATGCATTAAATGTAAAGGGCGATTATCAATTGCCAGTACCGATGATGAATATCATCAATGGCGGTGAGCATGCGAATAATAGTGTGGACATTCAAGAGTTTATGATTATCCCCGCAGGTGCACCGTCGTTCAGAGAAGCGTTGCGTTATGGTGCGGAAGTGTTTCATAAATTGAAAGCCGTTCTGGAAGCTAAAGGGCTGAATACTGCGGTTGGCGATGAGGGTGGTTTTGCACCAGATTTGGCATCTAATGAAGAGGCAATCAAAGTGATTTTGGAAGCAATTGAAGGGGCGGGTTTTATCGCAGGTAAAGATATTTTTATCGGCATTGATGCGGCGAGTTCTGAGTTTTATGAAAATGGCACTTACAATCTTGCCTCTGAAAATCGTTCATTAACTTCTGAAGAATTTGTGGATTATTTGGCGGACTGGGTTGATAAATATCCAGTGATTTCTATCGAAGATGGCATGGATGAAAATGATTGGAATGGCTGGGATTTATTGACTAAGAAAATTGGCAATAAAGTACAGTTAGTCGGTGATGATTTGTTCGTTACTAATAGTAAAATTTTAAAACAAGGTATTGACAAAAATATTGCCAATTCAATTTTGATTAAAGTCAATCAAATCGGCACTTTAACTGAAACTTTTGCCGCCATGGAGATGGCGAAAAAAGCGGGTTACACTTGCGTGATGTCACATCGCTCTGGTGAGACCGAAGACACCACGATTGCCGATTTAGCGGTGGCAACGGGTTGTGGTCAGATTAAAACAGGGTCGCTATCTCGTTCTGACCGCTTGGCAAAATACAATCGCCTACTTCGTATTGAAGAGGAATTGGGTGAGAATGCGGTTTACCCAGGTCTTTCAACTTTTAACCACCTGAATTAAGGTAGGTAGCTGATCGCTTGGAATCACTTTCAACTTCTTGGTTATTCGTCACTTTAATAGGGCTAATCTTAGCCTCTGCTTTCTTTTCATCTGCTGAAACTTCAATGATGGCAATTAATCGCTATCGTTTAAAAGCCCTTGCCAAAACCAACAAAAAAGCCAAACGCACTCAGCACTTACTGGGTAATTTAGATTATCTAATTGGTACAATTTTATTGGGTAATAATCTGGTTAATATTTTTGCTTCCAGCGTTGCAACGATTTTGGCAATTAAACTTTGGGGGGAAGATTCAATTGTATTAGCATCGTTAGCACTGACCTTTGTGATTTTGGTCTTTGCAGAGACCACGCCGAAAACATTTGCTGCCAAATACCCTGAAAAAGTTGCCCTACCCGCCTCCATTATTATTGAAATCTTCATTAAAATTTTCAAACCTTTTGTTTGGTTAATTGCACAATTTAGTAAATTAATTCTTATAACCTTTGGCGTTAAAGACAAAGACACAAGAGATGAAATTAGTTCAGAAGAATTAAAAATGGTGGTGGACAATGCCAAACCGATTATTGCCTCAAACTATCAAAAAATGTTACTGAATATCATTGACCTAGAGAAAGTTAAAGTTGAAGATATTATGATTCCAAAGCACGAATTGATTAGTATTGATATTAACAAACCCAGTGAAATCATCAAACAATTACAACGCACACAACACACTCGTATATTGACTTATGATACATCAAGTGACAATATTACTGGCGTATTGCATATGCGTAATGTGGTCAACTTGTATGCCAAGAATGCGTTTAGTATTGAGAATGTTTTGGCATTAGTGCAAGAGCCATATTTTGTGCCAGAAGGCACCTCGTTGGCGCATCAATTAGCCCATTTTCAAGCACAAAAAAGACGCTTAGGCTTAGTCGTGGATGAGTATGGTGAGGTGCGTGGTTTGATTGTTTTAGAGGATATTTTAGAAGAAATTGTTGGTCAATTTACCTCTAATCAAAATGAAAGCATTGAAGAAATCATCAAACAAAAAGATGGCAGTTACTTGGTTGACCCAAGAGTCAGTATCCGCGAACTAAATGCTTTATTAAGTATCAATCTTAGTGCTGATAAAGCCAAAACCTTGAATGGGCTTATTTTGGAAGAATTACAGAGCATTCCAAAACGAGATGTTAGCATTAAGATTGATAATGTTTTACTAGACATTGTGCAAATCTCCGACAGAACCATTAAATTGGTTAAACTAACAAAGCCCTAATCCAAAGATTGACCCATCTTAACCGCTTGCCCAACTTTTAAATCAAACTGGTGGGTGTTGCTTAACAAAATGACCGTTGAGCCCATATTAAAACGCCCTAATTCTTCACCCTTTTTAAGGCTAATATCCTTGTCACTATAATCTACACTGAATTGTTTACCATAAGGCGGTGTTATTATTTGCCCATGCCAAACAGTGTCCATGCTGCCGACAAAAATTGCACCAACTAAGACAATGGTATAAGTATCAAAATAACACACCACTCGTTCATTTCTAGCGAAAATATTATTGACAGAATTGGTGGTTTGATTATTGACAGAAAATAAATCTCCGCCAATATAATCCATTTTTAATAACTTTCCATCAAGCGGTGCATGGATGCGGTGATAATCACTTGGAGATAGGTAAATAGTGGTGAAATCTTTAAAGGATTGCTTGTTACCCAATAAAGCCTTTAAGGTAAATTTTTTATCTTTCGCTTGCACCAAATCGCCATTAGTAATACTGCCTGCTTGCGATACCACGCCATCCACAGGACTAATCAAACCTTTGCCAATTGGGCGCATATCGGGCTTTAAAGAACGCGTAAAAAAGTCGTTGAAAGTTTTATAATCTTCTACTTTTTCACGATTGGCTTGAGATAAATCTACTTGATAAGATTTAACAAACCAATGGGTGAATTTGTTTTTAATCCATCGATTCTCAATGCGAGCAAAACGAAACATCAATCCCGAAAGAGCATGTTGCGGGATAAGATATTGTAGGAAAATCATTCGCTTAACTGAGCTTGAATGTAGGACAATACTTCTGAAAATGGCACTTCTACTTTATTGGGATTGTTTCGGGCTTTGTATTCGATGTTGCCGTTATCAGCATGCGTGTCACTCAACACCAACCGATGCGGAATGCCTAATAATTCACTTTCGGCAAACATAATGCCTGCGCGTTCTTTCTTGTCATTCAGCAACACTTCAATACCGGCATCTAAACACTGCTGATACAAGTCATCAGTCAGTTTCTTAACGCGGGTAGATTTGGTGTAATTAATGGGCACAATCACCACTTGAAATGGCGCAATACTGGCTGGGAAAATAATACCCCTGTCATCGTAGTTTTGCTCAATAGCAGCGGCAATCACACGAGTAACACCAATACCATAACAACCCATCAGCATTGTTTCTGATTTTCCCGATTCGCCGACGACATTGGCGTTCATGGCTTTGGCATACTTATCGCCGAGTTGAAAAATGTGCCCAACTTCAATACCGCGTTTAATGACTAATTGTCCTTTACCATCTGGAGAATCGTCACCAGCAACAGCGTTGCGTAAATCGGCTGTTTTAAATTTAATGTCTGTCCAATTGGCACCCGTTAAATGCTTATCCCATTCATTGGCACCACATACAAAATCACACATCACTGCCGCTGAATAATCCACAATCAAATCAATGTTTAAACCTTTCACGCCGATAAAGCCTTTTTTTAAATTCAAAGATTTAATCTCTTCATCGCTTGCCAATTCAAATTCACCGTACAAATTCTGTACTTTAATTTCATTTAATTCGTGGTCGCCACGCAAGGCTAAAGCCTTAAAACCCTCTTTGGTTTTAATGATTAAAGTTTTAACGCAATCCGATTTTTTGACATTTAAAAATTCAGCCACGGCTTCAATGCTGGTTTTTTTCTTAGTTAGTACCTCTTCTTCCGTTGCACTTGGCAAACAAGTTGCAGTCTGCTCAGAAAACGCCACTTTTTCGATATTCGCCGCATATTCAGACTCATTAGAAAAACAAATCTCATCTTCGCCCGACTCTGCCAAGACATGAAACTCAATAGAATTTTCACCGCCAATACTGCCACTATCCGCCAACACAGGACGATAATCCAGACCAAGGCGTTCAAAAATACGGCAGTAAGTAGCGTGCATTTTTTCAAATTCTGCTTGCATACTTTCCGCATTCAAATGGAAAGAATAGGCATCTTTCATAATAAATTCACGCGAACGCATCACCCCAAAACGCGGACGAATCTCGTCACGGAATTTGGTTTGAATTTGATAAAAATTCACTGGCAATTGTTTATAACTATTAAGATACTGCCCTGCTAAATTGGTAATCACCTCTTCATGCGTTGGACCCAAACAAAACGCTCTACCGTGACGGTCATTAAAGCGCAATAACTCTGCTCCATATTGCTCCCAACGCCCTGACTCCTGCCACAACTCTGCAGGCTGTGCCACTGGCATCAGCACTTCTTGTGCATTTGAGATGTTCATTTCTTCACGAATGATTTGTTCGACCTTTTTTAGGACTTTAAGTCCCATCGGCAAGTAAGAATACAAACCCGATGCCAGTTTAGAAATTAAACCCGCACGAATCATAAGTTGATGCGAAATAATCTGTGCATCATTTGGCACTTCTTTGGTCATTGGAATAAGAATTTGACTGCTTTTCATTTATAATAGGTCATATCTAAAAAACCTTAATTTTACCTATGACTGATTTTACTATGACTGATTTTCAAATGATTTTAATTGCTGTTATTCCCGTACTTTTTGCAATCACCGTCCACGAAGTTGCACATGGCTGGGTCGCTAATAAATGCGGTGATTCAACTGCCAAAATGCTCGGCAGACTAACCCTTAATCCTGCTAAACACATCGATCCAATTGGTACAATTTTAGTGCCTGCAATTTTATATTTTACCGGCTCTCCATTTCTATTTGGCTGGGCAAAGCCTGTACCAATTAACTTCAACGCACTTAAATCCCCTAAGCAAGATATGATTTTAGTTGCGCTTGCTGGACCTATGTCTAATTTCATTATGGCACTATTATGGCTCTTACTTGTTATGGCTACATTAGATATGCACAGCGAATTTTTACTTAAAATGGCAGGTTTTGGTATTAGTATCAACCTTGTTTTAGGTGTGTTCAACCTGCTACCTTTACCGCCACTCGACGGCTCTCGCGTAGTTGCCTCTTTGTTGCCCAATAAATTAGCGTATGAATATAACAAGTTAGAGGCTTATGGTTTATACATTCTATTGGGTTTATTATTCTTGGGTATTTTCGAAAAAGTCATCTTGCCCATTGTCCAAATATTACAGACCTTTATGCTTGAAGCAAGCGGCTTACTTTAAGAAGAGCAACTGATTTCTAAATTTTGCGCCCAAGCAGGGGCTTCGTTGGTATAAGATTCGAAACCTAAATGATTATCAAAAGGGTTAGAAAGCAGATTAAATAAGGTGTCTATTTCTTTGTATGTTTTGTCATCTTGGGCACTGCGAATAGCAACTTCCGCCAGATAATTACGCAAAATGAATTTAGGATTTACTGCGTTCATTAACGCAATACGCTTCATATTTTTGTCCTGTTCAATGCGAGATTGGTAGATTGTTAACCAGGCTTCATAATGTTTATCATTAGATAAACTTTCCAAACTGGACAGGTTGCGAAGGCTATTGGTATAATCTTTTTTGTGTTGATAAAGGATAGAGAGAAAATTACCAATCAGTTGATTATCATTATCATCCTTTTCAAACAAACCGAATTTTTGACGCATCAATGATGAATAATAACGCACTAAATGTTGTTGATAAGTTGCTAATACAGCTTTGACCTGTTTATCGTCAATGAGACTGTGTAATGCATCAGCCAAGCGCGATACATTCCATAGTCCAATACCCGGCTGTTGGTCAAATGCATAGCGTCCTTCGTGATCAGAGTGATTGCAAATAAAATGTGGGTCATAAATTTCTAAAAATCCGAACGGACCGTAGTCAATGGTCAATCCAAGAATAGACATATTATCGGTATTCATAACACCATGCTCAAAACCCTGTGCTTGCCAACCGGCAATCATTTTTGCGGTGCGTTTAACCACTTCTGCAAAAAAATCTACATACTTATTATCACCTTGGCATTCGGGATAATGGCGTTCAATGACAAAATCAGCAAGTCTTTTAACTTCTGTTTTTTGCCCACGGGAAGCGAATAATTCAAAATGACCAAAGCGAATATGACTGGGCGCGGTGCGCATCACAATTGCACCTGGTTCAATATTTTCTCGATAGACTTCGGTCTCGCTACTGACTAAAGTCAAAGCTTCAGTGGTGGCAATACCCAATCCTTGCATGGCAGCAGAGCAGAGGTATTCACGAATAGAAGAACGCAAGACAGCGCGACCATCCCCGCCACGAGAATACGGCGTTTTCCCCGCACCTTTGAGTGATAATTCATATCCGTTTGTTTGCCCAATTAGGCAACTACGACCATCGCCCAATTGCGCCACAAAATGTCCAAACTGATGTCCTGCATAAATACTGGCAACAGGCTGCGTATCTTGAAAGGTTTGCTCACCTGCGGCAACTTTGAGTAAAGTGGCATCGTCTAAATCCAAACCAATCTTATTGTAAAGCGTTTGATTTTTATGGATTATAAAGCTATTTTTTAACGGTTGCGTTTCAACGGGTTTAAAAAAATCCTCGCCCAAAGATGCAAAATCCAAAGTCGTTTTAGCCAAGTTTTAACCTGAGCATTTCATTGAGCATTTTAGGATTAGCTTTGCCACCCGTTGCTTTCATCGCCTGTCCAACGAAGAAACCTAATATTTTTTCATTACCAGATTTGAATTGCTCAACTTGCGGGGCATTGTTGGCAATAATTTCATCAACAATAGATTCAATTTCACCGGTATCACTCATTTGTTTTAAACCTTTTGCATTAATGATTTCATCAACATTGCCTTCGCCATCCCACATTGCTTTAAAAACATCTTTAGCAATCTTACCAGAAATAGTATCATCACCGATGCGAGTAATGAGCTGTGATAAATCTTGCGCCGAAACAGGCGATGCTTGGATATCTATTTGCTCTTTGTTGAGCGCAGCACTAAGTTCTCCCATTACCCAATTTGCACAAAGTTTGGCGTTAGGCTCGTTGCCTTTTAACATTGCCTCGAAATAATCTGCCAAGGGTTTTTGCGTCGTTAATACATCGGCATCATAATCGCTCAAACCAAAATCTTTAACGAAACGAGCTTTCTTTTCAGGCGGCAACTCTGGCAGTTGGGACTTAATTTCAACCAATAATTCATCTGGAATCTCAATCGGTAATAAATCTGGGTCGGGGAAATAGCGATAATCATTCGCCTCTTCTTTTGAACGCATTGAACGGGTTTCGTTCTTTATCGAGTCATACAGGCGTGTTTCTTGCGCTACTTCACCACCGTCCTCTAAAATATCTTGCTGTCTTTGCACTTCAAGATTGATGGCTTTTTCTAAGAATTTAAACGAATTAATATTTTTAAGTTCTGCACGGGTGCCGAGTTTTTCCTGCCCCATCGGACGGATAGAAACATTGGCATCACAGCGAAAAGACCCCTCTTGCATATTGCCATCACAAATATCAATATATTGTACCAAAGCGTGAATTTTCTTCGCATAAGCGACGGCTTCTTTAGCGCTACGCATATCCGGCTCAGAAACGATTTCCAGCAGCGGTGTGCCCGCACGATTTAGGTCCACCGCAGTGTAATCATCAAACATATCATGGACTGATTTGCCCGCATCCTCTTCCAAGTGTGCACGAGTGATACCAACCGTTTTAACGGTATTGCCGATGGTAATATCAATCTGCCCTTCACCCACAATCGGCCAATCTAGTTGCGAGGTTTGATAGCCTTTTGGCAGGTCAGGATAAAAGTAATTTTTTCTATCAAAAACATTGCGTTGATTAATATGCGCACCCACCGATAAACCAAATTTAATACCTTTATTCACCGCTTCTTTATTCAATACTGGCAACACACCCGGCAAGCCAAGGTCAACCGCACAAGCCTGTGAATTCGGCTGCGCACCAAATTGCGTAGAAGCTGATGAAAATATCTTAGATTTTGTATTTAATTGCGCGTGAATTTCAAGCCCAATAACTGTTTCCCATTCCATATTTAATTCCTAATTAATGATCTATGTATTATTTCAATTCATAATATTTTAAAAGCTCTGATTCTAAAGATTGTCTTAAATCTTCTGTATCTTTAAATCTTAATTGTTTAGTTGAGCGTAAATTAAAGCCTACCTCGCTATCAACTGATTCATCTTGTTTGCTGTCTTGTTTTAATAATAGTATGTTTTCATTATCAGAATTACAATTAAGCCCCATTGCAAAACCAACTTCTTGATATACATTAACATTATTATTTGATAAATCTGCAATCATCAAACCGCATTGTTCAATTTGTTTGAAAATTTCATTATCTAATTTATAAGAATATCCTGTTTGAAATTGATCAATACGCATTGGATATAATTTAATATTTTCTTGTAAATCAGTGTTTATTTCGTTGATAACACCCTTTATTGCTTGATAAGTGGCTTGATATTTTGTAGAAAAATCCATTGAAATAAAAATTTCTTTATAGCGTTTTTCAATAATATTTTCATACATTGCAATAATGCTATTTGCATCTTTTTGGGAAATTTTATACACAAAATTATCAACCACCCAAGTGGCAAAAGCATTGAGTTCTTTTTCTGATAATGATTTATTGGCGCGCACTGCAAAATATACAAAGGCAATTAACAAACCATAATGCTTATGTTTTGATAATATTGGATGATTGCCATAAATTGTGTTTATTAACTTCAATGTTTGGTTAATATCCTTACTGCCCTTTCTTTGCTGCCCATCTTTATCTAATAATAACTTTTGTAAATCATGCGTAAAAGTATATTTATTATCAACTAATGCTGATTTTAAATTGCCAAATTCACCATAATTAAATTCGTTTAAATAACATCTTGCAGAAGAATATTCTTCGCCAAAATTTTTCGTTAAATTAGTATCGGTAAAAACCGTTTCATCGCCAATCATCATTTTGTAATGATGCTCTTTTTTCAGTGGAATGTGTTTATAGTTAATATTGTGAAAAATAGTCTTTTCCAATTTATCTGTGGTAAGTTCTTCAAATGTATTAGCGTTTGTTTCAAACTGTTTAGGCAATAATAACAAACAAAACGGCGTAATTAAATCTTGAATATTGTTATCCTTTATCTCCTCATCAGCAGCACTTAATCGATGATTGCCATCAATGCGTTTAAATATTTCATTAACTGATTTGTCATCTTTTCTGCGAAAAGGCGCTTGACCAAAACCTTTGACGTTGTTTTGACCTTTAAACCCAAAATAAATATTCTCTGTAATGTTGATAGTAGCAATTTGCATACTATCTTTGCCCCTTGCATCTTGTTTATTTTTATACTTATTTGTTTTGGTTGTTATTTTTAAGTGTTTATCATTATACTTAAATTGATGCAAATCTAGCACCAACTCATCAACACTATAACTTAAAATTATTTCAGGAAAAAATAGCGTTTCTTGTTCACGCAAAAAGTCTAAAACTTCTTGTTTATGCTCTGTAATTAAATCACGCTGATAACTTTCATCTGCTATTGAAATATTTGCCAAATCTCCTAACTTAGCAAAACCACGAATACAAACCATATTACCCAATGAACGATCAAGCAAGCCGCGTAAAATCATTGTTCACCGCCTAAAATCATCGTTTCAATTTCTTTTTTTGCTTGTTCTAATTCGTCTTTTGCTTCAATTTGTAATTGTTTTGCTTGGTCTCGTATTTTGTTAATACGCTCTGCGATTTGATTTTGTTTTACTAATGGTGGTAGTGGGATGTATAAATTTAATAAATTATCATTATTTATATATAAAATTGTTGCTATCGAACACTGTCTTTTTACAAGTTTTATACTTAAGTCACTATTAAAATAATAATTTAAAAAATATGGATTTATCTTATTTTTATTCAATGTCAAAGATGTTATATTTTGATTTATTGATAAATTATCATAAGTATTTACGGCAGAATTTCCAACCGTTCCAGCAATACAAATTATTACATCATTTTTACTTGAATAAGTTAATTCATTTTTTAATTCATTTTTTATAAATTTAACTTTAGATAAGTTTATACAACCATTACTAATATTTGTATTTCTTAAAAATGGAATACCTTTATCTACATATGGCTCAAGTTTATTATGTGGTGTTGAACCTGTTTTAATACTTGATACAACGGCTTTTAATTTAATGACTTTTGTTTTCCCTTCTAATAAAAATTTTTCATATATTTGCATATGTGAGCTTATTGCATCAAACCGCCCACCCGTAATATCACTTATTTTTTTGGTAAATATTCTTGCTTTTAAACTGTTATCAATTTGTTTGGGTAAATCAATGCCCAACTCACCCAAAAGATAAGTGTCAATACTATTTAGTAAATCTTGTGCTTGTTGTTCTTTGTCTTGTTTGTTTTTATAAGCAGTATCCATTTTTGCCACAATCTCGGCTTGGATTTTTTTTGGTGGGATTGGTATTTTTATTTTTCTAATATCTTCTAAATGCAAATCTGGAACGCCAGAGCCTTTAACAACTCTGTCATATTGCAAATAAGAACAATTTAAATTTAAAGCAGTTTCTAGGTATTTTGAAGAAACTTTATTGTTTGGTCTTAACAATGCAACACTCACAAAAATTTGGAACCTTTCATTGGTACAAACCATTGACGCTCTTCCAATGCTCCCTACTTTTGTTAAAAGAATATCCCCATATATAGGTTTACATCTTCTATCTAATTTATCAGCCTCTTTCTTCGAAATATATTTAACATTTGAAAAATTTATCTTAGACGTTCTAACATTTTTAACGCTAATAAATTTAACCCCGCTATTCTTATATATTGGAGTGAAATGTGTCCCATCACTAACTAATTTTGTTGATTCATAAATACTGCTTATTTCATATTTTGAATTATTAAGTTTTTTTTCATTATTTGTATAAATATTTGTATAAAATTTTGGCTCAAAACGACTTCCTAATTCACTAAACTTAATTAAGAATATTTTATTGCGGTTGACTTGTTTTGAAAGTTGAAAATTACTCATCATCAACACCTAATCTATCAGGATTTTTGGAAATTTTCTTGTCCATTGACTTTAGTTTGCGTTCTAGTTTTTTAATGTCTTCCTCGGCTGGTAAATCTTCAGGTTTAATGCCGCGTTTTAATAAAATATCTCGCACGCCTTGATTGTTTTTAATATGCTCAGAAGTTATGGAATTTTCAGTTATTAAATTATGCTCTTTGGTGTTAAAAACGGTAATCTCTGTGGCAAAATCTTTGGCTTTAATAGTAATAGCAGGCAAAAAATCAGCCAGCGCTCTATTATCTGGCATTTGCATTTTTTGTTTCATCTCTTTGGTGGTTTTGCCACCAAAAAGCGCTGTATCGCCTTTTGACCTAATAGCCCCAAAATTTCTATCATTTTGGGTATGTTTATAAATCAAGCCTGAGAGTTCTTTTTCTGAATGAGTGAGTTTTTGTCTGGCTTGCAGTCTTTCTAAACCGTGTATTTGCTCTTGTATTAACTCTAATTTACGCGTTTGCATGGCAAAATAGGTTTGAGAAAATGCGATAGCTTCTTTTCTTGGGTCGCCGTTTTGAGCAATGAGATAGCAAGCGTATCTGGTGAGCATAAAATCAACAATTTCTTTTTTTGTACCAGAACCAATATTGACCATTTTCCTGACCTCAGGAAAATGGTCAGATATATCATGTCCAGCGACTTCACACGCAGTTTTTGCCTTAAATACAACATTTTGAAAATTTTCCCATTTACTATATTCCAGTAAATGTTGCAGGTCTCTTGCAAACCAAAATTCTATACCGCTATCAGTCGTTTGTGAATGCGTATCAAAACTACCTGCAAACGACTCAATGATTTCGTTTTTCATAATTTAACCCAAACTTTCAATAAATCTTTGCAGCTCTTGACCAATAAAGTCTAATTCATTGTTATTGGTTGGCTTTCCTGTTGCGTCATAACCGATATTTTCTGCAATTGCCATAAAAATATCATAGTCTTGTAATTGTGATTTTTTATCTGCTAAATATTTATCGTTTAGTTTTTCTTTTATATTATCAATTTTTGATTTATATGCTTCATTAACAGACTTTTTCCAATTTTTATAAGCCTCGGTTTTATTTAATTCTTCGGGCTCTAAATTGTCTGTATTTTCAAAACCTATTGAGTTTTTAATGTCTGTTTTTTTATTGGTATTTATATCACTTAATTGTTTAAAAAATTGAGTATTTCCTAAAATATCATCTTTGATTGATTGTTTTTGAGCCTTAATAGTTTCTGTGGTTTGGGCTGTGTGCTTACGCAAGAACATTACCGAGCTTTTAACCCCAGCACCTGTGGCACTAAATGCTGTTTGTGGCATGGAAACAATCGCAACAATGCGGTAATCAGCTTCAATATTATCACGAACATATTGCAAGGATGAATTGGTTAAAATCCCATCAGGTACAACAATTGCCAAATAGCCACCTTCTTTTAGATATTTATGGCATTTTTCAATAAATAAAACCTCGGTACTTTGGTTGTCTCTATTTTTTGTTTTATCATTTGGTTTGAGCCAATCTAGATCTTTTTTTGCCATGCTATATTGATGCATATAGGCTTGTTCGGTTTGACGAATACTTGAACCAAAAGGTGGGTTGGTAATAATAAAATCAAAATTATTATTTTCAAAGTTAGTATTTTGCGTCAGTGATGTAATGCCTTGTTGAATAATAACATCTTCGTTATTTTGATTTTTAACTACAATATCATCAATCGGCAGCAATCCATCAGCGGCAATTACATTGGTATGCCCATCATCATGAATAATCATATTCATTTTTGCAGTGCGGGCAATTTGTTCGTTTATTTCTATTCCACATAATTTTTTTTCTGCAAAGTCATGCCAATGGTTATGGTGTTCTGCACTTTCTTTTTTGCCATCTATTGCAATGCCATCTGGATAATATTCATCCGCCTCTTTGCGAACTTTATCAAGTGCATGCAACAAAAAACCACCACTACCACAAGAGGTATCTAAAACCATTGATTCGTGAGTGATTGGCAGAGCATCTACAATAAATTGCACAATTGGGCGCGGGGTAAAATATTGCCCAAAATCTCCACGAAAAAATGAACCCATAAAGGTTTCAAATGCACGACCTTTGCTGTCTAAATCTGTTGCACTTAAATTGATATGTTGCAAATATTCAACGACAGTTTTAATACGACTAGGCGACAGGCGAATATTTTCTTTAAAAACTTCTGGGTCTTTTTCTTTACCTTTGTCATAAAGTTTGTGAATGCGCTCTGCTAAATTATCTAGTGTTGCCTGATTATCAATCTCGCCATTATTACTTTCAGTAATGATTTGAAAATCATACGCTTCGCCCGTTCTCCTTAATGCTCTTTCATCCCATATTTTGCAAAAAATAAGTTTATCTAACTCATCAAATGCTTCTGATGGATTAAGCTCGCCACCGCCCCATAAAGCATTATGGGCTTGTTTAAATCTAGCAGTGAGTTCGTCTTCACTCACTATTGATAAATCAAAATAATCGCTATTACCATTTTTTGCATATTTATATGCCGCAACTTTGCCGCCCAATTTTGGGATATTGGCTATTTCTTCGTGTTTTTGTGGGTATTTTTTAGAAACCTGATAATATTCGTTTTTAATATTTGAAGTTGCCCAAACAAAATCAGCACCAATACTAACAGCATAACTAAAACCTTGTGCTACTGACTGTTTATATTCTGCTTCGCTAACATCAGATTTTTTACACTCAATAACAATTAAAGGCTTGGTGTGAGTTTTATCACTATAAACAACAATATCAGCTTCACGATTGTCTGAGCCCATTTTGACTGGCACAAATAACTTGATATTTTCTTTTGGATAATTGTAATCAAATATTAGCTTTAAATATGCATCAACTTGAACAATCTCTTCGGTTTTATAACTTTTAGTTTTATTTTGCAGTAAATAAGTAATACGCGTTCTATCTTTGTTAAAACTAATAATTTTTTTATTAATGGCTTTTTGTATTAATGCTTCTGTATTCATTTTTTACCTATATTTTTCTACAGTTATTTTACAAAAAAAAGGCAATCGATACATATATTAATGCCAATATTATTGTTCATCTTATTAGTTATACAGGCATTTTTGCATGGTAATCAGTTGCCTGTTGAAACTGATGTGCTATATTAAGCAATTTGGATTCTGACCAGTAATTACCAATAAGCTGCAAGCCGACAGGCATTTTGTCTGAAAAGCCTGCGGGTATGCTCATACCTGGTAGACCTGCAAGGTTCGCACTGAGTGTGTAGATGTCGGCTAAATACATGGCGACTGGGTCTTTGATTGCGCCTAAATCCCATGCGGTGGTTGGGGAGACGGGGCCCATAATGACATCGACTTCCTTAAAGGCTTTTTTAAAATCTTCGCTAATTAGGTGTCTGACTTTTTGTGCTTTTAGATAATAAGCATCATAGTAACCTGCGGATAGTGCGTAGGCACCAATCATAATGCGGCGTTTGACTTCTTCACCAAAACCTTCGGTGCGAGAACGCACATATAAGTCCTCCAAATCCTTTGGATTGTCACAACGATGACCAAAACGAACGCCGTCCATTCTAGATAAATTAGAGGAACATTCACAGGGGGCAACGATATAATAAGTGGGGATTGCGTAAGCTGAATTCGGCAGGGAGATTTCTTTGACGGTTGCACCTAATGCTTCGAATTCTTTAACGGCTGCCATGACTTTAGTAGCCACACCATTATCTAAACCTTCGGAAAAAAATTCTTTAGGTAAGCCGATAGTTAAGCCTTTAATTGAATCATTTAGACTGGCAGTATAATCCTCAACATCGCGTTGCGCACTGGTGGAATCTTTTTCATCAAAGCCTGCCATAACATTCAGAGTTAAGGCTGCATCTTCGGCAGTTTGTGTCATTGGACCCGCCTGATCAAGGCTAGATGCGTAAGCAATCATACCGTAACGAGAAATACGCCCATAAGTCGGCTTTAAGCCTGTGATACCACACACGCTTGAAGGTTGACGGATAGAGCCACCAGTGTCGGTACCTGTGGCAAAAGGCACCAGCCGATCTGCCACCGCAGCAGCTGAGCCACCTGATGAACCGCCTGGCATTTTGTTGTCGCCCCATGGGTTGATTGTTGCGCCATAATAAGAATTTTCAGTGCTTGAACCCATGGCAAATTCGTCCATATTGGTTTTGCCCAACATCACCATATCAGCTTGATTGAGTTTGTGGCTAACGGTGGCATCATACGGCGCAATAAAATTGTCTAACATTTTAGAGCCTGCGGAAGTTTTCACGCCATTGGTGCAAAAAATATCTTTATGTGCATAAGGAATACCAGTCAATATACCTGCTTCACCTTTGGTAATTTTTTCATCGGCAACCTGTGCCTGACGCATTGCCAATTCATCGGTAACAGTAATGAAAGCATTGAGTTTTGATTGATTAATACGCTTTAAATAATGTTGCGTTAATTCAACAGATGAAAAATCTTTGTTTTTTAAACCTTGTGCTAATTGTGCAATCGTTTTGTTGTGCATATTATTCAATCACGGTTGGGACGAGATAATGTCTATTGTCAGTTTTCGGGGCAATTGCTTGAAAAGCCGTCGCGTTATCCACCTCTGTGACTTCGTCTTCTCGAAGGCGCTGAGTCATATGCAGAGGATGTGACATAGGGGTAATGCCATCAGTGTCAATTTCAGATAGTTGCTCAGCAAGTACCAAGATGTTATTTAACTCTTGTGTGGTTTTGTCTAGCTCATTGCCTTCAATGCCAAGCTTGGCTAAATAGGCAATTTGTTTAACTTGAGTACTGTCAATCATCGCACTTATAGAAATGGCACAGAGTTAAATACACGCATCGGCTTGGAAAAAGAAGACCTTAATTGAGAAATATCTTTTTGCATCCACAGCATTGATTTTTGCATACCAATCATATTGCCGTTCATTTCTTGCATATTAGCAAGCATTGGTTTTAGTGTACTCATCTTGCCATTAATTTGCGACATATCGCTAGAAATATCATCCAAACGATTAAGTTTATGCGCTATGTTTTCCATGTTTTTACTCATGCTGTGAATGTCGTTACGCATATTGGCAACTGAGAGGTTCATTTGTACAACGCTGTTTGAGACGCTGTCTATACTGGTTACCATTGAGGTCATATTGGTGCCCATTTTTGGGTCCATTGCTTTTGCCAATTTGGTCATGTCTGTGGTGATGGAATAGATAATCCAAAAACCACCAAATGCCAACAATGCAAAAACGATAAGTG
This sequence comes from endosymbiont of Bathymodiolus septemdierum str. Myojin knoll, assembly GCF_001547755.1. Classification (NCBI taxonomy): domain Bacteria; kingdom Pseudomonadati; phylum Pseudomonadota; class Gammaproteobacteria; species Bathymodiolus septemdierum thioautotrophic gill symbiont. Next base: position 619,877 of record NZ_AP013042.1, on the reverse strand, counting down.
CGGGCATAAAGAATCGCTCAAACTTACTGTCTGTGCGTTTGTTGGCTTGCTCTTCTACGCCTTCTAACATTCTTTCCAAATCTGACATTTTGGTGGTAATCATTACCTCATCATCAGCGACTTTACTGTGCTTGCTATTGATTTTATCGTCATCCTTTTTATCTTGATTACTCATAGAAAATCCTTAATTATTTGTTCTAAGTTTTGTGGTTGGTATGCATTACTGATAAATGCTTGCCCTATTTTTTTCATTAAAACCAAGCGTACTTCACCGTTAATGGTTTTTTTATCGACACGCATTGCATCTATAAAATTTTGGTAGTCTATTTTACTGTTGATAGATGTTGGTAAATTGGCTTTTTGTAATAAATCTTTAACCTGATTTATGTCTTTATTACTAATAAAACCTTCAACGGCAGATAACGCCGTCGCCATTAACATCCCTACGGCTACAGCCTCTCCGTGCAAATAGACGCCATAACCCAAAGTATTTTCAATTGCATGCCCAAAAGTATGTCCAAAGTTTAGCAAAGCGCGTTTGCCTGATTCTAATTCATCTTGGGCGACGATATCGGCTTTATCAACACAAGATTGATAGACAATTTTAACAATTAACGCCTTATCTCGACGCATTAAATTGTCGATATTTTTTTGTAAATAGACAAAAAAATCTGCATTGCCTAACAAGCCATATTTAATCACTTCTGCCAGTCCCGCTGAATATTGTCGCTCGTCTAGAGTGTCAAGTGTATCTACATCAATCAGCACGCATTTTGGCTGATGAAAGGCGCCAATCATATTCTTGCCTAAGGCGTGATTAACGCCAGTCTTGCCACCCACACTGGAATCTACTTGTGAGAGTAGCGTAGTTGGTATTTGGATAAAATTCACACCGCGTTGGTAACTCGCCGCTGCGTAACCAGTCATATCACCCACCACACCACCGCCCAAAGCAATTAATGTGCAAGAACGGTCAAAACGGGCTTCTAATAAGGCTGTGAAAATTTGATTAACCGTGTCTAAAGTTTTGTATGCTTCGCCATCTGGCAAGATGACACAAGCAACTGTGTAATTACCTAATAAAGTTTGGACTTTGTCCAGGTAAAGTGGCGCTACCGTGGTATTGCTGACAATCATTACTTGTTTACCACTAATGTGTTTTGTCAAATAATCAGGCTGCGATAATAAGTCTTGTCCAATATAAATCGGATAAGAGTTTTTACCAAGATCTAAATTAAGTGTTTTCATTATCTTTTTTATTTTAGGCAAACTTTCGTTTTTCTCCATCACCATCAACATTTTCCACGCAGCGCCCACATAATTCTGGATGTTTATCGTTCTTACCAATATCTTGTCGATGATGCCAACAGCGCACACATTTTTTATGTGTTGACTTGATTACTTTGATTGCCACACCCTCACCTACCACTACGCAGTCTGACGGTTGCTCACTAATTGGATGGATGCGGGCATATGAAGTAATAAAAATGAAACGCAATTCATCGCCTAACTTAGCAAGGGATTGGTAAATTGCATCACTGCAATAAATATCTACTTCTGCGTCTAACGATGAGCCAATGGCTTTTTCACTACGCATTTCTTCCATTTTCTTACGCACAAATGGGTTAATGGTGCGGGCAGTGTCAATCGCTTTGTTGTTATAATCAGCACTGAGTTCTGTGTACCATTCTTGCAGGAAAATACTTTCAGTAGATTCTACTTCAATGGTTTGCCAAATTTCTTCGGCAGTAAATGACAATACTGGCGCTAACCAACGCACCATTGCTTGCGTCATATGATGCAAAGCAGTCTGTGCAGAGCGGCGGGCAATTGAATTTTCTTGTGTGGTATATTGCCTATCTTTGATGATATCAAGGTAAAAACCACCTAAATCATTCGTGCAGAAATTTAAAATTAATTGCATAGCGTGGTGGAAATTATATTGCTCGTAAGCCTCTAAAATTTGCGTTTGCAGGTCTGCTGTTTTACTGACAATCCATTTGTCTAAATCCAACATTTTGTCAGCACCTACTGAATGTTTAGACACCTCAAAACCCTGCATATTCGACATCATAAAACGCACTGTATTTCTAATTCTACGATAGCCATCGGCTGAGCGTTTCAAGATTTCGTCACTCACGGTCATCTCGCCTGTATAGTCCGTTCCTGCAATCCATAAACGCAAAATATCAGCGCCTAAACTATTGACTACTTTTTGCGGACTCATGACATTGCCCAAAGACTTGGACATTTTCTTGCCGTCTTTGTCAACGGTAAAACCGTGTGTTAATACTTGCTTATAAGGCGCCTTGCCATTCATTGCTACCGATGAAATCAATGAAGATTGAAACCAACCGCGATGCTGGTCGGAACCTTCTAAATATAGGTCAGCAACCTCTGACAAACCATCTCTAGCCTTTAAAACGGCATAATGTGAAACGCCCGAATCAAACCACACATCCAAAGTATCGGTAGTTTTATCGTAATCCTGCGCATCATCACCTAAAAAATCCTTAATATCTGATTCAAACCACGCTTCAATGCCATTTTTCTCAATCATTAAAGCAACTTGTGTAAATAGTTCTTGCGTATTTGGATGTAATTCACCCGTTTGCTTATGTACAAACATCGTAATCGGCACACCCCAAAATCGTTGACGAGAAATACACCAATCAGGGCGACTACCGACCATTAATTCAATGCGTTTCTTGCCCCAATCTGGGATCCAATCAACCTTAGGGATTTCCGTATTAACGCTATCACGCAAACCATTTTGCGTCATAGATACAAACCATTGTGGCGTTGCACGGAAAATCACCGGCGTTTTGTGACGCCAGCAATGTGGGTAAGAATGGCTTAAAGGCTCGTGTTTTACCAGGGTATTTGTGTTTTTCAAAATCTCAATGACGCTGGCATTTGCTTTAAAAATAAATTGTCCTGCGAGCAATTTTGTATCTTCAAAAAATACACCGCGACCATCAACAGGGCATTCAACTGGTAGGTCATATTTTAAACCCACTACAAAGTCTTCCTGCCCATGTGCTGGCGCAGTATGTACCGCACCTGTACCTGCATCGGTAGTTACATGTTCACCCAAAATCACGGGCACTTGCTTGTCATAAAATGGATGCTGGACTTTCAAACCCTCCATTTCACTACCCATAAACGACTTATTGGTAATAACACCTTCAACATCATAACGACTGAGTGCATTTTCTGCAAGTTCTTGTGCCAATAATAAATATTCATCACCAAATTCTACCAAAACATAATCCAGTTCGGGATGCAAAGCCACTGCTTCATTCGCAGGCAGTGTCCACGGTGTCGTCGTCCAAATCACCACAAAAACTGGCTTATCAACGCCAAAAAAATCACGGTCAATAAATTTAAATTTGACATCGATTGCATCGGATTGTTTATCCTTATATTCCACTTCTGCTTCTGCCAGTGCTGAGGCACAATCAGTACACCAATGCACAGGCTTATAGCCTTTTGAGACATGGTTATTCTCAACCATCTTAGCTAAAGCACGAACAATATCAGCCTCATAACCAAAATCTTTGGTCAAATAAGGGTTGTCCCAATCGCCCAAAATACCCAAGCGTTTAAAATCTTGTCTTTGTTTTTCCACTTGCGTATCGGCATACTTGCGACACTCTGCTCTAAATGTATTGGCGTCAATTTTATGTCCAACCTTGCCTTTTTTCTTTTCAACATTCAATTCAATCGGCAACCCATGGCAATCCCAACCTGGGACAAACGGTGCATCAAAACCTGACAACGATTTAGACTTAATAATAATGTCTTTCAGTACCTTGTTGACTGCATGACCAATGTGAATATCACCGTTCGCATAGGGGGGTCCGTCGTGCAAAATGAACGGTTGTTTGCCTTTGTTTTTCTCACGAATGCGGGCGTAAAGATTATCGTCTTGCCAGTGTTTTAAAAAATTCGGCTCACGATTAGCAAGATTTGCTTTCATGGCAAACTTTGTAAAAGGTAAATTTAAAGTGGATTTGTAATCAGACATTAACGCCATTAAATGATACTAAAAAGCGTTATTATACTTGATACGATTGATATTTAGCCTTTTAAATTAACGGCATCTAACAGCAATCCAACTTGCCCTGGTTTTAGATATTCATGCTGATTGGCTTTGAGTTTATCCGGCAAGCGAATTTCACCGAAACGAATACGAATTAAACGCGATACTTTAAAACCTAAGGCTTCCCATAAGCGACGCACCTCTCGCTTACGACCTTCTCTCAATACGACTTTATACCAACGATTTGCACCTGTACCACCGCCGACAGTAACACGAGAGAATTTAGCAAAACCATCTTCTAACGCTATACCTTCGGTTAATTGCCTTAAGTCTTCATTTTCTACCTGTCCCAATACACGAACCGCATATTCACGGTCAATTTCAGAACTTGGGTGCATGAGTTTGTTTGCTAAATCGCCATTATTTGTAAACAACAATAAGCCCGATGTATTAAGGTCCAAACGCCCAACCATGACCCAACGCGACTCTTTTGGCAGTAAATCATAAACGCTTTGGCGTCCTTCTTCATCCTTATTAGAGCAAATAACACCTGCCTGTTTATTCAAAATAAGCACTTTAGTTTCTGCTTCCTTATAACGCCCAAGGTCAATTTTTCGTCCGTCTATTTTAACAGTATCAGACATCTCAGCCTTCTCGCCAATCACTGCTGTTTTATTGTTAACCTCAATACGCCCTTGCTCAATCAAACGCTCCGCCCAACGACGAGAACCGTAACCAGCAGTGGCAATTAATTTTTGTAGTCTATCGGCCATAATTAATAAGTAATTCCCATTGCTTCACGCACCTCGTTCATGGTTTCCTTGGCAACAATACGCGCTTTTTCGGAACCTTCGTGAATAATTTGTTTGATAAGGTCTGGGTCAGCCTGATACTTGGTAATGCGTTCTTGCATCGGACCTAATTCTGCTTTTATGGCGTCAACCACTGGTTGCTTGCATTCTATACAGCCCATCTTCGCGTTGCTGCAACCATCTTTTACCCAGTCGCAAGTTTGCTTATCAGAATAGACTTTGTGCAATTGCCATACTGGGCATTTTTTCGGGTCACCTGCATCCGTTAATTTAACCCGTGCTGGGTCGGTTGGCATACGCTTAACTTTAGTCTCGATTTCTTCTGCAGTATTACGCAAAGAAATGGTATTGCCATAAGATTTGCTCATTTTTTGCCCATCTAACCCTGGCATTTTTGATGCTTTAGTCAAGAGAGACTCTGGCTCAGGCAAAATAATTTTACCAACACCTTCAACATAACCCAGCAATCTTTCTCTGTCACCAAGGGTGATATTTTGCTGCTCTTTTAACAAGGCTTGTGCCCTACTCAATGCTTCAATGTCACCAGTTTCCTGATAAGATTTACGCAATAGACGATAAGATTTGGCTTGTTTTTTACCCATTTTTCCAATTGCCGCCTCTGCTTTTTCTTCAAAATCCGCTTCTCGTCCATACACATAATTAAAGCGTCTGGCAACTTCACGAGTGAGTTCAATGTGTGCCACTTGGTCTTCACCAACTGGCACTAAGCCAGCCTTATAAATCAAAATATCTGCACTTTGTAAGAGTGGATAACCTAAAAATCCATAAGTCCCTAAATCCCTACCTTTGAGCTTTTCCTGCTGGTCCTTATAAGAGGGTACTCGTTCTAACCAAGAAAGCGGCGTAGTCATTGACAGCAACAAATGCAATTCAGCATGCTCTGGCACTTTTGACTGTACAAAAATCGTTGAAGTATTTGGGTTAATGCCTGCTGCTAACCAATCAACCACCATCTCCGAAACATTGGTTTCAAGGTCAATCTTGTCAGAATAATGCGTGGTAAACGCATGCCAATCTGCCACAAAAAAATAAGAATCGCGTTCATTTTGCAATGTTAACCAATTCTTCAAAACACCGTGGTAATGACCCAAGTGCAAACGCCCTGTTGGCCTCATTCCTGATAAAACTCTATTATTCATTTATTATTTTCAACCCTTCTATTGCTAAATTCTGGTGGTATTCACCCTGTTCTAATTCTACTATTTTTTGACCGCCACCAGTAATCAAAACCTTACCTTTAAAATCTTTGCACCGTTGCTCAATGGTATCACGCAACATATTTTCAGTACCCATTTTCCACGACTTCTGACTGTCATTGCCTACAAATTTTTTAATCGCTTGCAGTTGTTGCAGTCCAGGCGCGATACCGCCATCAATATGTTTGCCATTCTGCACACTGTCAAAGGTTACAAAAGTACCAACATCTACTAACATAAAATTTTGCTGAGGATATTTTTTAACCCCTGCCAGTATTCCTAAAAATCGATCAACCCCTAACTGCGCCAAATTATAATCAAAAACTAAGCCTGTGAACGATTTAGGTTGAATAATAATTGGGTTATTAAAATGTTGAATTAACGCGTGATTTGCCACACAAGCAATGGTACTGGTTTGATGAATGGGTATTACGCCGCTATCAAACCCCTTAACCTTGACACTCTGATAATCACCGTCAATCTCCCAACTGACACTACTATTACCAATGTCAACAAATAGATTAGACACCGTTAATCAAGATATGTGCATAAATACTGGCGGCATATCCGAGTGCAATCACAGGTGTCCATTTTAGGTGTGATACAAATGTGTAAAACCCTTTAGATTGCCCCATTAGTGCAACACCTGCCGCAGAACCCACTGACAACAAACTGCCTCCAACACCCGCCGTTAATGTAACCAATAGCCATTGACCTTGGCTCATTTCAGGGTTCATACTTAAAACCGCAAACATTACTGGGATATTGTCAACAACTGCTGACAAAATACCAACCAAAATATTAGCGTTAGTGGCGCCAAGCGTGGCGTACATTAACTCCGAAGTAAAGGCTAAATACCCCATAAAGCCTAAACCACCAACACTTAAAATCACACCAAAAAAGAACAATAAAGTATCCCACTCTGCTCTAGCTATCTTTCTAAAAATATCAAAATCATCATAGATGCCTTTACGAATAAAGAACGATGCTATCATTAAATAACTCAAGCCTAACATCATGCCCATTGCTGGTGGCAAGTGCAAGAAATTATGAAAACTTACTGCTGTGGCAATCGTCAAAAAAAATAAAATCACAATCACAATACCGCCCCGTTTCATTGCGGCGGTTTCTTGCACTGCCTCAGGGGACTCGTTTTTAATGGCAAAATGCATAATCGCTGCCGGCACCACAAAGTTAATCAACGATGGTACAAACAAGCTAAAGAACTCAGAGAATTCAATGACGCCTTTTTGCCAAACCATCAGCGTGGTAATATCGCCAAATGGACTGAATGCACCGCCTGCATTAGCAGCCACAACAATATTAACAAACGCAATAGAAACAAAGCGAACATTACTACCGCCCACTGCCATGACCACAGCACCCATAATCAAGGCGGTGGTTAAATTGTCTGCAATTGGCGAGATAAAGAACGCCAAAAATCCAGTCAACCAAAACAATTGTCTAAACGATAGTCCTTTATTTACCAGCCAAACTTTAAGTGCTTCAAATACTTGACGCTCTTTCATGGCTTCAATATAAGTCATCGCAACCAATAAGAATAAAAGTAATTCAGAATACTCTAATAAATTGTGTCGTAATGCCACTTCGGTACTATGTGGTAAGCCTTCAGAAGCGTATACCCAAGCAATCATTGCCCAAATAATACCTGCCACAAAAATAACGGGTTTGGATTTCCTAAAGTGAGTGAATTCTTCCACCATCACAAAAATATAAGCAATAACAAACAAAACTAATGCTGTATAACCTACCCAGTGACTGGTTAAATCAAGTCTTTCTTCTGTACCACTGGCAAGTGCAAAAACAGGAAAGAGTAATGACAATACTGCCAAAATTTTAGTTAATTTCATAATATTTTAATCTGGAAAATCAGCCAATTCGAGTAACTTGATAGGCTTATTGTTAATAAAAAGTGCTTGCTCTTCTTCTGTAATTTTCAAAATTGCAAAAAAGCAATATTTTACTTGATTTAGCACAGTTCCGACATTCTTCGTCTCGTCTTTTAGGGTTATTTTATCCAAAGGTAATACTTCAAAATCGCATTCAAATCGATACAATCTTTTCTTTGGCTTACCCAGATAATGTACACGAGCCACCACTTCCTGCCCAGGGTAACAACCCTTAGTGAAACTCACGCCCACTTCGTCAATATCCAAATTTAAATCTTGCGGGATAAATTTTTCACTCGTTGCTAATGTTACTTGGGCATCTTCTGTTGGTGTTACTTGAGTATCAATCTCACTAAACGCAATCTGCGCATTTAAAGCAAACATCGTCAAACGGTTTTTCACCGTATCATATAAATCTGCCGAAAAATCCAACACGAAATCATCGCCCTGCTTGCCTACCCACATTAATGCAATAATGCGCCCTTGGTGTTGGCAATAAGCATTTAACTGCCATTGCCCATCAGCAATCTTATTAATATCATTAGACAATTGCCCTTGTAGAAAACTTTGTGCGTCTTTACCGCTGACTTTGAGTTTTGGATTGTGTATTTTCATAAGAGGGAATTATACCATTTTTCAAGAAGCGAAAAAAAACCGAGAACAAAGCCTCGGTTTCTTAAGTAACTTTAACGCTTAATTAAACTTATTTTAGTGCCATGCAATCATCGTTAACAGCATTGGTACTGACAAAATAACATTAATACTTGAAGCCAGCGCTGCATTTTTCTTAGCTGTTGCAATTTCTTCTGCGGACGCCTCCTTCATACCTAAAATCTTTTGTTGATTTGGCCAAATGATAAACCACACATTGAATGCCATGATTGTGCCCATCCATGCGCCTATACCGATAATTTTATAACCTTCTGCAAGCATAAATGCATCAATAATATTAGACATATTAAAACCAGATTTGTTCCATGTAGCAAGCAACACAAGGCCTAAAATCCAAGTTGTTGCTGCTGCCATACGGAACCACAATAACGCTCTTGGTGCAACATATTTGCCAATCGCTGCTGGACCTGGACCGTCAGTATCTGCTAAGGCTTCGCCCATTGCAGGCACTTGCACAAAATTAAAATAATACAAAAGACCAATCCACAAAACACCTGCTGCTACATGCAACCAAACTGTCATGGCGTAATGCGTCATATTTGCCTGCCCTTTAAAAACCACAAAAACTATAGCAGCTAGAATAAAGCCTAAAATAATCTTTCCTTTTACCGAATTAATAAAACCCATCTTTTTTCTCCATTATTGTAAAGTTGACTATTATAATGGGTTACTCCACCAATTGAGAACAACTTTTATGCCAGAATTACCCGAAGTTGAAACCACCAAACGCGGACTTGGCCCATTAATCGTTAATGAAACCGTCGAAAAAGTTCATTTATATCGTGATAATTTGCGCTGGGAAATTCCCAAACACCTTTCCGTAACCCTTGTCAATCAAGTCATTAATACCATTGATAGGCGCGGTAAATATCTGCTCATTCGATTTAAAGTTGGCACGCTGATTATCCACTTAGGTATGAGTGGTTCAATCAAAGTCGTGGGTAGTAACACCCCACTCAAAAAGCACGACCATTTTGAATTATCCTTTACAAACGGTACAGTAATGCGTCTTAATGACCCTCGCCGTTTTGGTGCCGTACTATTTTCCGACGACGACAGCCATCCTTTATTAGACAGTTTGGGCGTTGAACCTTTAGAAGATTTATTTGACGAATTCTACCTGTATGATAAGTCACGCAAAAAACAACAAAACATCAAAGCCTTTATAATGGACAGCAAAATCGTGGTCGGTGTCGGCAATATTTACGCCTGCGAGAGTTTATTTTGTGCAGGTATTAACCCTGAACGCAAAGCTGGCAGTGTCAGTAAAAAACGCTATGCATTAATAACTCAATGCATTAAAGGCATCCTTTCTCAAGCCATTAAAGCAGGTGGAACCACCCTGAAAGATTTCTCTTCCGTGGATGGGCAACCTGGCTATTTCTCACAAACTTTGTCCGTGTATGGGCGTGAAAATGAAAACTGCACCCAATGCAAGCGTAAAATAACTCGTATTATTCAAAATCAACGGTCCTCGTTTTATTGCCCATCATGTCAGACATAAGCACACCACAAGAAATGTTAGAAAGCAGTTGTAGTACCAACTCAGAACCCTTTGCTTTGCAAAATTTAGGCGGTTATATGGAGCCTGAATTTAGTGAAAACTGCATTCTCATCATCGACCCTGGTATGAAACTACACCTGAGTGCTTACGCTGTGATTCGTTACGACGGTGATATGTACTTCCGTCAATACATTGAACGCGGTGCAAAGAAATTTTTGGTGCCGTTAAATACACAACACGATGAAATTGAATTAAAAAATGAATTCGAAGTCGTCGGTTGTGTGGTCCAACAAAAACAACGCAAGCAACAAGCTTTACATTACTACCATTTAAATACAATAACCAAAGAAATGGATTTTAGTATCAGTGGCAAACCAAAAGATAAAGAGGAAAAATAAAATGGAAAAAAAGGTACATCTAAGAGTTAGTCTAATTATGTCGTTATTTATGATTGGTATTATGTCATTCGTTGTCACTTATATGAACATTGGTTGGAGCGACCAAACTATTGACAAATGGCTACACAGTTACCTTATTGCTTGGCTAGTCGGCTTCCCATTGTTATTCGTATTTGCACCAATCTTCAAGAAAGCAGTTGTAAAGTCTCTTTCTAAGAGACCTTTGCATAAATAGGGATGATTAGCAAAATTCAATTTTTTCCCAATTGGTGATTTTCTTAAACCCAGTCCTAGCAGGGTTAAGGCAGGGTTTAAAAAATTGGTTTTTGATGGTTATTCATATTTATGCAAAGGTCTCTCTAAGTAATCCAAATAAGATGCGCCATTCTGCCTGAATGCGTACCGTCCCGACGATAAGAAAAATAGTCTTCACTTTGTTCAAAGGTGCACTCATCGCCACCCGTGATTGACTCAACGCCTACATTGTTCAAAATAATGCGTGCAGCTTGATAAATATCCAAGTGATATTTTTTGTTCTTTGCTGTCAGCGCTTTACCCAATTTTTTATCCTTAGTAACAAACTGCTCATACACCTCAACCCCAACTTCTAGATTCTTTGCTGAAATTGCAGGACCAAAATGCACCAACAAATCACGCCCGTCAAATGAGCGAACAAACGACTCAATTACCCCGTTCAAAATCCCTTGCCAACCTGCATGAGCAACACCCACTTGTGTGCCTAATTGATTAGACGCAAAAATCGGTAAACAATCCGCTGTCATTACCACGCAAACCACATTTTTTTCACGCGTCACTACTGCATCGCCATCACAATCGTAAGAATTTGCCTTTAAGCAAATGTCAGAATGGGTTTGATTAAGCCATTTCGGTGTATTCGGTAAATTAAAATGCGACACCAGTAAGGCGCGATTATATTCAACCGCATCTAGATTATCACCCGTATGCGTAGCAAGATTAAAATTCTCATAGCCTTTAACACTCGCCCCACCTGTTACATATCGGGTAGTGGTCAGCAATTTAACATTAGCAGGAAAGTTAGATAGGATCATGCCGTCCTAAAATATCTAAAATATCTTGCATGTCCTTTGGTAACATTGCTTTCCACGACATTACTTGCTCGGTAATCGGGTGTGTCAGCGTCAATTTCTTAGAGTGTAACGCCTGTCGTTTAAAACCCTTTAAAGTGTCTTTTAGCACCTCGTCTGCCTTTTTTGGAAAACGAATCTTGCCCCCGTACATTGGGTCTGCTAACAATGGATGTCCAATATGTGACATATGCACACGAATTTGATGCGTACGCCCCGTCTCCAAAATCGCCTTAATATGCGTATGATTGGCAAACCTATTAATCACCCGATAGTGCGTAATCGCATCCTTGCCCTCGCCTTCCTCAACCACTGCCTGCCTAATTCTATCTTTCGGGTCTCGTCCAATCGGCGCCTCAATCGTTCCGCCAGAAATCATATGTCCATACACAATCGCTGAATATTCCCTGTCCACCAAATGTTCCTGAAACTGCTCCACCAAAATCTTCTGCGCCAATTCGCTCCGAGCCACCACCATCAACCCTGATGTATTTTTATCTAACCGATGCACAATGCCCGCTCTGTCCAATTTCGCCAATGACGGGTCAAAATACAGTAACGCATTCGCCAGCGTCCCTGTCCAATTCCCCGCCCCTGGATGCGTCACCAGTCCAACTGGCTTATTAACAACAATGATATCGTCATCTTCGTAAATAACATTTAACGGAATATCCTCTCCCAGCCAATCATTGTTCTTTTCTTTCTTAATCTCCAGCGCAACAATCTCACCCCCCAACACCTTGTCCTTCGGTTTGAACGCCTTCCGATTAATAAATGCACACCCAGATTTAACCCAAGCCGTAATTTTAGAACGCGAATAATCTGGCAACATAATTGCCAATGCGCTGTCAATGCGTTGTCCAATGAGGCGATCTGGAATAATAATATTTAATTGACTCATAAATGTGTTTTTTATAATTTGGCGTCCCGTAAGAGATTTGAACTCTTGTCGTCAGGATGAAATCCTGAAGTCCTGGGCCAGCTAGACGAACGGGACGAATATATTTTACACTTTTTTAAGGCGAAAAAAAACTGCTCAATTAAAAATTAAACCGTTTTAATGTTTGGCATCGCCTAGGAGAATCGAACTCCGAATTAAAGAGCATTAAAAAGACTTAAAAACACTTGAAACACCTTGCTTTAAAGTAAATAAAATAAAAAGCAAGTGGTTTTAAAGCGTTTCAAAACCTTTTAAGTTGTTTCTCGTCGTCATTTTGTCGTCATTTTTTAAAGTGTTCGAATTCGACCACTTTAAAACCAAAGTAGATTTATTTTGAATAAAGCAAAACTTTAGCGAGATATTTCTCGGAAAGGCTCAACTCCCTTTCATCGTTAATATTAAATCTATGCTGAATCGTTCGCTCAGACACCAATATTTCTTTAGCAAATTTACTTGCTGAAAACCCATTTTCAAAAAGAAATTCTTTGATATCTTGAGAGTCTACGCAGTCAAAATCTTGCCTTGCCTCTTTAAGAGTTGGCGCAAGCATGTATTTAGCATCAACTTTATCGTCAGCAGTCTGAAATCTAAACGCCGTTACGACATCTATTGCTGTTTCGGTTGGGTAATGTTTTGACAAGAAATTAATAACAATTATTTCGTCGTTTGACACTTCAACGCCCTGCGATAAGGCGTATTCGTATTCTTCGCTTGCATCAAACATCGTTGCAAATTCGTTACCTTTATCGTCAACGAAGACTATATTTTTAAATTGTTCAGAAATTCCATCAACACAAAGTGTAATTTCGTCTTTTGTTTTCCAGTGCGGCATGTTATTCCTTATTGTTATGAGCATTGATTAAATCTAATAACGATACTCCGTCAGTGCCATTAACATTATCAACTTCAAGTAGTAATTCGTATGGATAATTTTTATCAAATTTTGAAAAATCGTATAAATCTACTGTTTCGTTCAAATCCTCAATAAAAAATTTAAAAGCCTCAATGATTTCATTAATGAAATCATTGTCATCTGTGTTTTTGATAAAAGGTTGGTCAGCATCAATTGCATCAAACGCATCTTCATAAGTGTTTATCTCTCTATCTGTGCACTCCTCATCCATTCTTGAGATAAACTCTCTCTCGTCATCGCAAGTCCAAACCATTTTTAAATTACTTCCGCTTTTCTCGTAAATTACTAGCATTTTTATTTCTCCTAAAAACCTAAGTTCTGCTTAGTCAGTAGAGTTTCCTTAACCTTTAAAATCATTATACGCCTAATAGGCGTATTGTCAAGTCTTTTTATTAAATAAATCAAAAATAAACTGGAAACGGCTTGGGAGTAGGGTTTTTTTATGGCAAAAAAAAAGATAATATAAATACTTATATTATCTTTTCTAACTTAAAAGTAGGTTGATTTTTAAAATAAAGCCGATTGTCGCTCTTGAAATTCACCAAGGTTTACTAACCCCGTATAAACCTCTCCTAAGTTTTCTTTTGCTGCGTTCAATTGCTTCTCTCTCTTCTTTCAAATTGACATCGATGGGATTCTCAACTTCAAAGATGTTGCACTTTCTATTAGCACGAGTCGTTATGCTAAGTTTTTGACAATAAATTTTAGAATATTCGTCGCTGTCACGACAGCCAAAAGGAATTCTTGTAGTTGAATGTTCGCAATTTTCACAGCAATCAACAGATTTAAAAATAATTTCATTCATATTAGTATTGTTTAAAGTTTGCAAATGTTTTAATACGCCGTGGCAAAATTGCCAAGATCAAGATTTGCACTTGCAAATCCAGTGGTTTTGACTTTTTCAACCGTGGCAGGGGCTTGTGAGTCTATTTTAACATTAACTTCGACCGTTGATTTTTGCGCGGGCTGAGGCTTGTTGTTTACCAATATTTTGCTAGCAATATCGTTGGTTTTAATAGTGCTTGAAAGCGTCTTGTATTTTGCAATGGTTTTATCAAGGCTTTCAGCTGACATTGAATCTGGCAAGAATTTATCGGGAATTAACGCTGTTATTCGCTTAACTGATTCAACAATAAAAACAATTCCCGAGTAAAAAACACTCTTAATTCCGTCCCAAATTCCAGTGAAAAAACCGCTAATACCCTCCCAGTTGTCGTAAATCAGATAAGCAGCAGCGGCAATAGCGGTAACGATGGCAACCACAGGATTAGCGAGCATAACGACCTTTAGCGCTGTAAAAGCCGTCGATATTGCGCCGATTATGGCGGGTATTTTGGCTGCAACCATGACGCTAGCAACTAATGTGAAGTTAATTTAATCGCTGGTGCTAAAGCTTGAAATATTTTAATCACAGACTTAACAGTAGACATAACGCCCTGAAGCCCTGCTTTTAATTTTGCAGTAATGTCATCACGCCAAGCTTTGTCTTTCATTTTTTCGACTAATCGCTCAAATAAGCCCGTCAAGTCTTTAAGGATTGGCGTGAATGCGGAAAACTTAACGGTGTCAAACGCTTGCCCCATGCGTGTAATTGAGTCGTTGAAGTCTTCTGCGGCTTTGGCATCTTCTGCCGTGAGCCCACCGCCTAGCGCAGCAAGATTGGCTTTTGCTTTTGCCAGGCCGTCGGTACCTTCGCTGAGCATATTGAGCATATCTTTACCATTGCGGCCAAAAACAGCGTTTGCCAGGGCGGCTTTTTTAGAAGCGTCTGTCATGCTTTGCATTTTAACCAGCACCAAGTCGTATGCTGCAGTTGAGTCTTTAGCATTTTTCATCGCTTCAAGTAATTTTGGATCAAAGTCTTTGAGTGCTGTTGACATCAATGAACTTTTTTTCGTTTTTAACTCGCCTAAATTTTTGTTAAATGTTTGATATGACTTTGTTAATGCGTCATTAGCAACGCCTGCGAGCTCCGCTTGATGTCTTAGCGCCTGGAATTGGTCCAGTGGTAATTGCAAGTTTTTAGCCTGCTTGTGCATTTTGTCCATCTCGTCTGCTGTTGATCGTAACACACGGCCGAGTTTAGCGACGCCTGCGATGGCAGCAACGCCACCAATAGCCCCCATTTTTGCAACGCTTTTTAATTTAGATCTAAGCGCTATTAATTTTTTAGTGTGCTTGTTGATTTTTTTATCTGCCTAATGCTTTTTTCGCGGCTCGCTTGCAGTGCTTTTTCTGATTGCTTTAGGTTTTTGGTGGATAAGCCCATTTTTTTAATGCTAGCAGATTGCGACTTTAACGACTTAGTGTATTCGCTGTTTAGTCCGTTGAGTTTTTTGAGCTTGGCGGCTTGGCTAGTGGTTAATTTTCCTTTTTCTTTAAGCGTCAAATTCAGTGCTGCAATAGCCTCTTTGTTTTTATTGGCGTGCTGAGTTGTCTTTTTAAAAGCATCTAAACTTGCTTGTTGAGCCTTAGTGTCTTTAAGATTAGCTTGTAACTTGTCAAGAGCTGTACCAGTGCCACCAAGTGCTTTTTGCGCGCGGCGAGCTGGCTCAGTGATTTTGTCAATCATCTTTAGACTAAAACTTAGATCTAATTTACTCATATTTGTTGCGCTCCTGCGCCATTTTCCTAAAACTCATTAACTCATCAAGGCTCATTGTGTCCATTTCGCTTGGTTGCCAATGAAACACGACTGAGATATCTGCGTATGCCTGCTCAACTGATTCTGGTATCAGTTGGCAGGTGCGAAAAAACCCGCATTTACATTGAGTGTTAAAACCATTGGTATGACTGCTCAGTGTAAAGTTAAATTAATTGGAATAATGTAGAAAGTGCAGGGGAATATCAGAAATATTGGAAACAGGTAAGAATTTGATATTTTTTCAATGGTCTGCATACCCTACTGCTATAGGCTTTTTTGACAAAATGGGCTAAAACAGGAATTATTCATATTGTTGGGTAAAACGCTTGTAAGCCTTTAAGGACGGGGCTTGTGGGCGTTTTTGCATGTATTTGCGTGAGCGTTGTGAATTCTTAAAATTTTCATATCGCGATATGAGTTTTTCAAATAATGGAAATACACCCTTTTTATGTACTGGTTTCACCTATTTATTAGTAAAACATTGATACACTGCTACTTTCAAGCCATTGGAAATTTACCGTATATTACCCTGTGCTGAACTCGTTTTAAAACTTTACATCGCATAGCCCTTAACTCATTGATTTTACAGTAATTTTAGAAAAGCAAGAAAACTCAAAAAGTTTACCCCCTTTAAAAAACGGTTCTAGAAATCATTTTCCATAATCAACAGTACATTGTAAAGTTTTACTTTACACTACACAATGTATGGTTGATTAAGCCTGTATGTGCTGGTGTGCTTACATATATGCACCAATACACATTGTGTAGTGTTGTAATTAAATAACTACACAATGCATTATCATTACATTGTGTAGTGTTGTAATTAAATAACTACACAATGCATTATCATTACATTGTGTAGTGTTGTAATTAAATAACTACACATTGTGTAGTGTTGTAATTAAATAACTACACATTGTGTAGTGTGTGGTGTGTGGTGTATGTACATTGTGATGTATGTCTGTGTCTGCGTGCCTATGTGCCTGTGTTTTTGCTGGGATTGCCCCGCCAACAGCCAGCAAATCAGATGCGCCCATGTTGACCATGTGAGTCTCAGTTAAGTCACTGATACGCGGTGCAAGCGTAGTGATGGCGTCGGTGTTAAGTTGCACGACTTCAAGCATTGACAAACCCCGAAGTTCGCCAGACATTGGCTCTCTTAAAGTGATAGATTTGATTTTTTTGCCGTTGATTTCCACAGCAGTTGATAGTGTTATTGTTTGATTTTTCATGATGTTTTTTCCTCTTTTAAAAGCTCGTAAGGTTGGGTTGTAAAGACGGTTTGTCCGACTATGTCGTTGATTGATAATAACTTAGTGTGCAATGTGGTGATTTCGTTAGCAAAGAATACGGCGGCCGCTTTTTTGACATCGCCAAATCCGCCCATGTTCGATGGCATCACGCCCATTAATTGCGGTGGCACGCGATGCGCTGCCATGATGTCATCGCGTGTTGCGTTTTTGATATTTAAAAACTCGTCTTTAGCGTCAATTTGACCAATCGGGATAAGCTCAGGCCTATATTTTTCCGTGCCTCGTCCGTTAATGAACATGTTTTGAAAATTACCAAGGCCCTTAAATGAGTTTAGCTGCTCGCTGATTTCTTCTTCTTCCTCTTCGCCGATAGCAGGGCTATTAACATACAGTAAGAAGCCTGCATGCGCGCCGTTTTTGTAATATTTGCGTCTAAATAGGGTTGCGGATTCGCTCAATAGCGTACTTGAAACCGCGGCGAACCACTCGGGTATGCCGTAGATTTCTTGACGCATATCAAGTTACTTTAAGTGAATAACTCGCTCGGCTATGGCGCTCAAGCAATCTAAACTTACCACCCGCTTGCAACGGCGGGGCAATAACAACAAGCGATGCGTCGTCTTTTGAGCGAGCAGGGTCGTAACCTAGCCACACAGGGTGCTGGGCAAAAGGCTAAGAGGATTTAGGGTTGAAATCGTCCCAAGCGCCAGCCTCAACCACGCCTTTTTGTAATTTGGTTAATTTGAAAACTGAGTCGGCATCGTCAACGAATTTACATAAGAATAAGTTGTCAAATTCGGCTTTTGAATGCTCGTCTTTTAGTTCGTCAATATCAAAGAAATTGCACCCCATTTGTTCAGCGTCAGTAATAGTTGTAACCATTCGCCAAATTCTGTCAGAGCCAATTTCGCCGTATTTTAGATGCTTATTTGTGATGTCAACATTGTCTTTGTCTTTTACATTTTTCATGCGCGAACCTGACCACAAACCATACGCAGGGTGACTCAGTGTGGATGGTGTGGAAAAGTAGGTTCGTCGCCATTTTTTGTGCGACGACATACCCGTTGCGACTTTTTTAAACTCGTTAAAATTTTGCATCCAGAAAAATTCATCCATATAGGTATGGCCATGATAGCCTTGCACGGTGCGTGCGCTAGTTGCTAAAAAGTAAATAGTAGAGCCATTCCACAGCTCGATTGAATCCGTGCCTTTTAGATTAACATCAAACCAATCCTTTGCGAATTGGCGAATGTAGGTGCGAAAAATGAACGCTTGATTTTGTGATGCTGATAGAAAAATCTGATTGTCACCAGTCAGCACAGCATCCTCAAAGGCCTCAGCGGCAAAATACCAAGTGGCGCCAATTTGGCGTGATTTGAGTATTGCCCTGGTGCGTGGCATTTTGATTTTTTTGCCCTTTGCGTCTTCAATAAACTCACCTTTTGCATGTGCGATTTTTGCTTCTCGCCACTTGCGCTGATAGCCTAGTAGTAGTGAATCAAATTTACCGTCAAAATCTTTTTGCGTAACACCTTCAAAACTGTTTTTAACTTTAACCAGTTTATTGCCTTTTTTGCTTTTATCGACCTTGCCTTGCCCTTCAGAGTGTGCTTTTGGGTCTAATCTTTGTGCGTAATCGTCGCTAGTGCAAGCGAGCAGTGTTTTTAACTCTTTGTTTTGCTCGCAAGTTTTATCCATCACTTTTAATAGCACGCGAATTCGCTCTGATATTTGTTGTTTAAGTGGTTTGTAATCAGCCTGAATTTGCCAATTAAATTTTTTAATCCATGCGGAAACGGTTGTGCGCGCAACGCCCGTTGCCTTGGCAATATCAACAATAGAAGTTGCTGATAAGAACAACTCCAGTGCTTGTTTTTGCTGCTTACTTAGCGCTGGCATTGGGAATTGCGGCTAAATATAAATCGAGTGCTTTATTTTGCTTTTGATTTAAGCGCATTATTTTTTAATGATTAAATTTAATATCTGCGTTAACTTTATTGAGTGTAGAACTAAACGATTTTAATACAACACTTAAAATAAACCCGATTAAAACGCCAAGTATCGACCAAAAATATCTGTTTGATTGATGTTCAGCCCGTTTTGTTAAGTTCTCTTGTAAAGTCTTTTTTGACTTCGCTTCTAACAATTTTTTTGCTAATGCTATTCTATCCTTTTCAGATTCAATAGAAAACAAAATCGCCACTGCTGTTTGAAGCGCTGTTGCATCTGTTTTAATTCTTAGCGCATTATTTTCCTGCTTTTTAATATTAGACTTTGCTAATATTTTGATTGCATCACCTGTTTTTTTAATAGCAATGCCCGTCGCGACAGTTTTAGTTGCGTTTGCTCCAGTTTCTATTGTGTCATTGAAACTATCTAAGACACAAGATGATAGTAGCGCAGACATAATTAATAGTATTTTAATTTTCATTTTCTTTTGTTAAAAAACAGTAAATAAAACGGGATACACGCTACTAATGCTATGTAGGCTATTTGCAGTATCAGATATACAATATCAAGCATTGTCCTTCATTAGCACCTTACTAAACCAAAAAGCATCCAACAAGAAAACCATTATAATAGCGAATGTTAATACATCCTTGATGTCGTACAGCAGGTCGCTCAATTCCTGCGGAATTATTCGGAAGCTAAAATGATTGGAGCATAAAAAAGCGCCAGCACTAAGAGCGAATACGGTTGCTTGGGTAAATGCAAACATCTTACTATGACTGTATTCTGCGATAATCTTTGTTTTAAAATGGATTACAGTAAACCAAACATAGATAAAAATTATTGACAGCGCGGTTAATAATGCAACTAGGTCTAGTCGCACTAATGGACTGCCCCAATCGAAATCCTTGGCGTGGAGCATGGACTCCCTGGCAATCTCTGCTTCCCCGAGAAGGTAGGTTAAAAACATAAAAGCCCCTAGGTAGATAGTTTTGGTTATCTTCTTAAGACCATCTCTCTTAATTTGCCCGACAATATCTTTAAGTACTTTACTCATTATTGCCCTTGCTTTTATTGCTAATCAAATATTTATAATAAATAATCCACCCAAAAGCCATCACCCCTAAAAAATGAACGATTGCCATAATGGTGCCTAAAACCATATGGTAAATTTTTCTTGGAAAGACAAATTCATTCGGATTTTTTACTACTAATTCTTCTACCTTAGAGAGCATATTAGACAAGTATTCGAAGTTTGCTGGTATCCAACCAAACAAAGTGCTGGCTTTTCCGTACCTGTAATCATGGACAACTGCAGGTTTCATAAACCAACCCATATTGTCCGATATGCCCGTGAAAAAACTAAAAAGGATGAGTGAATTAGACAGATAATCTGGCAATTTTACAAATAGTAATAGTGCTGTTGCAAGGGTTAAAATAAAGAGTCTTGGGACGCTTTCACCATCAGACTCAAAACCATTTTCAATCTTAACACCGAACAACGATAAATCTTTACCTGTAACGATAAACTTTCTTTTGTTGATACCTGTCAATTTTAGCAGTTGTATGTTCATTATTATGTCCCTTGCTATGCGGCATTATTTACTATTTGCCTAACTCCTGCTGTTGTCGGCAAATCGGTCACTGCTTCATTGACTTTTGCAGGTATTGAATTTACTACGCTATCAAACACACCTCTTGTTAAAACATTGGTAACAGTATTGGTTTGTGTAAGGTTCGTTACAGTAATGCCGTCCTGCAAATGATATCGTTTTACTCCTCCTACTTCTAAATCTGTACCGTCTAATTTCTTGATAGCGCCAATTTCTATCGAAGTTCCATCTTCTCTTTCAAACAAAACACCTAAGTGTACTTTCGGAGTGGCAGAAGATTTGGTAATACTCAGGAAATTTCCAAGGGGTACAATAAAACCATTAACATCAACATTAACATTAACATCAACATTAACATAAATAGCATCAGCAAATGTTCCGATTAAAGTTGCATTATGAGTAGTATCTTGCAACACTCTAAACGATGTATTAAAGTCATAAGTTTGCTGTTCGCTGGTGCTTTCAATAGTGATACGCATTGACCTTGTTGTTGCATGATAGGATGTTGCATTGTATAAAGTCTGATTGATTGGTTTAGTATACAAATTTGCACCATTTTTGTCTTTAATCGAGACAAGTTTAACATCCTTGCTAATCCCAAAATCACCACTATTTATATTGAATTCTTGGTGTGTATACCCCGCACTGTACACTTTAATGTTGTAGTCTGTATTCGCAGTTACTTCAATTGTTCCAGTGTCGCCCGATACGCTTTGTTTTGTCCAGTTGGCGTCAGCAGGTAGTTTATAAAACACTGCACTTAAGTTATGACCAAAGTTTTGATTGTCAATTCCTGAGAAATTGCAATTGACTTTACCATTGGAGTTAACATATACAAGGGTTGTGTGCCCATCAAAACTTGCAGTAACAGTGCCTGATAAATTGTCAGCAGTGGTATCCTGTCGCAACCCGTTAGCACCAGTCTTGACTTTGATTTGTGTACCAGTAACTTGTACTGGTGCACCCGATAATGATTGGTCTCTGACTAGCGAATAGCCAGATGATATAGTTGCTACTGTGCCTGTTATCGCTAATAATTGCTTGTCGATTGAAGGCTTTTCAATGTTTGCTTCAAGTGTTTTTAGATACTTTAAGTAATCGTAAAGCATTGATGCACTATCAATTGTTGTATAAGTACTAACAATGCTCATATCTTTTTGTGAGATTTTTGTGTCGGCAAAGACCGCTTCAGAGATGTCGGCAGTGCCCAAACCTTTAAGTGCCATTTCTACCCGCTTATATTTGTGTAAGTAACTACAGATGTGCACATTAAAAATATCAGAATTATCCCCGTTTACGCCCCTATAATCAAAATCAGGGCTAGCGTCATAACTTGGTTCATTAACAACACCAAGTAATATACTTGTCGTTGGAATTTTGCCGTTTGTTACAGTTTCGTAATAAGTCCTGTCTGGTGAAAAAGTGTAACCATTTCCGTCTGTTCTTTTTCCATTGTCTGTATCTCTAATAAATACAACAGCATCATTAATTACACCATTGTTATCCGTAATGCTTGTTGTTATTTCTTTAAATACAGACACAGTCCCTTTTGAGCCACTATTACCAGCCACGTGATTAGCAACGACAATATCTGTTCCCGTTTTAGAATTAACCACCTTGCACTTTTTATTATCCCAAAGGGCAAAATCTCTAAGATTGCCTCGATGACCTCCTCCAAAATCTTTAAAAATATACTCATCAGCAGATGAATCACCACTGAAACCAATACCCTCATTGCATTGTGTAGGAGTGTATCCAGTAAACAGAACAGGCTTACCAATCATTGTCATTGCGTATTTAACAAGTTCAAAGTTTGTTGCTTTGAAATTATTAGAATATTGTCTAATCTGGTAGTTTGCGTTTGGTGTTGCTACCAATTCAATTCTACCGTTTTCAATGTCGATAGTAGAAGTTGCGTGAAAATAGACACTTGAAGCCATTTCTATTGCCCCGCCTCGCATGATAAGTGAGCCTGTTGCAGATACTTCTAATGAATAATCACTGCAACAGGTGAGCCTACCATAAGTCGTTTTAACTGCAACTCTTTTCTGTGTCCTGACAAAACCGTTGATTGTTTCAGTATCGTTGATGTTTAAAGTGCCTCTGACTATCAAGCAATTTCGTGGTGCTGAAGAGCCAATTAGTAGTTGCTCTTTAGGAGCGTTTATTGATAAAGTACCACTGACTACTAATTTACGGTTGCCAATGTCATAAAGACTAAACTCTCTAGTGCTAGCGCCTTGTGTTGTTTTCACCACAGCACTGATACTAGTTAATCCCGATAAACTAGTATCTGTTCCAGTTTGAGTAATAATGCTTCCGCTTAATGTAAATGCCATTAGGTGTACTCCTTTTTAGTTATGTTTCCGTTGCTATCATAAGTTCGTGTCTCTGTTAAATCGACACCGTTGGGCGCATCACCACTTAATACGGTCGTTGTTATATTTCCAGTCGCATTATAATTACGAGTAACAGTTATGGTCTTTGTGCCGTCGGCTGGCAATATTACCGTTTGAGTAATTTACTGTCGAATCCCAGGACATTTCGTTATTCGCATAATACAAAAACCCCCCTGCCAGCAGTGCCACCAGCAAGTCGCACTAAATCAGCGACTGCAGTTGGGCTAGTTTTTATGACCTCATGAATATCCCCAGCGACTTTAACAAAATCACCCGCTTGACTACCTGCCACTGCGGGGTTACTCAATGCAGTAGTAACATCTGAGAAGTCCGTTGGGCTTACTAATTTTGATACAACCGCAGTGCCACCAGTGCTACCCCCTATTGAAAATCCTGCCGTCTTATTCCTCGTTCGGTATTACAACAGTTGGATAATGGCTAGTTGCTTTTATCCAGAGTTTTGAATTGTTGATATTGTTTATTTGTCTATCGGCCGTAAAATTTCCGTTAAAAGCATCTGCTGGCTTTGCGTCAGCGTATGCAAAGTGACAATTGCTATTCACAATTACAAAGCCTTCCTTATCTAAAACTTAAACCCAAAAATCCCCTTTGTTTATTACGAT
Organism: endosymbiont of Bathymodiolus septemdierum str. Myojin knoll; assembly: GCF_001547755.1. NCBI lineage: Bacteria > Pseudomonadati > Pseudomonadota > Gammaproteobacteria > Bathymodiolus septemdierum thioautotrophic gill symbiont. The sequence goes on along the minus strand of NZ_AP013042.1, from coordinate 595,878 downwards.
GTTTGCTTTTGTTATCGCCATAATTCATGCCTCTGTTTGCGTCTTTCAGATGTATTTGATTTTTTAAGTTTTTCTACTTCGTATTTGATATTCTCAACAGTAGTTTTGATTTCCTCTACTACAGATTTGACTCCATCTACTTCGGATTTGACACCCCCAATTGCAGAGTTGACGATACCTGGTACCGCATCTGCTACAGTGTTGGCAATACCTGGTACAGCGTCTACTACAAATTTGACTTCATCTGCTACAGCGTTGACAATGTCAGGTACAGCATCGGATACAGCATCGGATACAGCATCTGCTACAGAGTTGGCAATTTCAGGTGCATCATCTGCTACAGAATTGGCAATCTCAGGCACTGCGTCTGCTACAGATTTGATAATGTCTGGCAAATCAGCAACTACTGATTTGATATCCTCTAATGCGGATTTTACCTCTTTCACTACAGAGTTAACAATGTCTGGCACATCCTCCACCGCAGATTTGATATCCTCCAATGTGGATTGGACCTCCCCCGCCACAGAGTTGACAAGGTCAGGTACGGCATCTACTACAGAGTTGACAATATCTGGTACCTTGCTAACTTCTTTTGCCACATCATCTACTACAGAGTTGACAATATCTGGTGCCTTGCTAACTTCTTTTGCCACATCATCTACTACAGAGTTGACAATATCTGGTGCCTTGCTAACTTCTTTTGCCACATCATCTACTACAGAGTTGATAATACCTGGTACATCATTTACTACGGAATTGACAGTATCAGGTATTTTGTTAACTTCCTTTTCTACATCCCTCACAACTGAGTTAACAGTATCAGGTATCTTGTTAACTTCAGATACGACAATATCTGGCACCTTACTGACCTCGTTTACTACATTATTAAAAAGTTTACCTACAAAACCGAACATATTATTTCTCCTTACTTATTAAATTAAATTCGCAGTAATACACACTGCTTTACTCGCGGTGCTTCTATCTCCTACGACGCCTGCGCCTGCGCCCACCACCTGCCACAGGATTGCGTCTACCACCTGCCACAGGATTTCTACCAAGACCAACCACGGTTGTGATGTCATCCAATGCGTCTGTAACATCACTTACTATCTCTTGGATATCAAGTACCGTAGTTTTGACATCAACTACTACAGATTTAATATCCCCCACTGCAGATTTAATATCACCTAGTACAGTTTTAACACCGTTATAGGTATCCACAACTCCAGTGCCGACATCTCCTACGGTAGAGCCAATATCCTCTGCTGTGTTTCCGACATCCTCTAAAAATGAACCTATACTCATATCTTACCTCCTTATTTTATTAAATTTACAGTAACATGCACTGCTTACTACTATACCGCTATTTTTCCAATCTCTACTTCAACATCGATTGTTGCAATATCAATTGAACCATCATTAATTCCCGCTTTTATTTCACTTACTTTCTTCCAGACTTTATCAGTCCATTTTAGTAACTTTTCACCATCCGGGTGAAATGGGTGTCTTGAGGCACTTGACGCACCATTAATGAATCCAAGACCATCGTAATAAATTTTCTTTTTACACTCATCATCGATTATTTTAGATACCTTATCCATGATTGCGTTTTGTTTGCTTTCGCGTTCTGCTTTTGTTTTGGCTTCAGTATCTTCTACCCATTTTTCATTTTTGAAAGACTTAAATACATTTCCGAATTCATCAACAAGAGCCTTTTTATCTTTGTCCCAGAAAGCCTCGAATATGTCGATACCATCCATCACCCCATTAAGTGGCGTATCTTTAAATTCAACCAGCGTTAGCCCTTTAGTGTCTAACGTTTTATCGATTGGATGACTGCCTGCGAAATTTACACTTTTGTCATCATTTAGTAGTAGATACATTTTGTCCCCTTTTTTATCTAGATGTTTGATATTGAAATACTTCTATATTTGTACTTAAATCTTCTGTCTTCTGCTTGGTTACTGTGAACAGAATAAACACCAACAATAACAGAACCGCTCGGGGCTGTCCAATCCATTATTCCATCATAATTATTTACATAACCTGATACTTGAATTGACCCAAAAGAAATTGCAATGCCGTTTACTTGACCTTTGTTGACTGCTTCGTTATTGTTTGTAGCGTCAGCAACCTTGAATTTTTTAGTTGCGTCTCCATTTTTCAGTGCGTAAAAGCTTGTGTCCACACTTCCTAATTGATCTTTTGCAATAAGTTTAATAGCATCTGCAAGCTGATTGTCAGTTGCTTTGTTTGGAACAATATTTGCTTTAATAAGTACGCTGATAATTTCATCTTGAACAGAATTGAGCCAAGCTGCAGACGCTGAAGTGCCGACAATGCCGTTAGCCGTGTCTTGGTCTATAAATTTGTTGTTATTTGCGTTAGGTGTGTCGATTTTATGCATATTATTATTTTAAATTATTGATAAAAATTATTTTGTTGTAAAAGGGCTTATTCAAACCAAAAGATGATCGTTTAATTCGCCACATCTCATTAATCCTGAAATGTTGATTGGATGGCAGACTTGAATGCGTGTGTCGGTTAATTTGTGTGCTTGAAGCGTTGGAATTGATGCTGTGAATAAATCTAGCTGATTGATTGGATAGCTGATAAATATCAGTTTTAAATTATCAAATGAGCCTAGCTGAGTGCTTGTATTGTCGCCCGCAATAAAGCCAAGTCGGTGATTAGAAGTGACTTTAAAATCACTCAAACCTGCGTCTGTTAAAATCTGCTCCCAATCTGATCGCTTCCAGCCGATGCTTACTTTTGATGCGCTAATTGTGAATTTTGTATCTATCTGAGTGTGAATTCGCGCCAACTCTTCAGACAATGTGTCAGTCACTTTGCCTGCATGTGCTGATTCCCAGTATTTTCCAGGCGGCAACAATTGCTTAATGGCTTTTGAGTAGTCTGCTGCACTTCTGCTGGTGTCAATTACTGCCATGTTATAACTCTACTGCCATGTTATAACTCCTAAAACCAAGTGCTTGCTGTTTTGCGCGGTTATTTTTTGCGCTGGCTGATGTAAAGTATAAACGTCTGTGACGGACTCTATTTGTGCGTGAATTTTTGCAATAGTAATCTGCGCATCGGCTTCGCCATTGGTATTTTTGATAAATTTACTTAAAGCGCTTTCGATTAATTGACGATATTGCGCGTCGGCGGTAATTTCAAAATTCACAGGCTGTGGCTCTGATTGTTTCAGCATTAAAAATGTGCCCTCGTGCATGTTTTCCGATATTTCGTCTAATAATGTCGATTTGCGCGCGTCGCTGAGTATGTCATTAGAGCCTAAAACCAAAGTGGTTATGCCGTTTTCAGGGGTGTTTGACTGAACATAGACAAAAGTTACATCATCATATAGTAAGCCCCACGCTATTAAATCCTCTGTGCGACCAAACCTATTTCGACCAGCCAGGGCGGCGTTAATGCGTTTACGCCAACTGTCAATCGCTTCATTATCTAGCCTTGGTGTTTTAGTGATGCTGGCCCATATTTTTAGCCAGTCTTCATCAGCTAAAGCAGGGAACATTTGATTTAAGCGATTATCAATATAGCGATAAATTGCATGATTTGCACCACTAAACGCGCCGATTAGCGCTTCAATTACTTGATTAGCGTCAGCCTTTTCGCCAGTTGAAAATTCAAAATCAGCGATTACTCGCTCAATAATGCTCTTTAAATCAGTCTTCACTTTCCACCTCGATGGTTAAATTGCGGTAATGAACCGTCAGTTGAAAGTTAATGCGATTAAGTGATCGCTCGGTAATCAACTCAAAACGCCCGTATTCGTTAACCCAATCCAACGCCTTGTTGATGTAACCAACAAGCGTTGCCTGCGTTTCTGGCGTGTTCTTCTCTCGAAGCAATAACCATATTTTTGAGCCATGCTCGTTAAGTTGCGATTCAAAACACCATCCTCGATGATCAGAATTACCAAAGCGCTCAGCTTGCCAATCGTAAGCCTTGGCATCGCTAAAAATTGATTCTAATACAGCGTGGCGTAAACCGTCAATCGTTGTAACTAAGTTCAACGCTGCAAGCGAGAAACCGTTAATCATTAGATTGCGATTAATTCTGAACCGTAAAAAGTAACCTCAATGTCACCACTTGATGTGTCCACTTCAACCACATCAGCCATAAACGCATTGTTGAGCGTAAAGGCTTGACCATTATTTACTTGTAGCGTTACCGTTTCATCGACAACAGCTTGCAGTTTCTCTTTATCTAGCGCACTGGTGTCACTCAACTTGCATTTAATCATTGCTGAATCTGTGTATTCTTCAGTGTGACCAAGTAGCCCACTGTCACCCATAACAGGTTCGCGCTTCGGGTTGCCGAAGCCGTAAGTAATGCCTTTTTGAGTCGGTAATCTTCCCATTGATGGGATATCTAGCGTGCCTCTTGATGTAATAATAGCCATATTATTCTCCTTTAATTTTTACGAAATTGAATTTTGCCGGCAACGATAATCAAGCCATTAACAAATATTGGCTGGTCTTGATAGTTGATGCGCGTTGGGTTTTTTGGATCGATTGAGCAAACAAAAGTGGTCTTGTAATTGTCAAAATCTTGCACAATGCCTGCCAATTCTAAATCACGATATAAGCCAAACATTTCTGACTTGAATAATTTTGGCGTTAAGATTGCTTGGCCAGGGGCAAAGTTTGTACCGTCTTTTGCCAATTTATGACGCGGATAACGACTCAAAATTCGACTACGCTGCTTGGAGCGGAAATACATTGCTGTGGCAACAGTCATCACATCAAGATACGAGTCATCAGCCACGCCTGCGTTATTTTCGCGATAAGTGGTAATCGGGCGCTCAACAAAAACATCGCCAGCGGTGTTAGTGGTGTAAGTTGATGAGCCTGAGTAAAGCATTAAGTTGCGTTCGGTCGGCGTCCATTCTGTTGTTGCATTGGTTTTAATGCCGTGCAACTGAAGTGTTTGCAATGGGCGAGCCGGGTCAATCGCTAATGAGTGCGCACATTAGCCATAATAAGCCGCCACAGATTCTGAAACCGTAGAGACAAGGCTGTTAATCGCTACGATAGAGACAAATGGCGAATTAAATTGCTTTGAAAACGCATTCACTTCTGCACTCGTGCCTTTTTTGCCAACAAAACCAATGCCAGGAATTTGTGCCATGGCATCGAATCGCTCTTTTAAAAAATCAGCAAGGCGATCAATATTTGCTTTGTCATTAAAAGTGCTAAAAATATAATGATATTGGGTATCGCCAATGGCGGCCAACGCTGCACCAATATTATTACCATCAACACCGATTGTGTTAATCGGCAGCGCTTTGGTTTGTGCAAAAATAGTGGTGACCATTTTGTGCGCATCTGAATTTTCACCAAATAAATTTAGCGCGTCATCGGGAATGGTAGTTGGGAATACTTTATTAGCGGCTGCAGTGCCCTTGGGTGCAATCACTAAAATCTGCTGCAAGTCTTCAGCATTATTTGCTAAAGACTGGTCTATTTCAATGTAAACGCCCGGGACTCTAATGTTGTTCGGTACTTCGTTAAAGCTGATATTTGACATTATTTTTTCTCCTTGTTTTTAATGTTTTCTTTTACAATTCTCACATCGCCCTCAGCAATGCGTGCCATCCAAAATGTGTTTTTAGGTTTGGTTTCGCCTTCTTTTAAAGGTTTTTTGGTAATAGGATCCAGCACAAGAGCTTCGGTTTCCGCCTTGGTTGGCTCAAGTTTAAATGTGGTTTGTGGCATTTTTAGTGTGCTCCTTGTAATTTTGAATATTCGTTAATAATTGAATCTCTAACTTCGCTAGTCATTGAATCTGACCAACCTAAAAATTCACGCTTTGGCATGGCGTAGGCGACATATTTGCCTGAACCTCTTCTAAATGCGACCTTGCCGCCCTCGTTGTGAATTTTTAATATCTTAGCGGCAACGCTAGAATAGCCAACGGACACACCGTCTGCGTTTGCGTCTTGATTTAGTGAGCGAGATGCGCCTCTAAACATTTTTTTATTTAATGATATTTTGCCGTTTTTTGCCAGGTTGAATTTTTGAATTTTTCTGGGTTGAAACGGTTTTCCATCGGTGTCTTTTTGATTTTTTAAATTAGCACGAACAACTCTACGCATAGCGTTGCCCGCCGCCTTGTTGAGTTTGGTTGCTTGCACTTTATTAAGCGCCAAGCCTTGGATTAATTCATTGAGATTGTCAAAGTTTTTATTTGACATAGCTTGCACCTTTAAAGTCAACAGCAACATCCAGGCCCTCAAAACCCTGGTAAACCAAGTCGCATTTCAAGCCGTTTGCTATCCATGTGCCGTTTTTGTTTTGAACGAAATCAGCCTGCTCTTCAATTTTAACGGTTAATTGCAGGTCAATTTTCCGTTATTTATGACATCAGTATTAAACACTGGCTCCAAATCGTATCTGTCTACGGCCGACAAAAACAAAGTGATGTGCTCTAGCACTTGGTTATCTTGAGAGATTGATTGGATTAAGAAATTGGCGGTGTAAGTCAAGACAAAACCATCGTCGTTTATTGTTGACTTGAACGCTGGTCTTATGTCTTCTGTCCAAGATAAGACTTTGTTTTTATTTACGCCATTTATTTTGATAATTTCATCAAATAATTGTTGCATTTTTTTTCATCTAAACCACCTTGGCTAAAATGGTTGGCTTGCGTTGCAACATTGAAATTGCTTGGCGCGCCTGAGACTCGTGCATATTTATGCGCTCTTGTAAATTACTGACGCGGTCCTCGGCATATTTAGTGTCGCTCGTGGTGATGCTGGATGACAAAATATCGCCCATGGCAAAATTATGGACTGCGCGAGCAAATAAACAACGCACCGCTGCGTCATCCAACTCATGCTTATTAACAAATGTATCAAAGTCATTAAACTTGCTTTTGATTTTTTTTAAATGATGTGAAACCTTGTCTGTTGCATCAATTAACGCAACACTAACAACATCAACATCAGTCTCTTTTAGATTGTTAAATCTTGACTGAAAATCAGATACTTTAAGCACAGGGAAGAAATCAACACTAATGTCTTTGCCTGTTTGCTCTTGATTTTGTCCAATGTATTCAGCCATAAAATTAGGGGAGGGTTTTGGTTTGTATTTGAAAAGTAAAAAACAAATACTTGCCTAGCCCTCGGGGGGTTAGTTATTTTAAACTAATTTTAACCTTTTTTTAATATCGTCCATGCGGCCTTTAACGCCGATTTTTGGTGCTAACTCTGTCGCTTTTTCAAAATAAGTCAGCGCTAATTTAGGATTGTCTTTGGTGATTAGAATGGCTTGCAATTTCAACAATTTTGAATGAACAGCAGGATGGATGTTTAAGCCGTCTGCCGTCTCAAGCATTGATATTAACTCAGCCAAAATTGGCGATTCAGATTCCTCATTGTCATAAGTATCTTGCGCCCATTCGTAAATAGTATCGGCGATGATTGTAGGAAAGTTGCGCTTAAAAACTTCTTTATCAGCAGTTAAGCCGCGCTCAAAACCAAGTAGCGCCAATTTCCAACCGTCGGTAAAATTACCCACATCAAAACGCCAAAGGATATTCCAAAAAATAAACAGATTACCCGTCCAACTCTCTTCAGCGCATTGTTCGTCTAAAGAGTCTTGATACTTAGAGATTAACTGTATTTTTAAGCCATCGCGCTTGCTTTTTTCTGTATCTTTCAAGCGTTTAACATCGTCTAAAACCAACTTAAACAATTGTTGTAGGGTTTTGGTTATGTTATTTTTAACCTCACCATGCTCTTCTGGTGGTGCTTTTTTAACAGTTGTTTTGCTAGCATTTCTAGCCCTGTGTTGTGCAAAAATATTCATAATAAACCCCTTTAAGTGTTTGGCTAAGATTCGCCTTCAAATTTAACTTTGCTAGAATCAATGTAAGCCATTAAGTCTAAATTCTCAACTACATAGTCAATGTTTTTGCTTGAATAAGTAACAACTCGGTCGCACTTAGGTTGGTCTTCAATTCGTCTGCGCATAGATCCGCTGTGAATGTAGATTGATAAGTTTTCAAAAGTGGTTACCAAGATGCCTCGAGCTGGGAAAAAGGGTACACCGTAAGCGGGCAATCCGCCAAAAGTTTCAATTACTTGTTTAAGCTCTGTTTTGCTCTTTTCACTTGGTTTTGTGGCGTTTTCAGCGCACAAGCGGTCTTTATTGTGTTCAAATAACTCAGAACCCAAGATGACGATTAAATCAGGGTTATGTTTTTCAACTTCACCAAGTGAATTTTTAGTTTGATTGACAAGCACATCAATATTTAGCTCTTTGGTAATAACAATGTCTTTAGAATCAAGGTAATTATCAGAGTTGCGATTTTTTAACTTTTGCAACCATCCGACAGCACAATCTTGCAGTAATGGGTTCTTATCAATATCTGTATCTGCTGCAATGCTGGTACCGTTAAAACCCATTGAGATTAAACTTAGTGAGTTTGCTCGCATTGTTTTTTCTGAGACAATTTGTTTAAATTGAGGTTTGTGTCCCCAAGCGTCAAGTTGAGCATATTCGAGCGCTGTATCAAAGTTAGTTTGCTGACATGAATAACCATTGACTTTACCGTTATGCACAAGGTTTGGTTTACGATCATTTAGTTTTGTGTTTGTGCGTCCTGCGGTTAAAACATCAACGCCAATAATGACAGAATCGCCAACCATGTTGTCGACAGTAACCATGTTGATTTTTTTCAAAAATGCATCCGTCTGTTGCATGCCCCCGATTAGTCGTTGCTCTTTTTCTGGGGTCACAGTAAATGGTACAGTCACTGCTTTAACGTCGTAAATTGAAGCTTGAGTGGCGAGCATTAATTGGAAATTTTTTCTTGTAGTCTTATTCATGGTTAGATTCTCCTAGATATATGAATTATTAAATTATTAAATTGGTTAATAAACGCCGTCGGTGTCTGTGTTGCCGTTGGCGCCGCCGTCTGCTTCGTCTCGATTAAAACTTTCAATCGTATTTCCGAGTTTTGCAATAAGGTCTTCGTGATTTTTGTTGGCTGTTGCTAGTTGATCGGTAAGGGTGTCAATTTTATCAACTAACGATTGAACGGTTTTATCGTCGTCAAGATTAGAAGTAGGTGTAGTATCTTCTTCCTTTTCTGTTGGCATTTTCGCTAGCAGCTCAGGGTTGTTTTTTACTGCTTCTGCATAAGCTGCATCTGCGTCTTGCTTGGATTTTAATAGTGCGTTTAATTCTTCCTTGTCCATCTTGCTCTCCTTTATTTTTTGGTTTTTGTTAAATTGTGATAATAAATTTTTAAAGGCTGTAATTAGCCCTGGGTTAACCTTGATGTTTGGCTCTGAATTTAAAAAGCCATCTGGTTGGTGCTTTAGGTTTAAATTAGACATAAACTGCTGAGTATTAGCGCTTGCCGCAAGCTCTACTGAGTCTGTTACTTCGTCAATAAAACCATTGTCTAGCGCCTCGTCTGCTGTAAACCAGGTTTCATCGTCCATCATTTTTGATAATTTGTTGCGATCAATGCCGGTTCTTGCTTGATAAGTGTTAAGCATTGCTTCTTTGTGCTTATCAGTAACATTTGCTGATTTGCGCATATCTTCTGCGTCGCCAAAAACAATGCCTGATGGGTTGTGAATCATAAATAAAGCGTTACTTGACATTTTAATAGTGTCGCCAGCCAGCGCAATAATTGAACCCATTGATAGTGCGTAGCCATCAATCTCAACTGTAACTGTTGCTTTATGGTTTTTAAGCGCGTTGTAAATTGCTGTGCCGTCACCAACAGAACCACCTGGGGTGTTTAAGTGTAGTGTAATGGTGCTTATATCACCCAGCGCAACCAATTCTTTTGCAAAACTGGCGGCAGTCACACCCCCAATATCCGATTTGCTCATAAATATAAATGGTGCCGTGTGTCTTTAGCACTCATTGAATACCATGTTTGCTTGTTTTTTGGCATAAATCTTGTGTGATTTAAAAAATGTAAATACAGTTATACAGTTATACAGTTAAGAAGTTTTATTTCTTGGCATTTGGTTTAGAAAGTGCTTATTACAACAAAAAAATATGGGTATGGTCGGGGATTAGGTAATAAGGTAATTAAGGTGATTAATTGGTCTGTATATACTGCGGCTAAAGGGTTTTTAAAGTTACCATGCAAAGGTAATCAAAGGTAATCGCAAAGTTAAGTAATTGATTTTTAAAGGAATTTAATTATTAAAAAATTACCAAAACAAAAGTAATTAATTACTTTGTGATTACCTGATAATTACCTTTGTTGAAATTGTTAAAAAGTCAACTGTATCAAGTGTTATAGAGTGATTTTTATAAATTAATTACCTTATTACCTAATCCCCGACCCTAACCATACTTTTTTTTTAAAAACACTGGTAAAACACAAGAATGGCTTAGTAGCAGGGTTTTTTTGGTATTAGGTAAATAAATAAGAAAATTCCTTAATTGTTGTAATAAGCACTTAATAAGCAAAATTTTAATAACTCTGTATAATGATAGTTATATGAGAATCATCACAACACCTTGTCCAAATTGTGGGTTACCAGCGACAATCAGATCGTCAAGAAAACTATCTAATAAAGTTGCAGAAAGGTATTGTGTTTGTGTCAACAACAGCTGCCAATGTGTATTTAAAACACACACTGAAATAGTAAAAATAATTCATCAAGGTATAGACCCAGCAACATTATCTGAGCAAGATATAAAATCACTTAGATAGCAAAATAAATACATCATTCAAAAAACAAAAACAAATAATACGGAGGGGAAGGTAGAGCGGAATTAGTCGCTCGTTGACTGACATGTTAAAACATCATATAATGGAATAGAATTCAGTGTTCAAAGCACCGATGTGACTGGTGGACATCGCCAATCTGAGCATAAGTTCAACAATAATAAAACTGGGCTGCAACAACACGGAGTTAAGAATAGAACTTATGCACTATCAGCGCTACACTTTGGTGTGGATGCCATTAAGCAAGCGAACAATCTAATAAATCAACTAGAAAAGTCAGGTGCTGGAATTTTAATACACCCTAATTACGGGGAATTATCTGTAGGTTTTGACACCTTTAGCACTGGGGTGAACACCAAGCGCAACATGGTGGTGACCAGTCTTAATTTTTTGCAAAACAACGACATAAATTTACTTAGTGTTGACTTCCAGAGTTTACTTGTTGAAAATATAAAGCAAACCATAGAGCGAGTGATAAGCTCAACTGTGAATGCTATCAACACCTCAAGCAACAAATTCGAAACGATTGTAGACTTTAAAGAGTATATTAATAGCGGTATAACGCTTGATAATTTAGAGGTTTCAATCTCTCAAAGTCTTGAATCTACTCCACTGGTGTTAACATCTAGCAACTCAATCACTCAAACATTCAACCAGCAGCATCAGGCGCTGTTTGCGTCTAAAAATTCTAAAGGTAAAAAATACAAATCAACCGACCAGCTAACAACAGACGCATCAAGCATCAATCAAATATTTAACAACCCGCTAATCACCAGCTCAGACATTGCAAACGAATTCTATCACTTGAAATCTGTAGTAGCGCGTCAACTAATAGACAATAACGCCAATCTACCAAAAATCAAGACATACATTGTCAACGCACAAGTGCCTGCAGACAAACTCAAACATTTGCTTGGCAGTGAAGTTGATGATTTAAACACTTCAATTCATCCTTTATTTAGCGATAACGAAGTTAAATATGTCAGTTAACAACATCAAATTAACAATTGGGTCAGAGCAAGTACTGGCACAATCGCTATCAATCACCAAAACTATGGATTCCATTTGTGATACATTTAGTTTGCAAATCCCATTTAAAACACTGCCTACACACAAAGAAGTCAGCATAAGTATTAACAGCGCACGCGCAATGACAGGCTTTATCAACTCAATCGACCACGCTACACCCGCCAACAATAATACAATAACATTTTCTGGTCGCTCAATGTCGCAAGACATCGTTGATTCGCGAATTACTTTTGTAGCGCACGACAAAACTTTGGCTGAATTAGCAACAGAATTATTCGCTAAATTCGGGCAAACATTCAACACCAAAATCAAAACCAAACCAGTTAAAGATTTTTCAATTGTTGCTGAATCGGCTTTTGAATCGCTAAACCAAATCGCCAAACAGCAAAACTTGCTGTTTGTAGAAAACAACGACGGCTCAGTGTCATTAGTAGAGCCTGCAAATGTAGATAACTCACACTTAAATTTAGGTCCAACTAACCTGTCTGACTTTAAAATCACAGAAAACTTAGCGGCATTTTTTCACATTAACACCGTAAAAACCAACCCAGGTAAAGACAACTTAAACCCTGACGCGCACAACAATCACAAATTCACGCTGCAGGTTAATGAAGTGCGCAAAACTCGCACGCAAGAAATAATCGCTGATTCGTTGACTAATCAACAATCTTGTCAAGACCGCGCAAATGAGATCGTCAGCCTAGCAAAATCACAAAGCATTTCTGCGAGTGGCACATTTAAAGGCTGGCTTAACCCTGATGGCAAATTATGGAAGCCGAATAGTTTGTACACAATTAAAGGCGCAAAACTACTACTAACAACAGCAACATTCAATCAATCTGGCAATAATCGAACCACCTCACTCACATTTAAAGGTCATCATGTGGGATAAAATAATACGCAGATTAAAACTGATTTTGAGCGTTGGTAGTGTGGTTGGCAGTGACCAAACTTCTCAAACAGTAGATTTTTCAGATAGCGAAACATCTAAAAATATTCAATTTGCCCAATGCTACGGCATTGAGGTTTACCCATTGCCAGGCTCAAAAGCCGTGACGGTTTTTAACGCTGGAGATAGGTCACAAGGCATTAGCATAGGCTGTGTAGACAGACGACACACACATACACTCGAGCCTGGCGATGTTATGCTATACGACAATCGCAACCAATTTGTTCATCTTAAAAATTCAGGCATTGATATTAAGGTTGTTGGCAATCTTAATATCAACGCCACGGGCAATATTGCAATCACATCTCAAACCTTGAGTCACAATGGTATCAATGTTGGCGATACACATAATCATCCTCAGAACTCAGGAGATCACTTCGGCGGAGGCACAAACACTAGCGCACCCAATGCGCTTTAAGCGACCAACATTAAAATCCAAAAAAAATGCGTAGCGCCATGCAGCGCCTGCAGTTCCTTTTGTCGACATCTAGCGTCGCTTTCATTAGTAAAATAATCACCCTTAATTTTTACAGCTTTAATGGTGCTGTGGCGTTGTTGCATGACTATGTATCTCATTTTTAAATTTTTTCAAACCTATGCCAATAAGGATGCACACCCCCGCAATAGTCTTGGATTAAGTCGCTAACAATGTCGCTTGCCCAGCCTTCATCTGAAGGCAAACAACTTACAACTGTTATAAACTTCTCAACCTCACCTTTTTTGGTTCGCTTGTAAGTTATTAATATCTTTTGATATCCCATATGTTCAAAATCCTTTGTTTTCTATATATATATTAAAAATGTGTTCAAAATCAGCATTTTTTGAACATTTAAGGCTATTTATTCCCAAACTTCAACCAAATTTAGTAACTGAGCCAATTGAGCACTTAAAGCTTTTAGGTTGCCAGAACTTAATCCGTGTGTTTTTTTATGACCCTTGAAAATTAATGTTGGATGGGGTTCATAAGTAAATAAACCTTTTTGTTTCTTAATAATAAAACCAATGTGCATAGGCTTTTTATCATTGACATCAGGCAGGAATGCTAAAACATCAGATACAACATCACGAATCTCCGAAGACTTAAAAAACAATTTATTTGCGTTGCCAATATTTTTTAAACCCGCCGAATTCGACGGGTTTAAATACTTTTTATTATTCATTTTTACACTCTTTTATTAACTGTTTAAAAATCTCAACAACAACATTAACAGTTACCGCATTACCACAGCACTTGTAGCGCTGAGAATCGCTGATTTGTTCACCATCCTCACCAAGCGCCGTCCAGTTATCTGGCAAACCTTGCAACCGCTCGCATTCAATCGGCATCAATTTGCGAATGCGTTGGTCAACTAACACTCCATGCTTGTCTTGTGCTGTCAGCGTGAAACTCGGTTCGCCATTTTCTTTAAATCGTCTACCTTTCAGCCTGTTGCAACCCAAGCATCACATCATCAAATTCATCGTAATCACGGCCGTCTTTGCCAAAAATTGGCAAACTCAATATTTGCTGTGTCGTTGCGTTAATTAAATAATCCCAAATACCCACAATAGTAGGGTTTGCGTCAATCAATATCGCGTACTCCACTTCGTGATACACGCTGTAAGTAGCTGAGCCTGCAAATGGCTCAATTACCACATTGCCATTTTTTGGCGCGGGGTAGAATCCTTTTTGGCACAATCGATACTTTGACCCGTAGTAGCTGAAAAATGGCTTCACTTTTAATTCTCCTTTGTTTTAATTTCACTTTCAAACGCATAAACCCCATTTCCCAAATAATAATAAAATTCACTTTCATCATTTTTTGATAAAATAATTACGCTTTTTACGGTCCTAATTTTTTCCTCACCAACCCTGCAACACTTGTCGCCTACCTTGTGCTTAGTATTTTTCATTTTTTAAAAATCCAACAATGCACAATTTTCCCTAGTATTACAGAATTTATTTTTTTCTGCTTAATAAATTTATGACGCTTAGAGTTGACTAATAACGCTTTTAAAGCATCAACATCAATCTGCTGCCGATTTTCCTCAGCCATTTTTTTAAACAACGGCAAACTAATGGCTATTAAGTCAGGGTCTTTTGAGTGATTGATTAACTGCTCAGATTGAACAGTCGTAAATTCATCCGTCGAGCCTATTTCTTCGTTAAATGTGTCGTAAATCTCCCAAAATTTCTGCACCAATGGTGTATCTGTCTGGCACGCCGTTTGGCGTTTAACAGCCAAGTCAACCATAAATTCAATCCATTTTTTTAATCGATGATCGTCAAATTCAGGCACAATCAATTTTAAGCACTTTCCAAACGCCATAATTTGCGCGTGCCCCTCGGCAATTCGTGCGTCTTTTATGTTTTTTCTATTGAGTAAAAACTCGGTATATTCGTCAAACCAAATGCCGTATTCTTCCATTATTTTGCTTTCTTTGCTAAGTGCGTCGTGCAAAAAATGAATAACTTGCTCGCCTTTGAGCCTCTTTAAGCGCTTAGACGCCTCAAATCCCTCGTGAGAAAATCCCTTTTTATTCGCCACGCATTGCACAATTCGGTTAAGGATTTGTGGTTCACCTTCTACCGCTGCGTTTTGAGAAATTACCAAAGTCCCAAGAAACGGCACGCTGTCAATATTGATTCCGTTGTTTCTAATCCCTCTACCATAAGGGCTATGTCCGCTGTGCAGGGTTTTCACCTGGTCCATTGAGAATTTTTTACGATGACCCTCAACCATACTGCGGTCACCTTCTAGCAGTACCGCGGGAATATTGGACGCTTGCATAAAGTAGCGCGCCAAGGCCGCAGGTGTCATTTTTTCAGGGTCCTCACCCTCAAAATTTTCTCTCCCGATTAATTTCCAAAGGAAGCTAATAACAGAACTCTTGCCTGAATGGGCGATGCCCGTGTATTCAAAAAAAGTGATTTCACCATGCCCGTTACGACTTCTAACCTGTGATGCGAACAGGCTCATGCACCAAAAAGCCAAAGCGGTCAAACCCTCGTTGCCACTTGACAAATAAAAATCATCAAACCACGCTGATTTTTTATTATCAGGATTAGGAATATCCCACCCATCAAAAGTGGTTTTTAGCGCTAAATTACCGATGTTTAAATAATCATGCTCGTTGGCTTTAATCATGCGACCATCTTTGTAGCCAAAATTTTCAAACACATAAGCCTTATGCGTCGGACTATAGCCCATGTGCCTAATGGTTTCAACTGTCGGCTTGCGCACAGATACCCATCCGTCTGATATTTCATTCATTTGCGCAGCGCTACCTCTAAACGACGACTGCCCTACTTTGCCCCATAAGGCCGTGTGAAAAGTTTTAGCGTCAATTGTCATATTCGCCGCCAACGCCACTTTTTTGCTTTTTTTAACACCGTTTTGCGCGATGTCAAAATAATAAGAATACATGCTATCGATTGGGTCAAATTGGGTGTATAAAAGTGTCGCAACCGCTGTGCCAATGCGGTTGCTTTTAATTGATGGGGTGAGTAAATTAACCACTTGAAAGTAATTTTTATCTTCAATAGCTTGATAAATTTGCTCGTTCTCTTCGGCGTTTGCTTCGTCAGTCAAAGAGCATCCAAAATAGCAATTTGCAAAAGTAACCACCCTTTTGTTTGGTATAAATTTGTTTTTTACCCTGGCTTCAACACTCAGCCAAGCCATACGCTCAGAGGCACTTTGCGACACCAACACTTGCCCGCGCCACCAATAATCTTCCAACAAATCAGCATTAAGCGCTTTAGATCGATACAAATCGTTCCAATCGCGCTTGTCGGAGGGATAATAAACCTCAACTTTTTCATCCATGTCGCGCAGGATTTTTGCCCATTTTTTACTGGCATAACTTCCAGCCTCGCCGTTGTCCAGCGCCAAGCACCAGGTGATACCCTTGTCTTTATGTTTGTCGATTAGATTTTGCGGGAAATTACTCGTACTCATTGCACTCGCAACCTTGTAGTTCATACCTTGCATCAGGGCGATAGCGTCAAAAATCCCTTCAGTTATGTAGATCCTATCATTTTTAACAATTCGCTGCGCTGGCGGTTGCCAGCATTCGCCTTTATAAGTGCTACCCTTTTTAAAATGCGCTTTGTGGGTAAATAAATGCGCATCGATAATACGCTCCCAATAAGTCTCGCCAATCGCAAACCGCACTGTGGCTGATTGCTTATTGCTGTAACCAAAGATTTCCTGAGAGTACCAACTCTCGTCAATATCAAGCCCGCGTTCGGTTAAATACATCTTAGCGGCCGCCTTGGGTGCGTCGCCTGCGGCTTTAGTAATAGATTCTTCGGTAGATATACCTGCCCTATTACCCAATAACTTCATCGCATTTACAAAATCCAAACCTTGCGTTTGCTGCACAAACTCAACCACATCGCCTTTGCCACCGCATTTAAAACAATTGAAATAATCGCTATTAACGCTAAACGAATTTGAACTGCTTTCACATAACGGGCATTTGCCGCGATTGGCTTTAAGCGCTATGCCAAAATCCTTTACAATCTCACTTAAACTGCTCGCTTGCTTAATTTGATTAATGCGATTTTGGTTCATATTCGCCCCTCATGGCTTTAACGACTTTCAAAACCTCAATATAATCATGGTCAAATAGAGCAACTAGTGCCGCGTGCTGATAGCCCAACAATCCATTAACAATGCAAAAATCACTAACAGTTGCGATTGCGTCGATATTTTTGCTCACAAAAGACTGGTCCATCAATATCTTCGTGTAATGACTCGCCTTGCCCAAATCTTCCAGTCCATTTTTATCTTTATAACGCAACAAATATCGCAAAACGATAAATTCTGCAGCGTTAATGTGATTATCCAGCGACCAAATTAAGGGCTGTTTTTTGTATTTCAAATAATGATTACCACCCACCTGCTTATTCATCTAAACCTCCATCCACCAAGTGAGACTGCCAACGCATCGCCGCCTCAGCGCTTTTAAAACCACTCGACAATGAGCGTAAATCCTTGCCATTTTTTACAACAGATACTGCCCAACTTTCTAGGGATATATGCACTACAAACTTTAGAGAGTCTGAGTATTTAACATAAGTGTTGCGGTTTTTCATGTGTGTAAACCCTAATCGATTAACAGTGATAATGCGATTACTCACTTTCTCCGCCTGTTTTTTCTAATTCTTTTCTTATTTCAATCATATTAACCATCCAGGCTCTGTTGTCTCGATTGCCTCCGCTGACAGGCTTTCCAATTTTTCGACAGGGAATACTTCCACAAGAACACATTGAATTTACTGTATGAATTGAGAATCCAAACGCTTCAGCGTAAATTCTCGCTCTGACCTCTGGCAACTTGCTGGCTTGTTCTATTGCTTCCATTTTTGTAACTCCGTTTTAAAAAAAGTGGATACAAGGTAGGCAAACAGCCAAATATCCGCGTTTTTGTTGTGTTAAAATTAAAAACTTTTAAGCATTTTTAAGTGCTTTTAAGTGTATTCAAGACCTTTTAAAGTCTGTTGCTATTATAAACAGACTGAATACAGTCTGTCAAGGGATTTATGAAATTAAATGAAAGATTAAAATTAATCCGCACTACAGAGGGGTTTACTCAGGTTGAATTTGCCAAAATAATTGGCATTTCTCACGATAGCGGAATTAGAAGGATAGAATCTGGTTCGCAAGAGCCTGGCGCTTCAAAAATAGAAGCAATATGCCTCCGCTTCCCCGAATACGCACTGTGGCTGACTACTGAGCAAGTCCAACCGCCACACCAAATCAGTCCAGATTTAGCAAAAAGTAATAAGGATACTAATAATGCATCAGCTAGGGCTAAAGTCAAATTATGAGTGAAATAATCTCATTTAAAGTACAGGGGTCTGATTTATATCAAGTCGATTTTATCAATACTATTGATAAATTAAAAATACACTGTTCTTGCCCTGCAGGGCAAAATTTTACGGTTTGCAAACACAGGAAAAATATCATGAATGGCATCACCGATAATATTACATCTGATAATAAAGAGCAAGTTGACAAGGTGAAGCAATGGGTTGATCTGTCAATATTTCTAGAATTATTTGACTATTTAAAAACTTTAGAAAAAGACAAAAAACGAATACTGAAAAAAGTGGCGGATACAAAAAAACACATAGCAAGGTACATGGATCATGGATGATAAGGATATAATCCCTAAAATTGTTAGCACACTTGACGCTTCGTACATTCAAAATATGGCGGACAGTAAAAACCCACCTAAAGCTGTGTTTTTGGGTAATTTTCAAAGCATGTCACTCACCGATCAAAGGCACTGGTGTAAAGCAAATAATTGGTTTTATGCTGAGCACATTGCAATGTGCTCACTGGATGACGAGCAAGTGACCGGGTTGCTTCATTTGTGGAAAACAATCACCTTAAAAACCAAACTTATTGTCATTGGCAACGCTTACAAATTTTCAGATATAGAGTATCTCCTAAATAGAAACACACCTAAAAGAGCTGAAAAAGGCATGCCTTTGCTCCGTGTAGGTGTGACAACAATAATGGAATCAGAAATTCACAAATATAATCCTGACTATCTAAATATCGACAACAACACCAGCTGGTGTTTTAAGCTAAAACCTTGAGCATTAAACGCACAAAATCAGGCAAATGGCGGGCAGATGTCAATGTCGGCGGTCGCACTTGCGTCGGCGGCAAGCGAATCCGTAAAATATTTTCCACAAAAAGAGAAGCGCAAAATTTTGAAGCCGCCACCCGTGGCAATCACGCCCAGGGCAAGCCGTGGGACTTGGCACGCAAGAAGCAAGACTATCGACTAAGCCAACTTGTGCAAGACTGGTACGACATTCACGGACGCAAATTAAAAGATGGACACAAGCGAGTCTTAACACTCAATAAGTTAATTGATAATTTCAACGATCCTTGGCTGTCGGACTTTACCAGTAAAGATTTTTTAATATTCAGAAGCAAAAACAATTCGGTGAGTGACAACACGCTAAACCATTACCAAACCTACTTAAATGTAATGTTTAAGCGATTGATTGAAATCGGGCAGATTGACACAAACCCAATCGATAAAGTTAAGTTGCTGCGCTTCGACCCAACCGAGTTGGCATATCTTACAACAGATGAAGTTATCGAGCTACTGGCCCATTTTAAGCCAAAAAAATCAGACGCCTACATGGTCACCAAAATATGTCTGTCCACTGGCGCCAGGTGGAACGAAGCCGTGAGCATCAAAAAATCAAGCATCAGAAACGATAAAATCAGTGTTTTAGGCAAAAATGGCAAAATCAGATACCTAATAGTAACTAAAAAATTGGCTGATGAAATAAAATCCACCGCGCCATACATCGACCCTTACACAACCTTTCAACGCTCTCTGATTAAGTTAAATTTCAAAAAAGCCAAAGGGCAAATGACCCACATCTTACGACACACATTCGCCAGTCACTTCATTATGAACGGCGGCAACATTTTAACACTGCAAAAAATCTTAGATCATTCATCACTAAACACAACAATGAGATATGCCCATCTTGCGCCCGAGTTTTTAAACGAAATGACTGCCTTAAATCCAATAGATTTCAAGTAAAAATTCAAAGCAAAAAAAAAGGGTAGTGATTAAAAATCACTACCCTTTTAAATCCAAAAACAAAACAATTTATCGTCCTGTCGTCAGATTGTCGTCACATCCGTTGATAACAATGCCTAAAATGCACTGATACCAAAGGTTAGTTTGGCATCGCCTAGGAGAATCGAACTCCTCTTACCAGGATGAAAACCTGGGGTCCTAACCGATAGACGAAGGCGACATAATTTTTTTGCTATGGTGGAGCTAAGCGGGATCGAACCGCTGACCCCGACACTGCCAGTGTCGTGCTCTCCCAGCTGAGCTATAGCCCCAATAAAGTGACTGCCAAGCAAAAAGGGTAAATTATAGTCTGTAATGTGGATTAGTCAAGTGTATTTTTAGAGGAAAATAGGTAAAATACCACTATGCTAATAAAAACTTACACAGAAAAAAAATTTACTTTGGAAATCCTTTATCATCGTGGGGTTTATGAGAATTCTATTCATCTTATTTTTGACCATGCGTCAAAGCGCTGTGCGATTGTCGATCCAGCCTGGGAGGCAGATTTGTTTTTGCAACGCATTGCGAATAAGGGCTACACGCTGACAGATATTTGGCTAACACATTGGCACGGGGATCACACCAACGCGGCGGATGAATTGGCGGATAAAACGGGAGCGGTGATTACAGTAGGGGTAAATGAATTACCTTGGCTGGATATTACCCACGAAGTGCGAACTGTGAAGGATGGTGAAATAGTGCAATTAGGAGAAACTTCAGCAACGGTGATTAATACACCAGGGCACACAGGGGGTGGGATTTGCTACTCATTGGACAAGCATTTGATTGTTGGAGATACACTATTTGTATTTGGGGCAGGACATTGCACAATGCCAGGGGGTAATGTGAATGAATTTTATCAATCAATGCAGAAACTCAAAAAGGTAGACAATAAATCAATGTTGCATTGTGGGCATGATTATGGGTGTAAGGTTGAGACGACGATGGGCGAACAAAAAGCAGGGAATGCGTATTTAGTGATTGACAATGAGACGGATTTTGTTAAATTTGTGAATGGAATGTCGCAGGGGTTAATTGCTTATCCAACAGATGCGTTGACCAAAATGGAAATTCAGGCAATGTTGTGATTGGATTTTATGGGGGTTCATTTGATCCGGTGCATTATGGGCATTTACACACGGCGCGTGCGATTAAAGAGGAATTAAATTTAACACAACTTTTTTTAATGCCATGTAAAGAACCTGTGCACAAGGACGAGTTGCAGTTTTCAAATCAGCAACGCTTGGAAATGTTGACATTGGCGTTAGATGAATTTGAGGAATTAAAAATTGACACACGGGAAATGGAACGAAAAAGTGCATCTTATACGATCGATACACTAAAACAGATTAAGATGGATTATCCAGATGAGATAGTGGCGTTAATTATCGGGGCGGACAGTTTTAAAGTGTTGGACACTTGGAAAGATTGTCAGCAGTTTAAAGCGTATGCACAACTGGTAGTATTGCCTCGTCATAGCAATATTCCACATTCAAATCTAGACTTTGATGCTTATTTTGCAAAAACAGCACTGGTTAATGTTTCATCGACGCAAATTCGCAGTAAAATACACAACCATCAAGATTTATCTGGATTATTGCCAGAAAACATTATTAATTATTTGCGAGACTTATGAATTTAAAACAGCAATTAGCAGCAGTTACTGACATTATTGAAGAACTCAAAGGCGAGGATATCGTTACCCTGAAAGTGTTAGATCAAAGTGCGGATATCGAGGCGATTGTAATTGCCACAGGGCGTTCAACACAGCATACGCGAGGCATTGCTAACAATGTGAAGATTGAGGCAAAGCGCCTTGGAATGAAAGTCGTTGGCATTGAAGGTACGGAAACAGGGCATTGGATTTTGGTGGATTTAGCCGAAGTGGTGGTGCATGTTATGAGTGCGAAAACCAGAGAATTTTACAAGTTAGAGAAATTGTGGACGGGTGCAGATGAAGCCGAAGATAGTGCCCCTATTAAGGATAACAACGCATAAATGAAGGTTAGCCTGATTGCCATTGGGAAAAAAATGCCAGAATGGATACAGGCAGGTATCAACCATTATCAAAAGCAATTACCACGAGAAATGAATTTTAGCCTGCTAACTCCTGAAGGGCAAAAACGCAAAAATACCAATATCGAACAAATCAAAATATCTGAAGGTGAATTACTACTGAAAGGCTGCACGGGGTCAAGTGTTATTATTGCCCTTGACGAGCATGGAAAGCAAAATACCACCAAGGAGATTGCTAATGCAATGAAAAAATGGCAACAAAATGGTGATACAGTGTCACTGCTAATTGGCGGCGCAGATGGTTTGAGCGATGAAGTAAAACAAAAAGCAACACAATTGTGGGGCTTGTCAAATCTCACTTTGCCACATTCGATGGCGCGATTACTAGCCGTAGAGCAAATTTATCGCGCCCATTCATTATTAATTAACCACCCCTATCATCGGGAATAACGGAGAAACCTATGAAATTAGAATTAATCAGTTTTAAACTTTGCCCTTTTGCACAACGAGCGATTATCTCATTAAACGCACAAAATGTTGATTATAAAATGACTTATATCAATCCAATGGACCCACCTGATTGGTTCAAGGAAATCTCTCCGACTGGACAAGTGCCTTTGCTGAAAGCCGATGACACGCCGATTTTTGAGTCGCTAGTGATTACCGAATTTATCAATGAAATTAGCGAAAAAAGCCTTCATCCCACTAATATCATCAAAGCAGCGAATAACCGTTCTTGGATTATTTATTCGTCAGATATGTTGGGTGATATGTTTAATATCATTACTGGCAATGAAGAAAAATTTAATGCAGCGAAAACCGAATTAATGCAAAAATTCGCAAAAGTCAGCATGGCAAAAACCCAAGGAAAGTTCTTTAATGGCAATGAATTCAATATGATTGATGCAGCGTTTGCCCCTATATTTATGCGCCTTGCATGGATTAATGAATTCACTGACAATGCTGTTTCATTATTAGAACTGCCTGAAATTAAAGCTTGGAGTGATGAAATTTTGGCTTTAGATGTGGTTAAAAATTCAGTGGATGAGGGCCTGGATGATGTTTATTTATCTAACATTGAAAACCGTGAAGGTTATTTATCAACGCTACTTATTGATTAAATAATCGCTAAAATATTTTCAGGTGGTCGTCCGATAACAACGCCCTTTTTCGTTCTCACAATCGGACGCTCAATCAAGATTGGGTTATTAATCATTGCTTGAATTAAATCCTCTTCACTCAAGGATTTATCGTCTAAATTGTTGTCTTTATACGGGGCTTCGTGAGTACGCATCAGCATTCTAGCGTCTATATTCAAGTCTTTAAGTAGCGCTTTTAATTCTTCGGTAGTTGGTGGTTTTTTAAGATACTCAATTACTTCAAAAATAACACCTTTTTCCTCTAAAATACTTAAAGTTAACCTTGATTTTGTACATCTTGGATTATGGTAAATTTTTACAGTCATTGGAACCTCTTTTTATGAAAAAAACGCTCATTATACTCGCTCTCACTTTTTCTTTGGGTGCGGTTCAAGCACTTTCACTTGACAGTCTTTTTACTAAAAAAACTGTTCAATTACCTGAATTTTCAGTGGTAGATACAGATGGAAAAACTCACAATAATGAAACTATTAAGGGAAAATTCTTAGTGGTAAATTTTTGGGCAACCTGGTGTCCGCCTTGCCGAAAAGAGATTCCCGATTTTGTAGATTTTTATAAAAAATATTCAGACAAGGTGGAAATTTTGGGGATGGATTATGAAGACGCTGACAAGGAAAAAATTACTGAATTCACTGATACCTTTATGGTGAATTATCCAATCATCCTATCTACCGAAGGCAACCGCCCTGCATTTAGTAAATTTGGTGAAATTATCGGCATGCCAACGACCTTCGTTTACGCGCCAGATGGTGCATTGGTTCAATATTATACGGGTGCAATCGATATGGAAACTTTAAAGAAAGCGACCAAAGTCAAGTAACCAAAGTTTTCATTTCTAAATTTTCATCTCTAACCAATTTTGGCACCAAATAACCACTGAGTTTTTTACTCAAAGTTTTGTGTAACTTAATAGCATCCTTGTCATCCACTAAGAAATGCTCGGAGCCGATTACCTTGTCTAATAGATGCAAATAATACGGCAAAATACCCAAGTCAAACAAGCCTAGCGACAATTCACTCAATACACTAACAGAATCATTCACACCCTTTAATAAAACCGACTGATTGAGCAAGGTAATATTGGTCAATTTTTGCACCGCTTTGGCAAAGGCATCTGAGAGCTCATTAGCGTGATTAATGTGCAATACCAATACCATATTAAGTCTGCTCTTAGCTAACATTATCACCAATTCAGGCGTTATCCTACTTGGTGTTACCACAACGCTACGCGTGTGAATGCGTAGAGTTTTAATGTGGGAAATATTTTCAATATAGGTAATAAGTGATTGCAATTTTTCATCATTCAAACTGAGTGGGTCGCCGCCACTCAATATCACTTCATTGATTTCTGTATGTTGGCAAATATAATCTTCAATTGCCGACCAATTGCTAATCGCATCATGCCCGTTGTAATCAAAATTCTGACGGAAACAATACTGACAATGAATAGCGCAAACTCTGGAGGCAATCAATAAAACCCGATTGGGGTATTTGTGAATAAGACCTGCAACAGGAGCGTTACTTTCATCCTCTAAAGGTGACTCGCTGAAGCCTATTTGTTTTTGAGTATCTACACTGATGACTTGTTTTAATAAAGGGTCGTTTGGATTATTCTTATCAATAAGATTGGCGAAATCCAAAGGAATTTTAATTGGAAAACTTTGATCTTGAAACTGTTGGGTTTCAAAAAACGCATTACAACTATTTGCCCCTTTTAGCGTATTGCGTGTGTTGTGTTGCCAATTATT
This sequence comes from endosymbiont of Bathymodiolus septemdierum str. Myojin knoll, assembly GCF_001547755.1. Classification (NCBI taxonomy): domain Bacteria; kingdom Pseudomonadati; phylum Pseudomonadota; class Gammaproteobacteria; species Bathymodiolus septemdierum thioautotrophic gill symbiont. The sequence continues at coordinate 570,637 of NZ_AP013042.1, read as the reverse complement.
ACTCATAAAGTAAAAAGCCCCGTAAAACGGGGCTTTTTTAAATTCATTTAATCGAAGATTAACAGAAGTTTGAAAAGTTGGCATCAGTTTGCTCTTTACCATCTTCGTAACCTGATTCATACTCATCGGTGACTCTTTGCTCTTCAATTTCAGGGTTATGTAAGAAACCAGCGACCCAACCTTGAATATAATTATCGTTTACACCCATTTCTTCCATTTTTTTAACGCCTTCGTAGTATGTCATTGCTGATACTCCTTAATATAATAATAAATAAAGTCTATAATTTCTCACTTCTTATAAGCCAATTTAATCTTGGGATATAAGAGAAAGGTAATATTATAACCACTTATAAAAAAAATACAATAAAAAAGCATGCATTTATCTGAAATAATCGACGGACTTAACGACAATCAATCTCAATCAGTTGTCTTGGACAACACTCAAAATGCCTTAATACTCGCAGGTGCGGGCTCTGGCAAGACCCGTGTGCTGACACATCGCATCGCCTATCTGGTTACACAAAAAAATGTACCGATTGATGCAATTTTAGCGGTAACCTTTACCAATAAAGCATCTAAAGAAATGCGTGAACGCCTTGAAGTGTTGTTGAGGCGACCAATTAGAACAATGTGGGTTGGCACTTTCCATGGTTTGGCACACCGATTATTACGCACCCACGCTGCCGAAGCCAACCTCAGTCCGCAATTTCAGATTCTTGATCAGCAAGACCAGTATCGCATTGTTAAACGCTTAATGAAAGAAAATAGCATTGATGAATCCAAGTTTCCCGTCCGTAAAGTGCAGTGGTTTATTAATCAGCAAAAAGATGAAGGTATTCGCCCAGGTGATATCGATGCAGGACATAATTATTTTGTTAAGAAAAGCCTTGAAGTCTTTGGTTTTTATGAAAATCATTGCAACGCCAACGGCTTAATCGATTTTGCCGAATTATTAGTTCGCAGTTACGAGCTATTAAGAAACAATTCTGAATTGTTGACTTACTACCAAACGCGCTTTCAACATATCTTAGTTGATGAATTTCAAGACACCAATACCGTACAATACCGATGGATTCAGCAGTTGTTCAATGGCAAAAATAATGTCTTTTGCGTTGGCGATGACGACCAATCTATTTACGGTTGGCGTGGTGCAAAAATTGAAAATATCACCAAGTTAAGCACTGATTTTGCACCGATTCAAACTATTCGCCTTGAGCAAAATTATCGCTCAACAGGCTATATTCTAAAAGCCTCAAATGCACTCATTGCCAATAATAAAAACCGTATGGGTAAATCACTATGGACCGATTCAGGTGATGGCGATTTGATTGATTTATACGAAGCACGCACCGAAATAGACGAGGCTGATTATGTAGTTGGCAGTATTCAAAAAATCATTAATAATGGCATTCCTGCTAATCAATGTGCTATTCTTTATCGTTCCAATGCACAATCTAGGGCCTTTGAAGAGCGCTTAATTAAATACAATGTACCTTATATTATCTACGGCGGTTTGCGATTTTTTGAGCGCGCGGAAATTAAAGATGCTTTGTGTTATTTGCGCTTAATGGAAAATACCGAAGACAGTGTTGCTTTTGAGCGCATCGTCAATTTCCCAACGCGAGGTATTGGCGCTGCCACCATCGAAAAAGTGCGAGAGCATGCGTTAATGAACCAAACAGGCTTATTTCAAGCGGCTATCAGTATGGCACCTACTTTACCAACCCGCGCTGCCAATGCCTTAATCGGATTTATGCAATTGATTGAAGAAATGCAAGACCATGCCCAGAATTTGGATTTATCTGAAAAAATTGGCTATTTAATTAAAAAATCAGGCTTATTTGACTATTATTCCAACGATAAAACCGATAAAGCTGGCAGCAAACCCGCCAACCTTGAAGAACTCATTGCCGCTGCCGAACAATACACACATGAAGAAGACAGTGAAATGAACGAAGTTACAGGCTTCATCTCACTCGCTTCGCTTGATTCTAGTGGCGACAGCAGTGCACCACCGACGCAAAATGTGCAATTAATGACCATCCACTCTGCCAAAGGCTTAGAGTTTCCGTATGTATTTTTAGCAGGCTTAGAAGAAGACCTATTTCCATCTAGGCAGTCCAAAGAGGAGCCGCATTTATTAGATGAAGAAAGGCGTCTATGCTATGTTGGTATGACCCGTGCAATGAAAAAACTCACTCTGTCATTCGCCATTAAACGCTTCTTGCATGGACAATCCAACTACGCCTACCCATCTCGATTCTTGTCAGAATTTCCAGAAAAACATCTTAATCAGATTAAACAAAAATATGGCGCAACACCGCAAAATTACCAAAAAGATGATGTATTTAATCAAGATATTAAACCACAAGCAAATGGCGATTTATCCATTGGCAGAACTGTTAAACATGCCAAATTTGGCTTTGGCACTGTGCTTAATTTTGAAGGCGATGGCGAGAGTGCCAGAGTGCAAGTGAAATTCAAAACCGCAGGCACAAAATGGCTGATTAGTGCTTACGCTAATTTAGAATTTATTTAATAAACTTCCAAAAACCCCAGTGCGATTTAGAGAGTTAAGCAATTTTTAATTGCGCCCATTCAAATTCTAAAAGAACCACTTAACTAATCAAGACTCTGGTATACTCATATGAAGTTTTTTTATAGGAATAAAATTATGTCTTACTCTAATATTCACTACGGTTTGATTGCTGGAATACCTTTAAAAGATTTTGAAAAAGGGACGCATCCACATTTATATATTTATGTCAAAAACAACGATGGAGACCCTTTTAAAATAGCAGTCAATATAGAGGATTATGATAAATCTGAAGTTTTCTTTGCTCATATTAAAGACTTAACAGCTGACTTTTTAAGTCATTTAGCAACGATAAAAAATGGTGCTTGTAATTTACAAACAACCAAAGAATCAGGGGCGTTGGATTATATTAGAGGTGGTTTTGTTAGTAAAAAACAATTTTCTAAAGCATCTAAAGAGGACTTAAGCAACACTATAATAAAAATAATTAAACCTTATATTGACGCTCAAAATGGTTCTAGATTAATCGCCTATGGTTCTCGTTTTCCTGGTGGAATACATGATATACATATGAATCAAGGTTACCCAAGCCAACCAGAAACACCTTATCAAGATGGTGCTTTAGTTTTATATGATGCAATTAACGATAAATATGAGGGTTTATTTTTTCATTTTCACATTCAAGTGCTTGCCTCGTAATAACACTCTTAATCTAGTTCAAAGTTTTCTTTAGCTCGTCAACAGAAACGCTTTGCACCGTTTGTTCATCGGTGTAAACAGGTTTCATTTTGGTGTGTGTGCCGCTGTCTTTTTCAATTGCCACTTGTCTGGAAACGACAATATCTAAACAATCGGTAATCATTTTTTGCGTTTGTTCTGTCAGTGGATGACGCATACCTGGCTTGGTCATTGTGTCTTTTGCGATGGAAATTAGGGTTTTTCGGACAGCACTTAGTAAGCGGATTTCAAAATCTGGAGTTTTTTTACTCATAATAATTCCCGAATAGCTTGTTGATGAATTTCAAGTGCTATTTTATACCCATCAGTGAGATAACCTTTCATTGATTGCAATTTTTCGCTACCTGACCATTCTTTATCAATGACTTTTTTCACCAATTCAGGATGATTACAAATGAGCACCATATCACATCCACTTTCGAGCGATACTTTCACGCGTTTAACAATATCTTTGTAAAAATATGCACCTTGCATTGACAAATCATCGCTAAACACCACGCCATTAAAACCAAGTTGTGCTTGCAAAATCTCTTTAATCCATTTTGATGAAAAACCTGCTGGCTTATCATCCACTTCAGAATATACCACATGTGCTGGCATTACTGCATCTAAGCCGTGATTGGTCAAGTCTTTAAAAATTGACATATCCTGAGCAATTTCTTCCATCGAGCGCTCATCAATTGGCAAATCCAAGTGTGAATCTGCTACCACAAAACCGTGTCCGGGGAAGTGTTTTCCTACGCACTTCATCCCTGCTTCGTGCATGCCTGTAATCAACGCACCTGCCAACTTAACCACCGCATCAGGGTTGGAATGAAAAGCTCTATCGCCAATCACTAAAGAATTACCATGGTCTAAATCCAACACAGGCGCAAAAGAAAAATCAATGTCGATGGCTAATAGTTCTGCCGCCAAAACGAAACCACAAGAATGTGCTTGTTCTAAGGCTAAGTCTGGATTTTGGTCATAAACTTCACCAAGTTTTGCCATCGCTGGAAGATGGGTAAAGCCTTCTTTAAAGCGTTGCACCCTACCACCTTCATGATCGACACAAATTAATAGATTTTGATTTGCCAAACGCATAGATTTAATCAATGCTGTTACTTGGTGAATGTCTGCAAAATTACGAGAGAATAAAATCACACCGCCAATACTCGGCTTTGCGAGTTGTGCTTTTTCTACTTCTGTGAGTGTCAAACCTGACACATCCATCATTATTGAGCCTAATTTTTTCATTGATTCCTCTAATTAATATAGGGCTTTACTTTATAGACTAGCCACAGCACTGGTACGCCAATGAGCGTGGTAATTATAAAAAATTCACTATAGCCAAATTGCTCAACTAATGTACCTGAATAACCACCGAATATTTTCGGTAACAGTGTCATTAAAGATGAAAATATTGCATACTGAACAGCGGTAAATTTTACATTGGTTAGGCTGGATAAAAAAGCAATAAACGCAGCACCAGCAAGACCAGCAGATAAATTATCCATACTAATCGTTACATACAACCACGCAATATTATGCCCTATATTTGCCAATACAATAAATAATAAATTAGTGATTGATGACAATAATGCTCCTAAGAATAGCACCTTAAACACACCAATTCTAAGTGCTACTACGCCACCAATAAACCCACCAGCAATCGTCATAAATAAGCCAAAAGTTTTAGCAATTGTGGCAATTTCAACTTTGCTGAAACCCATATCTTGATAAAAAATATTCGCGATAACGCCCATTACAATGTCACTCACTCTATACAAACCAATCACCGCCAATAATAACAAAGCCGTACTCATTCCATAGCGATTAAAAAAGTCTTTAATAGGGTCAATATAAGTATCGCTTACCATTGATTGATTAACAACATTAAGTGTAATCAATATTCGTGCCGACACATACGCACCAACTAATGCTACTCCTAAGCGTAGCACACCCATAATAAATCCAGCAAGGGGCTTGTTGTTAAAAAATTCATTTAGTGTGTGTTTAGCCGTTTTTACCAAATCTGCTGTAGTAATAAATGTCAAAATAAATGTAGCAACAACAAATAAAAATAACAAAAAAAATCGCACATAATCTTGTGTTGTATATTCAGTTTCTATGCGTTTGGATTTTGACTCACCAATAATCAATGTCGTTGCAACACCAATCAGCATTACCACTGCCATTACCTTATAAGCACCAGACCATGCCTCATAACTATAAAGCATTTTTGTCGAGCCTAGATAACTAGCAATCAGTAAACCGCCTGCACCTGCCACCAGCATCCCAATTCGATAACCTGCTATATAAGTAGCAGACAGCATTGACTGCATCTCTTTATCGGCCGATTCAATACGGTAAGCATCGATTACAATATCTTGGGTTGCTGATGAAAAACCTAGTAACACCGCACCATAAGCCATCATTTCCAGACTATTTCCTCCCATTTTAGGGTCAACAGATGACATTAATAAAATAGCCCCAATAATACTCAACTGCGATACCAACATCCAAGCACGACGACGCCCTAATGTTTTGGTTAAAATAGGCAAAGGTAAACGGTCCACCAAAGGTGCCCACACAAACTTAAAAGAATAACCTAATGCTGCCCATGAAAAATAAGTTACTGCTGATTTAGCAACACCCGCCTCATTCAGCCACAAGCCCAGCGTGGAAAATATCAGCAAAATAGGAATACCTGCAGAAAAACCCAGAAACAACATTGTCATCACTCGCGGATGAACAAACATTTTAATACCGTCTACATAACTACTTAACATTGTTCCCACTCCATTCCATCATGTCGCCAGCCATTGATATTGCCACGCTGATTATTTTCATCAAGGTCGCCCTCAAAGCCACTAACCACATGTGCTACACTAGTAAAACCGTGATTGATTAAACACTGCCCTGCATCAGTAGAACGATAGCCACTGCGACAAATTAAGATAATTTCTGTCTCTAATTGACAGCCAAAACGCTGAACGGCAGCAATAAATTCATCAGCATGTGGCGCCCAATCAGGCTCATCAACCCAAGGTACAAAAATACAGTTCAACGGCCTGCCGACAAATTTATTTTCTGCCTCACAGCGCACATCAATCAAAACAGCATCTTGATTGGACTGTAGGCGTTCATAGGCTTTTTTTGGAAAGTATTGTATTAATTCGTTCATCACTTAATTATAACGACTTTTTCACCAACCTGAACTGCATCAAATAATTCAATCAATTCTTTATTATGCATACGAATACAGCCCTTTGACTCTGGCACTCCCATCAAAGCCTCATCAGGTGCACCATGGATGTAAATATAACGCTCTTTGGTGTTTTGATTGTGTTTTTCAACGCCATCCAACCAAAGAATACGCGTCAAAATCCAATCTCGATCAGGGTTCTTTGTCAATAATGCCTGAGAGAAAACCTCTCCCGTTGCTACTCTACCAGCCAAAACCGCCCCTACTTCAAGCCCATCACCAATCTTCTCAGCGACTTTAAACCGCCCAGTCGGCGTGCAAAACGACCCTTCTTTTTCGCCTATTCCATTTTTAGCAGTGCTAATCGAATAAGTTTCACCCTTAAAATTTAAGGTTTGTTGGGCTATATTGATTTCAATCATTTTGTGAACAATGCAATAGATTCAACATGCGCCGTCTGCGGGAACATATCCATAACGCCTGCGGTTTCTAATTTGTAGCCAATTTCAATTAATTTCTCAGTATCTCGCGCTAAAGTCGCAGGATTGCACGATACATAAACCAAGCGTTCAACACCTAATTTTGGTAATAATTCCACAATTTCAATTGCCCCAGAACGCGCAGGGTCAATCAAGGCTTTGTTGTAAGTTTTGCCACGAAACCACTCAAAACCATCAACTTCTTTAAACAAATCTGCCTTGTAAAAATCCGCATTTGAGATGTTATTTTTTTTCGCATTTTCCTTCGCCCGCTCAATCAGCCCTGCATCACCTTCAACGCCCACGACATGTTTTGCATAACGCGCCATCGGTAAAGTGAAATTCCCCAATCCGCAAAACAAGTCAATAACTTCATCGTTGTCATTTAATGCCAACATATCCATCGCCAACGATACCATTTTTTGATTGAGTAGAAAATTTACCTGGGTAAAATCTGTCGGTAAAAATGCCATAATAATATTATACTCAGGATGAGAATAAGTCAAAATAGCTGTCTTATTCAACGGTTTCACTGTATTTTCGCCACCACTTTGCGTATAAAAAATGATGTTTAATTGCTTTTCACAATCTGACAATATCTGTTCATCTTCCGCCGTCAAAGGGGCTAAATGTCGCAAAATTAATACTGTGTCACTCTCTGAAACTGCCACCTCCAACTGTGGAATCTGCGATTTTATTGACAATTTTTTAATGCACTCACCTAGCGCCACCAGGTGCTCACCAATCGAAGGATGCATAATCTCGCATCGGTCCATATTTGCAATCCAGCCCGATTTTTTCTCACGAAAGCCCACCAAAACTTTATCCTTCTTTACAACAAACCGCACACCCATCCTTGCCTTACGACGATAGCCCCAATCTTGTACCTGTAAAGGCTCTAACCAATTCTTTGGCTTAACTTTTGCCTGAGAAGAAAATGCATCCTTTAGCCATTCCCATTTAGCCTCAATCTGATCACCACTGGACAAATGCTGAAATGAACAGCCACCACAAATTCCAAATACCGCACATTTCGGATCAATTCGCTTCTCTGACGCCACCAAAACCTTTGTTACATCCGCCTCCTCAAACTTCGCTCGTGAAAAACACCTATCCGCAATCACTCGTTCCCCCGGTAGTGCGCCACTTACAAAAATCACCTTATCCTCTAAGTGTGCAATCCCTCGTCCCTCATGGGAAAGTGATTCAATCTCTAGTTCGTAAGTTTTTAACTTTAATTTTCTGCTTCTGCCCATGGTCTTTATAGTAGAGACTTCTACTTAAATAATTTTGTATTTTGTCAAAAAAAAAGGGAAGTCGGTCTATAAGCCGGGTTCTGTTATCGATAGTCATTCATCTACGCATACTGTTACCAGTATGCTTTAGCACTCTACCCGCTACCTTGTGCGAGCAGCACCAATGGCAGCCTATTTGAGCTTGCTCCAAGTGGGGTTTACCTTGCCACAATTGTCACCAGTTGCGCGGTGCGCTCTTACCGCACCTTTTCACCTTTTCCCAGTTAATGGGTAGTCTAAATCTCTGCAGCACTTTCCATTATGTCACCATACCTAGTCGTTAACTAGCACTTTGCTCTATGGAGCCCGGACTTTCCTCTGATAGAAAACTACCAGCGACTATCCGACCAACTTCGGGGTAATTATAACATTTTATTGTTTAATTATTTATATATTAGAGTATTATAATGTTATAATATATTTCATAAAAACTAAGGTACAAAATGAAAAAAACAATATTAACCCTAATCATAATCTCCCTAAGTCAATTTGCATTTTCAAGCGCAAGAATGACTATATATTTAGAAGAAAACGAAATAACAGAAAAAATAGTATTTCAATGTGAAGATTTAAATGAATGTGCTGAGCGCATTCAGATGCGTATGGAAGCAGGTGGCTGCGACCCACGCGTTAAAAAAGTAGAAATAGAAACTATATTTATTCCTGGCATGGATGACGCTTAAAATAACCAGTTGGACTGATCAGGTATTTGATAAATTTTTAAAAATAGCGTGAATATTCTCACCCTGAGAATCCACTGCAACGGTTACTGGCATATCTTTAACCTCAAATTCATAAATAGCCTCCATGCCCATTTCTTTAAAAGCAATTTTTTTGGCTTTTTTAATAGATTTAGAAATCAGATAGGCAGCGCCGCCAACAGCAATTAGATAACTGGCATTATGTTTTTTGATACTTTGAATAGTACTTTCACCGCGTTCAGCTTTGCCAATCATACCTAAAATACCTGTGTTTTCTAACATCATATCAGTGAATTTATCCATACGCGTAGCAGTAGTTGGACCTGCAGAACCAATAACTTCATCGCCAACAGCATCGACTGGACCAACATAATAAATAAATTTATTGTCAAAATTGACGCCTTTTGGTAGCCCTTCGCCATTATTTATCATCTCATTTAGGCGTTTGTGTGCAGCATCCCTGCCGGTAATAATCGTACCTGAAAGTAGTAAAGTATCACCAACTTGCCAATCGTTCATTTGCAATTTAGTTAGGGTATTTAAGTCAATTTTTTGGTATTGGGAATAATCGATTTCTAATTTTGGATACATACTCATATCCACTACTGGCAAGTCTGCAATACCTGAACCATTCATAGAAAAATGCAGATGACGGGTGGCAGCACAGTTTGGAATCATGGCGACGGCTTGAGAGGCAGCGTGAGTCGGATAGTCTTTAATTTTAACATCTAAGACAGTAGTGAGTCCGCCTAGCCCTTGAGCACCGATACCAAGATTATTGATTTTATCCATCAATTCTAAGCGCATTCTTTCAATGTTAGTTGGGTTAGATTTTTGTGCGACTTCCGTAATATCGATTGGCTCCATTAGACTTTGTTTTGCCATGAGCATGGCTTTTTCAGCAGTGCCACCAACACCGATACCAATAACACCTGGTGGACACCAACCAGCGCCCATGGTTGGAATCGTTTTTATTATCCAATCACTAACATTATCGTCGGGTTGTAGGACGGTGAATTTGGCTTTGTTTTCTGACCCACAGCCTTTGGCGGCGACGATGAAATCGAGCTTATCACCTTTAACAACTTTCATGTGAATAACAGCAGGCGTGTTGTCCTTGGTATTACGCCTAGCAAACAAAGGGTCTTCGACAATTGAGGCACGCAACGGGTTTTTGATATTGGTAAAGGCTTGCCTGACACCTTCGTTAATCATTTCCTCCAAAGATAAATCAGCTTCCCAAGTGATATCCATACCCACTTCAACGAAGACATTGACGATGCCTGTATCTTGACATAAAGGGCGTTGACCAATGGCTGCCATTTTTGAATTAATAAGGATTTGAGCGATGGCGTTTTTGGCAGTTTTATGTGTTTCTTTTTCGTATGCATTGGTCATTGCCTGAATAAAATCAGGACTGTGATAATAAGAAATATATTGCAATGCGTTGGCGATGCTTTCGATAATATCTTGTTGTTGAATTTTCATATTTTTATCTAAATTTTGTTAAGAAATTACTGCCTATTTATAGTATTATATCTCTTTTTATTTAATCTATTGTCTAAGCGGAGTTTTTATGTTTAATTTTTTCAAATCACAAAGCCTTTCTATCGACCTTGGTACTGCTAATACACTTATTTTTATGAACGGCGAACTTGCACTTAACGAACCTTCTGTTGTTGCCATCCATCACGATAAAAGAGCAACAGAAGCAACCGTCATTGCAGTGGGTCAAGATGCTAAAAATATGTTAGGTAGGACACCTGGTTCAATCGAAGCAATTCGCCCAATGAAAGATGGTGTCATTGCAGATTTCAAAATCACAGAGAAAATGCTGCAACACTTTATTAAAAAAGTACTGAATGCTGGATTCTTTTCACCAAGTCCTAAAGTATTGATTTGTGTACCTTGTGGTGCAACCCAAGTTGAACGCCGTGCAATCAAAGAAAGTGCCGTTGGTGCGGGCGCTCGTGATGTTTATCTGATTGAAGAGCCGATGGCTGCCGCACTCGGCGCAGGCATGGCAATTGAAGAAGCTTCAGGTACGATGGTGGTCGATATTGGCGGCGGCACAACAGAAATTGCAATTATGTCGTTAAATGGTATTGTTTATTCTGATTCACTGCGTGTTGGTGGCGATGTGTTTGACGATTGTATTATTAAATTTGTACGCAGAGAGCACGGTATTATTATCGGTGAATCTACTGCGGAAAAAATTAAGCAAGAAGTGGGTTCAGCCTTTACCACAAGTGCCATTAAAAAGGTGGAGTTCAGAGGTAGAGATGTCGCCAAAGGCATTCCAGTTGGCTTTGAGATAACCAATACAGAAATCAGAGGTGCCTTACAAGAACCCCTGGCAACTATTGTTGGCGCTGTTAGAGTTGCACTCGAACAAACACCGCCTGAATTAAGTTCCGACATCGCAGAAAACGGTTTGGTATTAACCGGTGGTGGTGCGTTATTAGATGGTTTGGACAAATTAATTAACGAAGAAACCAACCTACCAGTGCGTATTGCTGATGACCCGCTAACTTGCGTTGCTCGCGGTGGCGGTGTTGCACTACAAACGATTAACAAGCACGATGTGGGTTTTTTATCGTCAGAATAAGCTCTGTTTAAATATCAAGATAGGCGCCCAAGGAGACTGTTGAATATAAAAAGTACAATTTATAAAGCGCATAAAATGCACTATTTCCGCCTAAAAATTCGGCAAATAATTGGCTATTCTTCTCATTTTTTGATGAAAATAGCACTATTTTATAAATCACACTTTTTACATTCAACAGTCTCCTAAGTCATGCAATTTCTAAAACTTTTTATACCTGTTTTGATTTCAATTTTTTTAATCTTTTCTGATTATAAATTTTCTTATTTAGACAGCGCTAAACAATCTGTTGCTAAATTGATATCACCACTCTATTTACTGTCTAGTTTACCCTCTCAAATCTTTATTTGGATTAATGAGCAAGGGACAAGCAAACAGCATTTATTAAACCAAAACAAACGACTAAGTGCGGAACTGCTACGCTTGAAAATTGACTTGCAAGATCATGATGCCTTATTATTGGAAAATCAAAAACTCAATAATTTACTGAAATCCAAATATCAACTTGATAAGACTGCCTTTGTATTAGCACGGGTTAGCGCTATGAATCAATCACGGCTAAAAAAACAAATCGTTATTGACAAAGGTAGCATGGACAACATTGAAAAAGGTCAAATTGCACTTGGTTCTGATGGTGTACTTGGGCAGGTAAATCAGGTAACGCCCTTTTATTCAACTGTTTTGTTGATTACCGACCCTACGCAACACATCCCTGTGAAAAATAATCGCAATGGCATTCGTGGCATTACTAAAGGCATGGCTTCACGGCAAGGTAAGCTAAAATTGCGCTTCATTGAGTTAGGGTTAGATGTCAAAGTTGGTGATATATTCTTAACCAGTGCAATTGGCTCAAAATTCCCTGCAGGGTATCCAGTAGGTCGCGTCACTCATATAGAAAATCAAGTGGACAACCCTTTTTTACAAATTGAATTAACGCCCATCCAAAGCGTACAACAGTTGGAATTTGTTTTAATCAATAAAAAGGTAAACTAGAATGCCACACGCTCAAAGACCTTACATTTTCCTAATAAAAATTACTTTATTTGCATTAATTATAAACACCCTCCCCTTGCCAGAAATTCTTTTGAATGTTATGCCTTTTACGATGTTATTATTTTTTAGTTATTGGTTAATTTGCTTTAAGACACACGGGCAGTTTTTTATTGCCTTAACATTGGGCGTTTTAATTGACATATTGCATGGGGACATCTTAGGTCAAAATGCTCTAGCACTTATCTTAAGTTCCGCCTTCATTATCAAAATTCAACAGTCTCTTGTTGTTTCCAATATCACCACACAACAGATTTACCTTTTTGTAGCATCAAGTATTTATTTAGGTATATTGCTACTAGTGCATGATCTATCTACACAAAGTTTCGACTTTAATTACTATCTCTTACTCACGCCATTTACTGGTGCACTACTTTGGCCACTAGTGCAATTATTGCTTTCAAAATGCAAGCATTAAGCCAGTATACAATGAGAACCTTGCAATGCGTAACCTCCCTTGTAAATAAATATGGATAAAATCAGCAATACTCCACTAGAAAATAAAATTTTTTCTAATAGGATAATTTTATCCATTGTTTTTATCCTTGTTTTAACTGGCGTCTTAATATCAAGACTTTTCAACCTGCAAATCATAAATTACTCATATTACACTGAGGAATCCCTTGGTAATCAAATGCGCACATTGTCAATCGCACCAACACGGGGTAATATTTTTGATCGCAATGGCAAAATTCTTGCTGGCAATCAACTTGCTTATCAATTGACACTAACACCTGAAAAAACCAAAGATATTCCTAAAACTTTGTTAGCACTCAAACAGCAAAAACTAATCAATGACAATGACATCGCTACTTTTAATAAACATAGAGGGCGTTACAAAAAATTCCACAACATCCCTTTGAAGTACAAACTCAACGAAGAACAAGTAGCAGAATTTTTGGTCAGTAATTCCTTTATTGGTATTGATATTGAACCTTATTTTCATCGGGTTTATCCTAATAATGAATCCAGTGTTCATGTTGTGGGTTATGTATCTAGAATGAACAAAAAAGATAAAAAACTTTACAATAAGAAAGATTATATTGGCACTTCTTTTGTCGGAAAAACAGGCATTGAAAAACAATATGAACTTTTGTTACATGGAAAAAGTGGGAAAAAACAAATTGAACGCAATGTTACTGGTCGAATCATTAATACCAAAGTAATTAAAGAAGCGCAAAAAGGTGTGGACTTGTATTTAAGCATTGATTTAGAGATGCAGAAAAAAGCGGAGTCCTTGCTCAAAGGTAAACGCGGATCAATTGTGGTCGTTGATACGACGAATGGCGAAGTATTAGTCATGGTGAGCACCCCCGTCTACAATCCCAACTGGTTTGTGCATGGCATCTCGCATAAAGATTATCAGAAGCTGCAAAACTCAAAAGACATTCCACAGTTTAATCGCGCCATTCAAGGTTTGTATCCACCAGGGTCAACTATTAAGCCAATGGTTGCACTTGCAGGGCTTGAGCAAGGGAAAATTACTGCACATAGCGAATCTTACTGCCCTGGATTCTTTAAACTACCCAATGTAAAACGGAAATTTAACGACTGGAAGCGTAGCGGGCATGGTGTTGTTGATGTTAAGGATTCTATTGCGCAATCTTGTGATGTGTTCTTTTATGAATTGGCCGATAAAATGGGGATTAATGACTTACACGATGGATTGGCGCTCTTTAATTTTGGCAAGAAAACAGGGGTTGATATCCCTGGGGAGCGTAGCGGCATCTTGCCTTCAAAATCCTGGAAAAAAGTCAACAAGGATGAACCCTGGTACCGGGGTGAAACTTTAATTACCGGTATCGGACAAGGATTTATGACCTCTAGCCCGCTACAACTTGCAGTTGCTACTGCCGCATTAGCCAACAAAGGTGTGCTTATTCAACCGAAAGTATTAAAAAGTCTTCAAATTCCTGGCGAAGCAGCTAAAGAAAGTAAAAGAGGATCTAAACAACAAATCCCAATTAAAGATATCCACAATTGGGAAACTGTGATTGATGGTATGAGACAAACTATCTACTCACCAAGAGGTACAGGTAGAAGATTAAACAAAGCATTGAAATATACCCTGGCAGGAAAAACGGGTACCGCCCAAGTGTTTGGTTTAGATGCAGAGGAGCAATACATTGCAGCTAATCTAGATGAGCGTTTGCGAGACCATGCTTTGTTCACGGGCTTTGCGCCGATTGAAAACCCTAAGATTGCAATTGCTGTCATTGTAGAAAATGCGGGCAGTGGTAGCGCAAAAGCAGCACCACTTGCTAAAAAAGTCTTGGATGTTTACTTTAAAAAATTAGCCAAGACTGCTTTGTAACTGCACCTCTTGAATTGGAAAAGACAGCGTTTTATCCATTTTATAGCGTGCTTTGAGTTGCTCTAGTTGCGGTTGGTTGATTTCATCGTACAAAATGATAATCCTAGCATCGGGTGAGCTGCCTTCTAAAGTTGCCAATAAAGATTCGATATTACTGACGCGGTCACGGAACTCTGGATTGTGACTAAATTCAGCGACCAAGACGGCGTATTGATTTTTCTTGGCTAATTTGGTCGCTTTTCTTTGAGAATCTTCAAAATCTACAGTAAAACCCAACTGCTGAAATAAAGGTGTGAAATCATCAAAACCGCCCTCATCAACAAAAAATAATAATCGCTTACTCATTATGCTTTTTGTTGCGCATAAAAGGTTTGTTTAAATTCTGAAAAGGTGTTGTTTTCAATCGCATCACGCATGCCTTGCATCAAATCTTGGTAATAATGTAAGTTATGGATAGTATTAAGTCTTGCACCTAAAATCTCGTTTTTTCGTTGCAAGTGGTGCAAGTAAGAACGCGTATAGTTTTTGCAAGTATAACAACCACAGCGACCATCAACAGGACCTGTGTCTAATTTATATTGTGCATTGCGAATTTTAACAATGCCCGTTGAAGTGAACATATAGCCATTGCGTGCGTTACGCGTTGGCATCACGCAATCAAACATATCAATACCCCGTTCAACGGCTTCTACCAGGTCACTCGGTGTGCCAACACCCATTAAATATCTTGGCTTATCTGCTGGCAGTTGTTTAGGTAAATAATCTAATACCTTAATCATTTCTTCCTTTGGCTCGCCTACGCTCAACCCACCAATCGCATAACCATCAAAACCAATACCCATCAAAGCTGTTGCTGATTGCGAGCGTAAATCCTCAAACATACCACCTTGTACAATACCAAATAAAGCATTTTTATTATCCAGTTTTTTGTGTTCGTCCTTTGAGCGTTGCGCCCAACGCAAGGATAGTTGCATGGATTTATCGGCAGTGACTTTATCCGCAGGGTAAGGCGTACACTCATCAAAAATCATCACAATGTCTGAGTTTAATTGATACTGAATCTGCATAGATTCCTCTGGACCCATAAAGATTTTATCACCATTTTTAGGGGAACGAAATTCCACACCTGCTTCACTGATTTTACGCATATCACCCAAACTGAACACTTGAAAACCACCTGAATCTGTCAAAATTGGACCTTGCCAATGCATAAAATTATGTAAATCACCATGGGCTTTAATTACCTCCATACCAGGTGTGATCGCTAAATGAAAGGTATTGCCAAGAATGATTTGCGCACCTAACTCTTGTACTTCTTCTGGTGTCATGGCTTTTACCGTACCATAAGTACCTACTGGCATAAAGGCAGGCGTTTCCACTTCACCTCGTTCAAAAATTAGAGTGCCACGGCGCGCTCTTTCGTTGGTATTTTTTAAATTAAACTTCATTTTTACCTTATTTGCTCTTGTTTGATTGTATTTGCCAAAGTTGTGCATATTTTCCCTTTATTGCCAACAGTTCATCATGTGTACCTTGCTCCAGAATCATACCATTATCTAAGACAATAATTTTATCGGCATCAATAATGGTAGAAAGACGATGTGCAATCACTAAAATCGTGTGTTTATTACCGAGTTCTTTTAAGGCTTTTTGCACCTTCTTTTCCGAATAAGAATCTAGGGCTGAAGTAGCCTCATCAAAAATCAAAATTGGTGGATTTTTAAGCAGAACCCTGGCAATTGCCATCCGTTGTTTTTCACCGCCTGATAATTTTAATCCGCGTTCGCCAACCATAGTATCGTAACCCTTGGGCAAGTCTGCGATAAAATCACTGATGAATGCTGCCTTCGCAGCGGCCTCTACCTCTTCCTTGGCTGCACCCTCTTTACCGTAGGCAATGTTGTAATAAATACTCTCATTAAACATCACTGTATCTTGTGGTACCACACCAATAATGGATTGCACTGAATCTTTGTCGACAGCTCTAATATCTTGACCATCAATTAAAATTTCACCGCTATTGACATCGTAAAACCTAAATAATAATTTAGCCAAAGTAGATTTACCCGACCCTGACTGCCCAATAATCGCAACTTTTTTACCGGGTAAAATAGTGAAACTAACTTTTTTTAAG
Source organism: endosymbiont of Bathymodiolus septemdierum str. Myojin knoll (assembly GCF_001547755.1). Taxonomy (NCBI): domain Bacteria; kingdom Pseudomonadati; phylum Pseudomonadota; class Gammaproteobacteria; species Bathymodiolus septemdierum thioautotrophic gill symbiont. The sequence continues at coordinate 553,598 of NZ_AP013042.1, read as the reverse complement.
GTTTTGTCTTTATTTTCATAGGCAAAAGAAACCTGTTTAAATTCAACTTTTCCTCGACCCAATTCTAACAATGGCGCATTTTTAACACTCTTAACTTTCGCATTACGGTCCAATAAATCAAACAGATTGTTCATATCGATAAAGTTATGTTTAATTTGTCGATAAACAATACCCAAAGAACCGAGTGGCAAAAATAATTGCAACAACAAGGCTTGAATCATAATCATATCTCCCAAGCCTAGTTTTTCATCGACCACACCCTGCGCTGCCATAATTAAAATAATCGTCACACCCACAGCAATCACACTAGACTGCACAAAATTCAATGCGGTCATCGAAGTAAAACTCTTGGTAGCAACTTCTTCCCAGCGACCCATGGTTTTGTCATAACGACTAACTTCAAAAGCCTCACGATTAAAATACTTCACCGTTTCATAGTTAATTAAACTGTCCACCGCATTGGTATTTGCTTCGGATTGCATATCATTCATTTCATAGCGATATTTCATCCGCCAAGTAGTGATTGCCAAAGTCAATGCAATATAAAATGATACCGTTGCTAACGAAATCCCTGCAAAAAACACATCGTAATTTAGCCACAATAAACCGACCACCATCGCAATCTCAAAAAATGAAGGGATGATATTAAAGACAAAAATTGATAACAGCGTGGAAACACTTTGCGTGCCACGGTCAATATCACGAGTAATGCCGCCAATTCGACGGTCTAAATGAAAAGACAAATCTAAAGTATGTAAGTGCTTAAAAACACCTAAGGCAATCAAATGCATTGCATGATAACGCACACGGGCAAACACAGCGTCGCGTAACTCGTTGAACAAGGCGCTGCTTAAGCGTAACAACCCATAAGCAAATAACAAACCCAAAGGCAGAATAACCAAAATATCTGGCTTATCAAGTGCATCAACAATACCTTTAAGTGCAACGGGAACTGCCACATTTGCCAATTTAGCAACAATCAAAAACAATGTCGCTAAAATAACGCGGGCACGCATTTTCAACAAATAAGGCATTAACTTTTTTAACACTTTAATATCTTGTGTTTTAAAATCGTAGGCTTTAGTTTGTTTGTTTATGTTGTGCATCGTTAATTAAAATAGCCCTTGAAGACCACTGATAAGTGATGAGTTAATGTGCTGCTCTCTTATATTTATTCTTTGGTGTTATTTAAACTAAGCGCATCCATTGCCTGCTTATAAAATTTCACCCCTCGCTTGATTTTTTCTCTACCACGAGAAACACGCCAAAGATTAGTATCACGCAGAGAATAAACACAACCGCAGTATTCTTGCTGATAGAACGATTCACGCTTAGATAATTCTAGCATTCTTGACGAACCCCCTTGCTTGCGCCAGTTAAAATCCCAATAAGCAACACCTTCAAATGGGTTAACGGCTCTTACGCCGCAGTTGTTGATTTGATCCATATCTTTCCAACGAGAAATACCCAAAGTTGAAGAAATTAAATTAAAACCGTTATCCTTAGCATATTGCGCAGTAACTTCAAAACGCATATCAAAACAAGTGGTGCAGCGTTCGCCGCGTTCAGGTGCATTTTCTTGCCCTTCGGTACGCTTAAACCAGTTGTCTTTATCATAATCGGCATCAATAAACGGCATGCCTAATTTTTCGGCAAAACGAATGTTTTCTTCTTTGCGCAATTCATATTCTTCTCTTGGATGAATATTTGGATTATAAAAGAAAATCGTCGTATCAATTTCAGATGCCGCCAAAGCCTCCATAATTTCACCTGCACAAGGAGCACAGCAAGAATGCATTAATAGTTTTTTCTCGCCATTAGGAGTTTCCAATTTAGGGCGGTTATAGCCCGTTAAGCTGTAATCTACTTTAGGCATGCTTGCACCTTTTTCAATACTTCCCACGCCTCTCGCTTAAGAAATTCTTTGGCTAAAATTTCACTTGGATGATGAGTGCTAAAATGTTGCGTAGAGGATGACTGTAAATTACTGCCCATCAACAATACCGTTTTGGCGTTATATTTTTCTAATGTCGACGATAAATCATTGGTACTAACGCACTGAACATCGTCCACTTTCAATCCAATTGCAGTTAACATTTTAAATAAAAAATCTTGGGTTTTGCCTGTTTGACAGAATGAGTGTGAATTTTGAGACTCAACTACCAAACATTGCGTATCAATTTTCACCAATACCTTGGGTGCAGATGTTTTTTGAGTGGCACCAGCAACATCGGTGTCAGCGTATAAAAAATATGGCACACCAAGTGCTTCTAAATAATCACTGCGTTGTCGTTGGTTCATACTTGCGGATGCGCTTTGTCAGTGGCAACTAAAAATTTATTCAGTCCATTAATATAGGCTTTAGCACTGGCAATAATAATATCAGTATCCGCACCTTGTCCATTAACAATGCGACCATCGAATTCAAGGCGCACACTAACCTCACCAAGTGCGTCAGTACCTTGGGTGACATTAGAGACTGAATAAAGTTGCAAATTAACATCCGTATCAAGCAATGAACTAATAGCGCTAAAAGTCGCATCAACAGCACCCGAAGTTTTAGCGGTGGCTGTTTTTTCTTCGCCGTTAATGGAAAGCTGTACTTTTGCTGCATTTTTTTCACCTGTTTCACTAGACACCTTAAGTGAAATCAATTTAATGCTTTCATGGTCTTTAGTTTGCGCTTCTGATACTAATGCCTGCAAATCTTCATCAAAAATTTCATGTTTTTTATCAGCCAGTTCTTTAAAACGGGTAAAGGAATCATTTAAACTTTTGTCAGAATCAAATTCAACGCCCAATTCATTTAGTCTTACTTTGAAGGCATTTCTACCTGAATGCTTACCCATTACCAATTGATTAGCATTCCAACCGACATCTTCAGCCCGCATGATTTCGTAAGTCTCACGGTGTTTTAACACGCCATCTTGATGAATACCCGCTTCGTGAGCAAAGGCATTCGCACCCACAATGGCCTTATTTGGTTGCACGATAAAACCTGTTACACTTGAAACTAAACGAGAAGCCGGTAGAATTTGCGTTGTATCAATATTGGTATCGCAAGCAAATACATCTTGCCGGGTGCGCACTGCCATCACTACTTCCTCAAGGGAACTATTACCTGCTCGCTCTCCCAAGCCGTTAATGGTACATTCTACTTGTCGCGCACCATTCAATACTGCTGAGAGTGAATTGGCAACAGCAAGTCCCAAATCATTATGACAATGTGCGGAAAAAATTGCTTTGTCAGAATTAGGGATGCGCTCAATCAAATTCTTAATAGTTTCACCAAACTGATGTGGCATATTGTAGCCTACGGTATCAGGGATGTTAATCGTGGTTGCACCCGCATTAATTGCCGCTTCAATCACACGGCAAAGAAAATCTTCGTCACTGCGTCCTGCATCTTCTGGAGAAAATTCTACATCATCCGTCCAGTTTCTCGCACGCGTTACCGCGCGCACCGCTTGATCTACCACTTGGTCAGGTGTCATATTTAGTTTCATCTTCATGTGAATATCACTGGTGGCAATGAAGGTATGAATGCGAGATGAGTTAGCACCTTTAAGTGCTTCCCCTGCGCGGTCAATGTCTTTGTCTAATGCACGGGCGAGCGAACAGATGGTTGAATCTTTAATAATATTAGCAACAGCTTTAACCGCTTCAAAATCACCCACTGAAGCAATGGCAAATCCGGCTTCAATAACATCAACACGCATTTTTTCTAGCACTTTGGCAATGCGTATTTTTTCGTCCTTGGTCATTGACGCCCCAGGGGATTGCTCTCCATCCCTTAGTGTTGTGTCAAAAATAATTAGTTTGTTGGACATTTTTGTCTCTCCTGTATCGTTTATTGTTGTGTTACTTATGTATTTATGCGTTTGCCTTTCAGCAATACGAGATGATAGATTACCTTACGGTAATAATCGTAACACTAGGAGAGTGTTTTTAGGGTTAAAAAATTCGTGTTGATTTTTCATAAAATGAATTATAACTGAAAATTTTATTAACTTCTCGCTTTTTTCTTCAAGGCGCGTTTTTTACGCACATCAATCACTGTCATAATCAAACCTGACAGTGTATAAATAAAGAAAAATACAAATAAAACAGTATGTGGCCACAAGGTAATTACAACAATGACCGCAATAGCAATCAGCAACCACTTAAACGACGACCTGCCCTTTAGATTGATTTCCTTAAAACTAGCGTAGCGAACATTGCTCACCATTAACACACCAGCGCCAACCAAGATGACCCAACTGACGATCAATAAATACTGGTCATACGGCGTAATACCAATCGTTTCTTTGGTCCAAACTAAACCAGCGATTAAAGCGGCGGCAGCGGGTGAGGGTAGACCTTGGAAATAACGCTTATCTTGAACACCGATTTGCGTATTAAAACGCGCCAAACGCAACGCACCAGAAGCCGTATAAATGAAAGCCCCTATCCAGCCAATCTTACCAATGCTTTCAAATTGCCAAAAATAGATTAACAATGCAGGAGCGACACCAAACGACACCATATCTGCCATAGAGTCATATTGTTCGCCAAACGCACTTTGCGTATTTGTCATTCGTGCAACACGACCATCTAAACCATCCCACAACATTGCTACAAAAATAGCAATTGCCGCTTCCGCATATTGACCCTTGGTTGCTAGAATAATCGCAAAAAAACCTGAGAAAAGTCCAAATGTCGTTAAAACATTAGGAAGTAAATACACCCCTCTTCTCAGTTTTTTATCTGCCATTCTAAACACTCCCTCGTTCTAAACTTTGTTCCAATAAAAACGCCCAACTGAGTTGAGCGTTTTTTTAAGTCTTTCTAGTTCTTGGTTTGGTCAACCACTTTATTCTTAGAAATCCAAGGCATCATTGAACGCAACGATTCACCCACTTTTTCAATTTGATGCTGACGCTGAATATCGCGTCGTGCAGGTAATTCACCCACATTGGCAACAAATTCTTTGGCGAATGAGCCATCTTGAATTTCTGTCAATATTTTCTTCATTTCTGCCTTGGTATCCGCAGTAATAACACGCGGACCACGAGTTACATCGCCATACTCTGCCGTGTTTGAGATTGAATAGCGCATATTAGCAATACCACCTTCGTACATCAAATCAACAATTAATTTCAATTCGTGTAAGCACTCAAAATATGCCATTTCTGGCTCATAACCTGCTTCAACCAAAGTCTCAAAACCTGCTTGAACCAAAGCAGTTGTGCCACCACATAAGACTGCTTGCTCACCGAACAAATCAGTCTCAGTTTCTTCTCTAAATGAAGTTTCTAAAATACCCGTACGACCGCCACCAATAGCAGACGCATAAGACAATGCGATTTCTTTTGCGTTACCGGAAGTGTCTTGGAATACTGCTATTAGATCAGGGATGCCACCACCTTTAATAAACTCAGAGCGCACGGTGTGACCCGGCGCTTTCGGCGCAATCATAATCACATTCAAATCGGCACGAGGTTTAATCATTTCAAAATGGATATTTAAACCGTGTGCAAATGCCAAAGTTGCACCTTGCTGTAAGTTAGGCTCAATTGCATCTGTATAGATTTTCGCTTGGAATTCATCTGGTGCCAACACCATCACTAAATCAGCCCATGCAGTCGCGTCCTCAACTGACTTAACCGCCAAACCTGACTCTATTGCCTTTGCCGCTGATGCAGAACCTTCTCGTAATGCCACTACCACTTCAACACCTGAGTCATTCAAGTTGTTTGCATGTGCATAACCTTGTGAACCGTAGCCAACAATCGCTACCTTCATACCTTTAATAATGTTTAAATCCGCATCTTTGTCATAATATCTATTCATTTTTATTTCCTCTTTAATTTATTAATATTCTCTTTTCTGACAAACGCCAGTGACGCCTGTTCTTGAAACTTCTAAAATTTTCGTCGCATCAAGCGATGCTAAGAAATCATTCACTCTTTGACTTTTGCCCGCGATTTCCACGGTATAAGTATTTTCATTTACATCCACTATCTTGCCCGCATATTCATCAATATGTTTATCAATATCCGCTTGCGTACTTGTATCTACATCAATTTTCACCAGTGCTAACTCTCGTTCAATATGTTCAGTCGCAGTCAAATTCGTCACCGTCACAACATCAATTAACTTATCTAATTGCTTAACAATTTGCTCAATGATATCATCATCGCCGATACTAACAATGGTCATACGAGACAGTGTTGCATCGTTGGTCGGCGCCACTGTAAGCGACTCAATGTTAAAACCACGCGCTGAAAACAAACCTGCCACTCTTGACAATGCACCCGATTCATTTTCTAATTGTATTGAAATAATATGTCTCATATATGTCTCTAAACTAAATTCAGCCCCTCGTCATTTGTTGATGCCATTTCATCACGCCCTGCCAACAACATCTCATGATGCCCTGCGCCAGATGGAATCATTGGGAACACATTCTCACTTGGGTCGGTTAAAATATCTAAAAATACCGTTCTGTTTTTTTCTGCAAAAGCACGCTTCAAAGCAGGCATTAAATCTTCTTCTTTCTCAACCTTAATGCCGATATGCCCATAACTTTCTGCCAATTTAACAAAATCAGGCAAGGCATCCATATACGACATTGAATAGCGTTTCTCATAGAAAAACTCTTGCCATTGTCTGACCATGCCTAAGTAGCCATTGTTTAAATTAATGATTTTAACAGGTGTATTATATTGCAACATCGTTGATAACTCTTGCGTCATCATTTGAATACTACCTTCGCCCGTAACGCACGCTACATCTAAATCAGGCTGGGCTAATTTCGCACCCATTGCTGCTGGCAAGCCAAAGCCCATGGTGCCCAAACCACCAGAGTTAATCCAGCGACGAGGCTTGTCAAATGGATAATATTGTGCTGCCCACATTTGGTGCTGTCCCACATCAGAAGTTACAATCGCTTCACCCTTAGTCACTTCATACAAGGCTTCAATCACGCTTTGCGGCTTAATTACGCCTGCTTTGGTTTGGTAAGTCATTGAATCAACGGCTCGCCATTTTTCAATCTGCTTCCACCACGCACTAATATCTGCCATCTGTTTGTCTTTCAAGCCAGCCATCAATGCATTTAATGCATCCGTTACTTGCCCAATAATAGCAACATCAACACCTACGGTTTTACCCACCGAAGATGGGTCAATATCAATATGGATAATCTTCGCATACGGACAGAATAAATCTAAATTACCGGTAATACGGTCATCAAATCGTGCGCCCACCGCAACAATACAATCCGAATCGTGCATGCTCATATTAGCTTCGTAAGTTCCGTGCATCCCTAGCATGCCAAGAGATTGTTTATCCGTTGCAGGAAATGCACCCAAACCCATCAAAGTTTGCGTAATTGGAAAGCCCGTGCGCTTAGTAAAAGCAATCAATTCGGCATCGGCATTACCAATCACACTGCCACCACCCGAATAAATAATCGGCTTTTTCGCTTGTGTGATTAAGGCGATTGCCGCTTCAATTTGACTTGCTTCAACCTTAATTTTAGGGTTATAAGAACGCATTTCAATGGTTTCAGGATAGCCAGAAAATTCCGTAGTGGCAATCGTGGTATCTTTAGTAATGTCAATCAAAACTGGGCCAGGGCGACCTGTAGTAGCAATGTAAAAGGCTTTTTTAACAATCAATGCCAAATCATCAATATTGGTCACCAAAAAATTATGTTTAACACAAGAACGCGTGATACCCACAGCATCAACTTCCTGGAATGCATCATTGCCAATCACTGCTGAAGACACTTGACCAGAAATCACCACCATTGGAATGGAATCCATATGTGCGGTAGCAATGCCTGTCACCGCATTAGTCAATCCTGGACCTGAAGTTACCAATGCCACACCACATTTACCACTGGTTCTCGCATAGCCATCAGCTGCATGCACAGCACCCTGCTCATGACGAACTAAAATATGCTTAATTTCCATGCAGGCATCCAATGCATCGTAAATATGCAAGACGGCACCCCCAGGATAGCCAAAGATATGATCAATGCCTTCACTTTGAAGGCAATTTATCAATATTTGAGCGCCATTTAACTTCATTGCTTTTGTTGAGTTGGAAAAACCTTAGAATTATACCTAAGGTAGCTATGTTTTAAGTGAATTTTGCCAATCTTCTGAATAGAATTGAATCGGTGAATCTTTGGTTTTAAAAGTCTCAATTGACCAGGTTTCTGGTCGATCTAAAATAGTTGATAATAATTGGTCATTGAGAAAATGTCCAGTTTTATAACCCTCATAATGTCCAATCAAATTGCCACCGAGCAAATACAAATCACCAACAATATCCAAAATCTTATGCTTAACAAATTCATTCTCATAGCGCATCCCCTCCTCATTCAAAACATCATCGTCACTCAAAGCAATCGCATTATCCATACTTGCACCTAGTGCTAGGTTATTTTCTTGCAAGGTTTGCACATCCTTCGCATAGCCAAAAGTTCTCGCCCTAGAAATCTCTTTCAAATAAGATTTTTTCGCAAAATCAATGCTGAGTTTTTGCCCGCTTTCTTTTACTTTCTTGTGGTTAAAATCAATCTCAAGACTCACTTTAAAGCCCTCATAAGGTGACACTTGCGCCCAAGATCCGTTATTTTCTACCCGCACTGTATCTTTAATGACAAAGAATTTTTTAGCCTCATCCTGCTCTTCAATCCCCGCCGATTGTACCAAAAAAATAAACGGTGCTGATGAACCGTCCATAATCGGCACTTCGAATGAATCTAATTCCACTAAAACATTGTCAATTCCAAGTGCAGAAAATGCACTCATTAAATGCTCAACCGTCGAAATCTTAACCCCTTCATCCTCGATACTGGTTGACAATACCACCTCATTTACAAAGGCATTATGTGCTCTGACCAATTTACCGCCTGCATCCATACGCCTGAAAACTACGCCGTGGTCGGTTTTCGCAGGAATAAGCGTCATATTAATGATATTACCACTATGAATGCCAATACCTCGCGCTTTAACGGATTTTTTGATTGTTCTTTGTTTAATCATATTAAAATTTTAGTTTAAGTTTTTTGATAAATCCTGCTTTATTGACAGATTGCCGCTCTTTAAGCCCATGTTCGTCATTCTCAAACAGCAACAGACCAAGTGCACAAGCATATTCTGGCGCTAACAAATCATCGTTTGAAGAGACTGAATTGGTATTTACGCGAATTAAACCTGTATTAACATGTCCGATTCTAACCTTCTTTTTAAAAAGACCAGACATTAGCTTATCGCAGTTTTCAATTTTAACACCTCCGCCCACCAAAACGAACCCCTCTTTGAGGGAACGATAATATTTTCCATTATTCAATCTATTTCTAATCAATTTAAACAAATCTAAATAAGCCAATTCAATCACTTTAATCAAAGATTGGTGTGATAAATAATAATCGTTTATATCGTTAACTTGCTGAAACTCAATGAGTTTATCCTCTCCAGGAAGGGTAATTTGCGCCTGTCCATATTTTAATTTTAGACGCTCTGCCTCCTCAAAAGTCGTATTAAAAGCATCAGCAATATCACTCGTAACACTCTCTGCGCCCCGTTGAATCACCTCACTATGTACAATGCTGCCATTTTTAAAGACTGATAAATCCATTACACCCGAACCAATATCAACCAAGCACACGCCATCATCTTTTTGATCTTGGGTCAAATAAGGCTCACTACTTGCCATTGAACTGGGTACAACATGAAGCACTTTTATATCATTTAACTCAATACTGCTTTCAATGTTTTTCACCCCCTGTTCAGATGCGACGACAATGTGCATATTCACTTCTAGCATCTCTGCCTCTTCGCCAATCGGTTGCCTAACAACAACACCTTGCCCGGTATGTGGGTCCTTATCCAAAATATAATGCTGTGTTACACTGCTAATATGGCGTTCAGCTTTTGCTATTTTGACGCTTTCAGCCGTCTTAATAACTCTTTTTACATCAGCTTCCTTAACCCTGCCACTATTATCCATATGTGTATTTGTAGTGAGATTAAAGACCCTGAGGTTTGGGTCTGAAATATTAATTGTCGCACCCCCAATATTGGTATTACAACTTAAGTAAGCTTTTTCTGCAACCGCCCGAACAGCCATAGATGTCGCTTCTATATCAACAATTTGACCCCTGCGAACGCCAGCCGATCGACCTTGTGCTTGGCCAAAAATCTCCAACCTGCCCCCCGCACCCTCTTCTGCAAATAAAACCACAATTTTACTGCTACCGATATCAATAGCAACAATATAATGCTCATTAGAATGTCTTTTAGCCACTTAATTCCACCCCATCTACAAAATCCAACCATGCATACAAATGCGTCAACTTAACCGTCTTGCCACTCAACAACTGTTTAAACTTCCGGGCATTCGGTTGTGCGTGATACAAACCCAAAATATGTCGCGTCATTGACCGAATTGGCACGCCTTGGGCATTTTGCTTTTTCATATATTCAATAAATTGCAATAATACTTGTTCACGCGACAATATGTCCGTTTTTTTGCCATAAATCTGCCCATCTACTGCACTCAACAAATACGGCTGATGATACGCCGAACGCCCCAACATAACACTGTCCACTTGCTGCAAATGCTCTTTCGCCTCTGTAATATTGGCAATTCCACCATTAATCCCAATTATCAACTGTGGAAAATCCCGCTTCAACTGATAAACCCACTCATAATTCAACGGCGGAACCGTGCGATTTTCCTTAGGACTCAATCCCTTTAACCAGGCTTTTCTTGCATGTACTACAAAATTATCGCACCCTGCCTCACTCACCTGAGTGACAAAATCTACCAATTCCTCATAACTTTCCATTTCATCCACGCCAATCCGTGACTTCACACTCACTGGTATATCGCATGCCTGCCTCATCGCATCCACACACTGCGCCACTACCTTTGGCGTTTGCATTAGACATGCCCCAAAACGCCCCGATTGCACCCTATCCGACGGACACCCGACATTAATATTAACTTCATCATACCCCCACTGCTGTGCAATCTTCGCACAGTCCGCCATCTCCTGTGGCTCACTCCCACCTAACTGCAACACCAGCGGATGTTCCGCCGCACTATAATCCAGTAAGCGATTTTTATCCCCGTGCAAAATTGCCTTACTGGTCACCATCTCACTCCATAATTGCACTTCTTTTGATAACAATCTGTGAAAAAATCGACAATGCCTATCGGTCCAATCCATCATCGGTGCTACTGAAGATTTATGCATAATATTGTCTAATGTATGTGCCAATCTTCTCTTTGATGGCGAGCTCTAATAATGGACATATGTTTGTTATCATCGACAATATAAACAATAAAATGGGATTATTACGGTAGGTTTGATTGATTGATATTTTCTTGAATTATCTCTAAAATCTTATTTCCGCTAAATTGTGTCTCAAATTTAACCTTAACATTATTTCCGATATTATTAAAAAATTGCTCTGCATGTTTTATTTTTTGAGATTCGTCGCTAGATAAATCTCTTTTTGCTTTATCTTTAGTCTCAACAATCAAATTTAGAGTTTGATTGCCTTGTATATCCTTGACTACATAGGCAAAATCAGGGGAATAACTAAAACCTCCAACCACAGGTATTTTGATAGAGTTTTTAGGTATTTTAGTAAAAACAGTTATATTCGATATATTTTGTAAAATATTTCCTTTTTCTAAGTTTGAATCGTAAAACAACTCATCAAATAAATAATTATCTGCCACTCTATCATCACCATCAAACACCCCAACATCAGAGGCGTTAATTTCTTTTAACACATTACCTTGATTATCCGTTAGCTTTGTAGGATGAATTGCATTAGATATTCTCTTATATCCAATATGAAACTTATCTATTGCATTATCTAGCAAGTATTTATTAAAACCATTTTTAATAATGCGGATGGTCTGCTCGTTCATGTAATCATTAATATTTAATTTATCTTTTAAACCTAAAAATACGCTATGGATGGTGTTAAGATTAATATTAATTTTGCCTGCTAAGGCAATTAAAAATTCTTTATAACCCATTGTTACAATAGGTATTAATTCATTTTTGGTAATATCTAAATCTTGGTAATAAGCCTGTGCGTTATTAAATGCTATTTTTTGGGTTTTTAACGCTATTCCTTGAAGTCTAAATTCCTTTAAATTATCTTTAAAATAGCCAGTTAATAATTGCAAAAATTGTTCTTCATTATCTATCTTATACTCCAAGACGACTTTTTGATTAATAGTTTCCCACAATATTTTTAATTCTTGATATTTTGCTTTTCTGATTGTAGTTTTAGATTTTGTTGTATTGTTATTCCTTACTTTTCCCTTATCTAGTGCGTTGTTAATTGGGTATAAATTTTGTAATTTTCTATAGCCACCGTCTTTAAAGTCATTACTGCGTTTAATAGCATCCAATTCATCTAGCCTCTCTAAAAGCTCATTTTCATCAACGCCATAAGTATTTTTAATGTCATCTATCATTAATTGGGTTAGTTTTGGTGCGTCTTCCTTCCAGTCATTATTGGATTTCTCATTTATCTCATTGACTAAATTATCAACGAAATCACTTTCGGTAAAATCAACATAATAATTTAAGTCAAAATTTTCATCTTTTACCCTTGCCATGTATTCATTCACAGGCAATCTTAATCCTCTGCCTACTTCTTGCAATTTTGAGGTCGTGCTACCACTACTTCTTAACTTGCAGATTTGAAAAACATTAGGATTATCCCAACCCTCTCTTAAAGTCCATTTTGAAAAAATAAATCGGCGTGGATTATCCAGACTTAACAACGACTCTTTATCGTGCAAAATCTCATTAACTTCTTTTTGTATTTTGTCGTCTTTATCGGTGTTGTCTTTAGAAAAATAACCACCACTAACCAACGATAAATCATTTAAAGATTTTTGTAAATAATCTTTGTAAAAATCATCAGTTTCTGTTTTGAGTAGTTTTTTAATATGTGCCTTGACGGTTGTTTCAAAAAAAACTCTTAACTGCCCATCTTTGTTTCTAAAACTTTCAATATCATCAATAAAAAATAGCGTGAGTGGTTTTATCCTCGCCTCTCTGGTTAATAAATCTTTTTCAATCTCAAAATGCTTGGATATAGTCTGTTTAAGCATTTTTTCTTGCATACTTTGGGCGTAACTATAAGGATTGATTTTATTGCCTTTTTTAAGTTCCAACCCGTTAGATAATAGCACAATAGTTTTATTAAGTTTTTCAATCGTTAGCCCTGACATTTCACTATGAATGAGTGCCAAACTGCCATTTTTTAGCAATTTATGTGTGGTTTCTATGCCATTAGTGTTGAGTTCAAATTCTGCTTCTGTGCCATCGGTTTTTTTAAGCGTTACAAAACATTTTTCGCCCTCTATAAATTCTTCTACATACGCCACCACTCCTTTAACTAAATTTTGATTAAACGATTGGACAGCTGTTAATTGGTATAAAAGGTTTTCGTATTGTTCGTTAAAGGTTGCCCCGTATCTAAAGATATATTGCGATTGTAATTTTTTAATATTTTCCCATGTTTTATTTTGCGTGGCAAATTTATGTGGCTCATCAACAATGGTTATCGGCTTAATTGATTGAATTGCTTCAAAGGGTGATGAATACTTATCAAACAGGCTTACATCAAAAGTTTTAGCCATTGTGTCAGAGTTAATCATTCCTCCGTTTATAACCAAAATATGGATACTGGTATTATCTCTAGCCTCTACAAACTCTCGCACTGCTTGTGGCATTGTGGCTTTTTTATTCTTGTTTGTTTTTTTACTCTCTACAATATAGGTTTTTAACACTTTCTTATAATCTTGCTTAAAATGTTCTTTAGTGGCTTTAGCATTTAGAAAATTCACTGTGCCTGCTTTGATTGACAATGTCGGTACAACGATAATAAATTTTGATAATTTTAGGTTTTTATTTAACTCAAAAATCATCTTGGTATAGGTATAAGTTTTTCCTGTGCCTGTTTCCATTGATATATCTAGGATGTTGCTATCTTTATCGCTATATTCTGTATTGATATTGTGGTCTTTTTGTAATTGTGCGATATTTCTTGTGCGTCTATTAAGGTCATTAAACTTAATAATGGGGTTAGAGATACTCGCTTGTGCTTTGTCTTGCAAAGGGTTTGCAAATGCACCGTTAAATACGCTCAATACACTATTTACTGCGTTTTGTTGATGAGGTAAATCTCGCTCAAAGTTAAACCCTGCCATTAGTATCGCACCACTTTATCTAATTCAATCTGTTTTTTATTGGTATAACTATTCAAAGCCTCGCTTATTTCTCTTTGGTGTTTGCTCTCAAAGTTATAGCCAAAAAGAATAATTTTATTAGGCTGAAAGTCTTTATCGTTATCTAGTTTTTCCAATAAAGCTTTTAAATCATCGGTGCTAAAGCCTTTATCCATAAAATAGAGTTTTTCATCCGCATAATAACCTGTGTATTTATCGAGGGTTATTTTTTCTACCTTTTTAGTGAGTTTGATGCCATCATTTACCATCCATGAGGTTAAAAGCACGGCTAAATCATCACTTGATAACTCTGTGCCATCAAATAAAGCTTGTTGTGCATTTAACTCATCCATTTCATCAAAATAACCGTCAAACATTGGCAGTGTTTCATAGACTTTAAAACCAAAATCTTGCTGGGATAAATCTTTAGGCTCTTTGCTTTCGCTATTGTCGTGTTGGATTTTTGCCCCTGCGCGTAAAATCCGCTCTTTGGTAATGTCAAAAACAGTTGGACTGTCTTTGCCCAATTCCTCTTTGACAAAATCATAGGCAGTTTTGTTTTTCGCCTCATCTATTGGTTCAGCTAGTTGCACCGAGATACATTGGCGATTGCCACCATCCTCGGCATTGAGTTGCATAACGGCATCAGCGGTTGTGCCAGAGCCTGCGAAAAAATCTAGGATAATATCATTTTTATTTAAGCCAATTTCTACAAAATCTTGTAATAACTGCAATGGCTTAGGGTTGGAAAATACCCTTTCATTAAAGATTTTTTTCATTTGAGCGGTTCCGTTGCCACTACTGTATTCTGGTTTGTAAAATGTTGTTTTGGGTTTTTTTGATGGCATATCTCCTAATAACGGTCTTTGTTTTTTATAAACCCCTATCGTTCCATTTCTTGATACAATAATACTGTTGACTTCTTCTTTAAATTTATCCTTACTCCACCTCCAAGACATTTCATTTCCGTTTGTGATTGGATATAGAGTAGTTAATTCTCCAACAAAATTAGGCGGTTCATTATTATCAGTAATATAAATTCTGCTTTCTATATCTATAAAAATCGGAAAATATAAATTAGGTCTCTTTTCTCTAGGGGCATTCATGCCCGTTGCTTTTAAATTGGCACCCTGTTTATAAAAACCAAGGTCGTCTTCTGACCAATCTTCAAGTTCTTCTTTATCTATATTAAATTTATTTAATAGTGCTTTGTCTTTCTGTTTTGCAAAAACAATCGTATTCTCATGAGTTCCAGCAAAACCAAACTCATCATTATTACCCTTTAAATTCATAATAGTTGCCAAACTTGCAACAAAATTTTCCTCCCCAAACACCTCGTCACAAAGCAGTTTTAACTGTGCTTGCTCGTTATCATCAATACTAATAAATATCACCCCGTCATCAGTGAGTAATTCTCTGGCAATATACAGCCGTGGATAAATAAAAGTCAGCCACGCACTATGAGAATTTGAATTGCTGGCGGTAAAATCCAAAATCCGTTGCGCCTCGTCCTCGTCAATCCCTGCTAAGCGTTGCAGTTGTTCGGGGGTAAATTTTCTATCGTCTTGATAGACAAAGCCATCATTACCCGTATTATAAGGTGGGTCAATATATATCATTTTCACCTGCTCACTATAAGCATGGCGTAAATGTTTTAATACTTCTAAATTATCACCCTTAATCAGCAAGTTTTCACTGTTGATATTTTCAGGTTTTTGGTTATGGTTTTTATCTTCTTTAAGCAAGGTAAGCGGTTGCTCGTTTGCCAACAATCTAGCATAAGATTTACCTAGCCAATTTAGGCTATAACTTTCCTTTGAAAGATTAATACCGTCTTTAGCAACAATATCTTGCATTTTATGCGGGATAAAACTGCCATTCTTGTCAAAACATTGTGGAAAGTTGGTTTTTAATATTTCCAGTTGTGTGCTGTTAGTCGTTGTGTTCGAATTATCAAATGTTTTTTCTTTTTTCATATTTTTTATGTGAGTAAATTATTCCATTTTTGCAATATATAAAACCCATGTTAAGTTTGTAAACAATATTTTACATTGTATTACACCACCTAAAAACCTCAAACAACTTTTTAAATTTCCTTATATAGCAAACCCTAAGAAGCCCTTTTCTTTTTCTGATTTAATTTTATACTTTTTTCTATTCTACAACCATTTGGTTAATTTACCTATAACAAAATCAACGCTACTTTGAATAACTTGCGCCCTATCTTGATTTGAAAAAATCTCAATGGCAGAAAAATACTCGCCATTGACATAAAAGCCAAAACACACTGTGCCGACAGGTTTGTCTTTTGTTGCGCCTGTTGGTCCGGCAATACCAGTAATAGATACACCAATATCAGCATTAGAGTTTTGAATAACGCCTGCTACCATCTCTAGTGCGGTTTGTTCGCTAACTGCACCATGGGTATCTAAAGTGTGTGTTTTCACGCCAAGCATGTCTATTTTTGCTTGATTACTATAGGTGATAAAACCTCTGTCAAAATAAACTGATGCGCCACTTTCCTGGGTAAGTAGTGCGGATAAGTTACCGCCTGTGCAGGATTCTGCCACAGCAATGGTGTATTTTTTTTGTTTTAATAATTGTGCTAACTTAGTCATTTTAAGGCGTTTTGGACGATTTCAAAGATGTCTTTTGATAGATTTTTGGCGTTAAGGATTTTTTCTAACTGTTGTTTTTGCAAGGCTTTTAACGCTGGTGTGTAGCGTTTCCAATGGTTGTAAACGGCAACTAGGCGAGCACCAATTTGAGGGTTGCTGGTGTTAAGTTTGAGGATAATATCGGTGAAAAACTGATAGCCGTCTTGATTGTGAAAGTTGGTGTAGTTTTGGGCAAAAGTACCGACAACGCTGCGGAGGCGATTTGGGGTGTTAAATGAAAACAATTCGTGCCGCATCAGAGTTTTTATGGTTTTTATATCGCAAATACTACTGGCAGATTGGGCGGTAAAGAATTTATCCATTACTTGGGTGTCGTCTTTAAATGCTAGGTAGAAATCCGCTAAAACTTGCTCTCGGTATGTGTTATCGGTGTCAGTTAGGACTTTGAAGGCGGCGAATTTGTCGCTCATGCAGTTGGCGGATTGGAATTGGGCGTAGGCAATGTCTGAATCTTCGGAGAGATAGAATAGACAAATGTTTTTTAGGGCTCTTTGTCCGACGGCCTCTGGAGTCAGTTCATAGGCTTGACTGGTGTTTAGCGATTGATACAAATCAAAAAATAGTGCTTTGAATCGAGTGCGGATTTTTTCGATAACCCGCTCGCGTTTGTTGTGAATGTCAAATACATCTATGACGGTCTGAGCGTTGTGTAAAACGCGTTCCGATGGGAGGGTAAGGAGTTCGCATACCAAAGATTTATCTTTGATATTTTTGACGGTGAATTCGATAGCATCAAAAAACAACGATTCATCAATTTTACCAGGGGTAAGGATAAGCGTTTGCCAAAGTTGCTGTGCGTTATCCCATTGGCTAAAACTGTCTTTGTCGTGTTTAACTAAGAATATTTTTTGTTCAAAAGTCAAATCGTCGGTTAATTTGACAGGCGCTGAAAAACCACGAAACCACGAGGGGGTAGGCTCTGCAGTTAGATTTTTAAAGACAAAATTCTGCTCTTTGTCTTTAATGGTGAGTACGCCAGCTTTTAATTCGTTGCCAGATTTGTCTAACAATGCGAAGGCGAGTGGCAAGAAATAATTGTCTTCTTGAGTGACCGTAGTAACATAAGTGCCGTTATTATAATGCGTAGAGATGTGAATTTCTGGGGTGCCTGATTGTGTGTACCAATGCGTGAATTGCGTAAAATCAAAATCATTGGCGTCGCTCATTGAGGCAACAAAATCATCGATGGTTACGGCTTGCCCATCAAAGCGTTGGAAATATAATTTCATACCTTTTTGAAAACCTTCTTCACCAAGGAAAGTGTGAATCATACGAATGACTTCTGCACCTTTTTCATAGACCGTCATCGTATAAAAATTATTCATTTCTATGTAACTTTCTGGGCGCACAGGGTGCGACATTGGCCCTGCGTCTTCGGCGAATTGATGGGTGCGTAACTCACTAACATCTTCAATGCGTTTGATAGAGCGAGCATGCAAGTCAGCAGTAAACTCTTGATCACGGAACACAGTTAACCCTTCTTTTAGGCTGAGTTGAAACCAATCTCGACAAGTCACGCGGTTGCCCGTCCAATTGTGAAAATATTCGTGACCAATGATAGACTCCACTCTAATAAAATCTTCGTCTGTAGCAGTTTTTGTGTTGGCTAAAACGCAGGTAGAATTAAAGATATTTAAGCCTTTGTTTTCCATCGCTCCCATATTGAAATCATCGACAGCGACAATCATATAAATATCTAAATCGTATTCTAAATCGAAGCGTTCCTCATCCCATTTGAAGGATTTTTTCAAAGCATCCATGGCAAATTGGGTTTTGTCGATGTTGTGCGCTTGGACGAAAATTTTAAGTACCACCTCCTTGCCTGACATCGTTGTATAAGTATCTTCTAACACAGCAAAATCGCCTGCAACCAAAGCGAATAAATAACACGGTTTTAAACTTGGGTCGTGCCAGGTGACCTTGCCGTTGGATTGACTGATGAGATTACCGTTACTAAGCAAAATGGGATACTTGTCATGGTCAGCAGTGATGTGCGTCGTGAAAATACTAAGCACATCGGGGCGGTCTAAATAATAGGTAATTTGACGAAAACCATGGGCTTCGCACTGAGTGCAAAAATTGCCACTGGATTGGTATAAGCCATTTAAACTGGTATTAACCTCTGGATGGATTTTATTTTGTATTTCTAAAATAAAATTTTTAGGTAAATCACGCAACATTAAACCCTCTTTACTGACTTTGTAGTTAGGCTCAATACCATTAACCAAAATAGAAATTAATTCTAATTCAACACCATCTAAAAACAACTTAGACGCCGGGCTTATAAGTTGGGGGTTTTGATAAAAATCAATTTTTGAAGTAACCGTTGTGCCGACTTCACTCAAATCAAAACTGAGTTCTGTGGTGTGGATTAAATATGCACTTGGTTGATAATCTTTACGATAAACAGGTTGTGGCTTAGATTTCATAATTTACAAGTTAAGTCTTGTTCTTTAAAACCGTCTAATTTTACTTGTGTATTTTTACTGAATGCCAATACTTTAAAACTCTCTCCCATCGCACTTGGCAACACCAGTAATTTGACTTGTTGCGCCAAAAGTGCATTTTTTTTCTCGTCTTTTTCGGCTAATAAATATTCGTCAATACCCAAAGAAATTAAAAACATCGCTTGTGTGGCATAACCTTCAATGACAAAGCCACTGGCGCTTGCTTGGTCGGCAATATCTGAAAAATTGACGGAAGTGGTAATATCTTGTTCACCAATGTGTTCAAATGGGTTGTCATTGGCTTTGTGCTGATAGTAGCATTGCAAAGTGCCGTCGCCGCGTTGCGGATGGAAGTATTCATCGCGCGCCATACCATAATCAATCAGCAAAACCACACCTTTGTCCATAAAATCATTTAGGCTGTTGACCCATGCCATTGCCCTTTCGTTGACTTCGGTGGTGTAGCCTTGTGTAACTTCTGTGGGTAATTGCATTTTATCATTTTGATAAACGCCCAATGTTTGCCACACCAAAGTATCGTCTTGGCAATCCACACCCAACTCAAAAAATTCGCCCCCTTTATTAATGACGCGTTTAGCAGGCATAGCATCCAGCACTTCGTTAGCAATAATAACACCGGAAAAATGTTCGGGTAAATTATTTAGCCACACCACTTTATCTATCAACTCTGGCAGGGTTTTGTTAATCGTATCTTTTTGCCTTTGCTTTAATTCAGCACTGAGTTCTAAAATATAATAAGTGCGAGGCAACTTATCTAATCGCCCTAATTCAAACAAAATTTGTGCAGCCAATATACCACTACCCGCACCGAATTCCAATATATCATCTTCATTAGCTAATATTTGCGCAGATTGTCGCGCTAAGCAAAATCCGAATAAATCTGAGGTTTCTGGCGCAGTAATGAAGTCACCCTGTTCGCCAAATTTCTGTGAACCACCAGTGTAATATCCTTTGGCAGGATAATATAATGCCAAATTCATAAATTCATCAAACCCGATAGGCTTAGCTTTTTGTATAATGGTGTTTTTAATTGTTCGCTCTAAGTCCATAAAAAGTATTTTATATGAAAACAGCTCTTATCACAGGTGGCGCATTGCGTATTGGCGCACAAATTGTCAAAACACTACATGCGAATGATTACAATATTATCATTCATTATCGCAATTCTAGTAAAGATGCACAGGCGTTAGCCAACCAACTCAATCAAATGCGTGCGGATTCTGTTAGCATTATTCAGGCAGAATTATCAGACATACAAGCGATAAAAACACTGGCAAACTCTATTGAGAAACTGGATGTATTGGTCAACAATGCCTCAGTTTTTTACCCAACACCCATACAAAAAGCAAGTAAAAACGAGTGGCAAGAAATAATGGACACCAATGTAATGGCGCCGTTTTTTTTATCGAAATCTTTATCGGCAACTTTGTCAAAAAATCAAGGTTGTATCATTAATATCGTTGACATTCACGCACAACGCCCACTTAAAAATCACGCAATTTATAACATTTCTAAAGCGGGCGTTGCAATGATGACGCAAACTTTAGCAAAAGAATTGGCACCCAATATTCGAGTTTGCGGCGTTGCCCCAGGTTCGATTTTATGGCCAGAAAATGCAGCAGAACTGAGTAATGAGCAAAAAAATAAAATGCTGAATAAAATCCCCTTAAATAAGCAAGGCTCGCCAGAAGACATTGCTAACACGGTTTTATTTTTGACAAATTCACCTTACATTACGGGGCAAATTATTAGTGTTGATGGTGGACGCACATTAAATCAATAAAAGTCACAACCAAATATATGCTATAATTCAAAACGCTTGGCATAAGATTTATAATAGTTTTCTGTCAAGAAAAGAATTTGAAGTTTGGGTGCAAGACAAACATCACAAAGCAACATAATTTAATTAGTTGGCTTTTTTTTGCCACACAATACGAGAACATAGAAGTTCGTTAACTTTAGCAGATAACGAACTAAAAAATGGGGCTAACAACCCCGTAAAATCAGGATTTTAAGACATTCAATGTATCTAATAAACATAACTAAAATTCAACATCAGCACAGCAGTGTTGATTCTCTATGTGTGGAAAAAAGCCTTACACAAGGACAAAACCATGAACCAAATTTTAATCAATGCAACGCACTCGGAAGAAATCAGAGTTGCGATTGTCAACAATAAAAAACTCACCGACTTAAACATAGAAACCAGCCTTAATCAAAAAAACAAAGGCAATATTTATAAAGGTAAAATCTCCCGTGTTGAGCAATCCCTAGAAGCCGCTTTTGTCGATTACGGCAAAGAAAGACAAGGCTTTTTACCTTTTAAAGAAATTACCGAAGCATTGCGTGCAAATGCCACTGCTAAAGGCGATAAATTAACAATTTCTGATGTTCTAAAAGAAGGTCAAGAAATTATCGTTCAAGTAGAAAAAGAAGAACGAAGCAACAAAGGTGCAGCACTCAGTACCTTTATTAACTTAGCTGGCGCTTACATGATTTTAACGCCAAACAACGCCAAGAGCCACGGAATTTCAAGACAAATCGGCGCTTCTGATAGGTCAGAACTCAAAGAAATTATAAACAAAATTACCATGCCAGAAAATTCTGGTTTAATAATCCGTACTGCGGGTGCTGGAAAGTCTTTAGAAGAGTTACAGTGGGAGGTAGATTACCTATCAGAACTGTGGGGTTCAATTAATACCGCTGCAGAAAATCGCAAAGCCCCTTTCTTAATTTACCAAGAAAGTGACATCGTTATTCGCACCCTGCGTGACTATTTGAGAAAAGACACAGATAGTGTGATTATTGACGATTTAGCCACTTTCCAAAATGCCAAAGAATTCGTGAGTTTCGTATTGCCGCACTACTTAGATCGTGTTAAGCAATTTGACGCATCTGAACATTCGTTGTTTAACCACATGGGCATTGAAGCGCAAGTTAAAAGCGTCTTTAATCGTGAAGTTTCTTTGCGTTCAGGTGCAACAATTGTATTTGACCCAACTGAGGCGTTAACTGCGATTGATATCAACTCTGCCCGTGCAACCAAAGGTCATGATATTGAAGAAACGGCTTATAACGCCAACTTAGAAGCAGCAAAAGAGATTGCCATACAGTTACAATTGCGTGATATTGGTGGTTTAGTAGTGATTGACTTTATTGACATGGCTTCTGAAGAACACAAAAGGTCAATTGAAAAGATCATGGAAAAAGCCACCAGCTCAGACCGTGCACGCATTCAAATTGGTACGATTTCTCGCTTTGGTTTGTTAGAAATGTCAAGACAGCGTCTGATGAGTTCAGTCACCGAATCAGTAGAAAAAACTTGCTCCGCTTGTGATGGTCGTGGCACTACGCCAACCGTTCCAAGTTTGGCACTCAACATCCTCAGACAACTAGAAGACGGCTGTAACGCCTCTAATCAAACACAGAGATTAACAATTCAATCTAGCGTTGATGTTATCACTTATTTATTAAATGAAAAGCGTAATGATGTCAATCATTTAGAGGAAAAACATAGCATTAAAATCACCTTATTGCCTAATCCTTATATGCAGTTCCCAGATTTTACTATTAATAAGCAAAAAGGCGATAAAAAATCACACCATAAGAGTTATCAAGGTATTTCTAAGCCACAAAATACGCTTTCTGATAATGGCTTAAGTACCGATAGAGAGACACCAGAGATTAACACCAACCACCCTACGACACGCGTCCCTGAACATAAAAAATCAGTTGTTAAAAAACCTTCAACTTCATTATGGAGTAAACTTAAGTCGTTATTTAGCGCCAACAAGAAGAAAAATCAGACAAATAAAAAGCGTAATAATAAAAATCGAAATAGAAACAGGAATCAAAACAGAAATAGAAATCAAAATAAACAGCAACAACGCCAGAAGCCGAAAAATAACAATCAACCAAAACAAGGCAAGTCACAAAATAAAGGTAACCCTCAACAGAAAAAATTGAATGACGCAAACCCTAAACCACAAAAGCAAGTCAAGTCAAAGCCTCAGCCAAAACCTGTGACTAAAAAAGAAGTTAAACCAAAAGATAATATTAACTCAGAAGTTAAGGTTGAAAAATCTGCTATAAAAATAGAAAATCCCAATAAACCAGTAGCAGTAAAGGAAAAAAAGGTCAATCCAAAAGATAAAGTTAAGACTGAAAAAGTCGTTATAAAAATGGAAAACCCTGATAAGCCAGTAGAAATAAAGAAAAAAGAGATTAAAAAGGAGATTAAGCCAGTCGTCGTTAAAAAAGAAACCAAAGTTAATGGCAACAAGATCGACGCAAGCCCTGACGCTGACGGCAACAAATAGGAACAATGTATAAGTTAGCAGTTTTTGGCAATCCGATTGAGCACAGTTTGTCGCCTACCATTCACGCAATGTTTGCACAGCAAACAGGTGTGAATGTTAAATACACAAAGGAATTAGCGCCAATCGATGCCTTTACGCAAACAGCAAATAATTTTATTCAACAAGGGGGGTTGGGCTTTAATATTACCGTACCCTTTAAAATTGACGCCTTTAACTTTGCCACGCAACGCACACGCAACGCACAAACAGCAGGTGCGGTCAATACCATTAAAGTTGAGGGCAATACTTGTATCGGTGAAAATACAGATGGTGTTGGACTGGTCAATGATTTAACCAAAAACCTTGGTATTGATTTGCGCGATAAAGTCATCTTGATTTTAGGGTCTGGTGGAGCAACAAGAGGAATTTTACTACCCTTGTTAGAGCAAAATCCCACGCGAGTGATGATTGCCAATCGCACCGCCTCTAAGGCGACAACACTAGCAAATGACTTTTCAGAATACGGCAAAACTTGTGGCTTTGGATTGGAAAAAATCAAGTCCAAACCTGTTGATATAATTATCAACGCTACCAGCGCTTCACTTGATGGAAAAATGTTAACCATTCCCAATGGCGTCGCTAATGGTGCGATTTGCTATGACTTAATGTATGGAAAAATCACACCGTTTATGACATGGGCAAAGGTAAACAACGCATCAATGGTTATTGATGGTTTGGGTATGCTGGTAGAACAAGCGGCGGCGGCTTTTGAATTTTGGACAGGTAAACAACCTAATACTCGGTCGATTATAGATACTATTAGAGCAAGAAGCTAAGGAGATTGTTGAATATTGAAAGTGCAATTTAGGAAATGCAGAAAATAGTGCATTTTTTACTCAAAAATGAGGAGAATAGCCAGTTATTTGACGAGTTTTTGAGTGGAAAAGGTGCTGTTTTATGTGTTTTATAAATTGTACTTTCAACAGTCTCCTAAGGCGCTAAACGACTAATATTCCAAATGCCGTCTTTATTGGTATAAACAAAACGGTCGTGCAAACGATTTTCTCTACCTTGCCAAAACTCAATGGTTTTTGGCACCACGCGATACCCACCCCAAAAATCAGGCAAAGGCACCTTGCCTTTGTTAAATTTGCGTTTCATTGTGTCAAATTCCGACAATAAAATCTGCCTTGAATTTAACACTGAAGATTGTGCTGACGCCCAAGCACCGAGTTGCGAATCTTTTGGACGCGATGCGAAATATTTGATGGATTCTAAGGTTGGTATTTTTTCTACCTCGCCAGAAATCTTTACCTGACGCTCTAAATCCAACCAAGGAAACAATAGCGCCGCGCTCGGGTTGTTAGCAATTTGCTTAGATTTTTTAGAATTGTAATTGGTAAAAAATACAAAGCCCTGTTCATCAAAAGTCTTTAATAACACCGTTCTAATGCCAACACCTTTATCGTCACTGGTGGCTAAACTCATGGCATTTGGCAAAGTTAATTTTGCATCAATTGCCTGTTCCATCCAAACTTTAAACTGTGCAAAAGGGTCAGTATCCAACTGAGCACGAACGATACCTGTACTGGTAAATTCGCGTCGTAATTGTTGTAAATCAACCGACATATTGAATGGCTTTTTCTAAGCGTTTTAGCGTGATTGACTTGCCGATTAATTCAGCCACAGCATCAATATTACCTGCATTGCCATTGCCACTGAGTGCCAAACGGAATGGTTGCCCAACTTTACCGAAACCAATACCTAAATCATCGCACACCTGCTTAATGCAAGATTTGATTGCTTCGGCTTCCCAGATGTCTAATTGCATAAGCTCCTCGAGTAATGCAGCAAGTGGCGCTGTGTCTTTAAACTGTTTATCAGCAAGTTTTTTATCGAATTTATCAAAATCCTGATAATACATTTTCATACCCTCTACCATCTCCACCAAAGTTTTTGAGCGCGCTTGCAGGGCATTTACAACCAAAGGTAAATCGGGTCCATTACTGGTGTTAAAACTTTGTTCATTTAGATGCCATTGCAAATTTTTAATCAAATGTTCAGGTGTGGATTTTTTAATATATTCTTGATTAAGCCACAATAACTTCTCTTCATTAAAGCTCGCAGGGGCTTTGTTAATGTCTTTTAAATCAAATAACGATACAATTTCATCCAAACAAAAAACCTCTTGGTCACCATGTGACCAACCCAAACGCACCAAATAATTTAAAAGTGCCTCAGGTAAAAAACCCGCATCCCGATACGCCATTACACTAACTGCACCATGTCGTTTTGATAGGCGCGCACCATCACTGCCCAAAATCATTGGCAAATGTGCAAATTTAGGTAACGCCCAATTTAATGCCTCATATAAATTAATCTGTCTCGGCGTGTTATTAATATGGTCATCACCACGAATCACATGGCTGATTTCCATATCATGGTCATCAACCACAACGGTTAAATTATAGGTTGGCGTGCCGTCAGTGCGCGCAATAATTAAATCATCTAACTCTTTATTAGCAATGGAGATTTTGCCTTTAACCTTATCTTCAAAAATTACCACACCCTCCTGCGGATTTTTGAAACGCACAACGCCTGAGGTGAGGTTTTTATCACGACAACAACCGTCATACATAGCCTTTTCACCTTTTGCCATTAACACTTCTCGCAAATCTTCTAATCGCTTCTTTGAACACTCGCAATAATAAGCCTTATCTTCATTTAATAATTGCCTAATGACTGCTTGATAACGCTCAAATCTCTGAGTTTGGTAAAACGGACCTTCGTCATAATCCAATCCTAGCCAATTCATCCCATCTAAAATAGCATCAACTGACGCCTGTGTAGAACGCTCTCTATCCGTATTTTCAATGCGCAATACAAAATTACCCTGCTGTTTTTTCGCATACGCCCAAGCGAATAATGCCGTGCGTGCACCGCCAATGTGCAGGTATCCTGTCGGGGAAGGGGCAAATCTCGACTTCATGAGACTTTCGCCGCCTCGTCATACCAATATTGGGTTTTTTCAAGGTCTTTTTCAATTTCCTTACCGTCTTCATATAACATACCTAAAGCATACATCGCACCCGGCAAACCAAATTCAGCGGCTTTTTCAAACCATTCAATCGCCCTAGTGATATCTTTTTCAACCCCTTCGCCCGTCATATACGCTACTGCAATCATATGGTGTGCAAAAGCGTGACCCTGCTCGGCTGCTTGATTAAAATTCTCAAAACCCAAAGGCTGATTTTCAACCATCCCCAAACCATTCATCTGCATCATTCCAAGACGCCATAGCGCTTCAGCATTACTTTGCGTGGCAAGCGGGGCTAATAATTGATAAGCCATCGTAAAGTTTTTGGAATCAAAAGCAGCAATGCCACTGTTTAAATCTGCACTAAATGCATCTGTTTCATTGGTGTTTGACATAAGAATTCTGTGATTTTAAAAAATAGTATTATTTTACACGGTCATAAACTATAGTTAGGCTGAATACTGATGTCGTAGTAAGTTCTTTAGTTTGATTGTCATTTTTTTGTAACGCCTAAAATCACCTAATACGTAAGCAGATAGATGGGAATGACTTGTTAGATTTTGTTAAAATTAATTTGCGTCTCTAGGCTTTCATAACGATCTAAACTTTTCTTTAGGATATTGCTTTTTGTGGCATTGTAACCAATAAAGTCAACAATATAATTTGACAGATAATTAATTTCTGATTTTAGTATAGGTTTTAAAATTTTATTTTTCGAAAGGAAATCTTCAAATAGCTTTTTAAGGTTGTCATCTTTTTTCATGTTGGAGCGTATAGACCAAATAGCTACCCCCATAGTCATTAAGTGTAAATAACTTTTTATATCATTTTTAGCGTTATATTTTTTGACAAAAGCGCTGGTTATTTTAGTTTTATATCCTTTTTTAGGTGTCATTTCAGGTCCAAATTTTTCTATAAGTAAGCCCACTTTAATAGCATCTGTAATTTTTTCGATATTTTCTTTTTCAAAGTAATATAACATATTGTAGATATATTGTTTTGTTCCAGTAGCGGCAAAAGCCCCTAAAAGAAGGTCGTTTTCTGATGGGGTATCTCGAGGTATTACCTCTTCTAAAGATAGAATTCTAGTTTTATAATAATTACTCCATTTTTCTGATAAATTACTTGCTGCATATTTTTCAGCCTCATTTGGAATGTTAGCCCTATATAAGGAAATTAGAAATGCACCTTGTACAAATTTTGATGTGCTTTTGTTTAAAATTTCCTTTCTTATTTTCGGGTATTTTTTGAAAATTCCAGAAAGAAAGCCAATTGTCCATTGATGATTTGAATAATTATAGCTTTTGTCGTAAGTATGTTTTTCTCCTATAACTTCAAATTTATGGAGAATATTCTTATATATTTGTAAATCGTTTGATGTATAAAAAGTATTAGTTTTTGAAATTATTTTTTCTTGCGCAAAAGATATTCCAGATAAAATAGGAAATATTAAAGATACTAATATTACAGTAAAACGCATGTCTATCACCATTTTTTCAATCTAACTGGTTAAATAAGGCATTATCGCCCCGATACATCATATTAAAAACAAAATCAGATAATTTTCCCCAGTTTTTATCAAAAATCTTTTAATAAATCCAATATTTTATAGTAAAAAGTTGGCTTATTAATTTATTATCTCAAAACTATAAAACCCCAACAATTTCAAACAACAATCTAAACTTTCTTATTTCAAACCCGTTAAACTAAACAAAAAAAATCAGAGTAAAAAATCAGAGTAAAAAATGAGTAAAAAAACGCCCAACCAGAACTTAGAAGATTCATTTTTGGACAACCATAAGCCAAGACATTCTTTTTTACCCTCAAGATTAACGCCTAGGGCAATGTACATGGTCTTTTTAATGATTTGTTTATCTTGCCTAACTTTAATGACAATACCGTCTAAATAAACAATGGGGTAAATCTCATCCAATGGACGATTACGCCACTCTGTGGCGTGAGTAATAACCGCTTGTGTTACATTGGACACCAACGTTGCTGAGATGTCAGCGTCATACATCTCTTTAAAGGTTGTGACAATATCATGGGTGCTCATGCCTTTGGCATACAGGCTTAATATTTGATTATCAAAAGTGCCTAATCTGGTTTGACCCTTCTCAATGATAGCAGGCTCAAAGTTAGCATCGATCCCTTGGAATAGCAAGTTCAACTTCGCCATGATTACCTTTAACAATTTTAGAGTAGTAGCCATTGCGAGCGTTATTACTGGCATTAGATTCATTGCCATTTTGTCCATATTTTGGATAGCCAAGGTGATGTTCCATCTCAGCACCAAGTGCCGCTTCTATGGTCATCTTAACCAATGATGCAGACAAGTCTGCCAAGTCATCTTGGGTGTGGATGTCTTTGGCAAGCTCACCAGCAAAAGCACGGAGTTTTTGTTGGTTAATGCCTGTGTTGTTCAGTTGGTTCTTTTGGTTTTTTCTTAGTGTTGCGTTACTCATGTTTTTTCTCCTTTTTAGGGATTATAAAATATGAGGGTTTACACAATCTGGTTTACAGGGTCTTTTTATTTTTCTAAGGGAGGAGTTTTTTGATACTAACATCTAGCACTTTTGATATTTTATACAGATGGATTAAACTAAACTTTTGTTTTGTTTATTATTTTCATAATCACTATAAGAACCTGTTGAATTTATGTTTATTGCCACTGCTAAATCTATTTGTTTCACACCTTTTTTTATACGAAGATCTTTTACATTTTTTGCCGCTTCTTTGCAAAAATCTTGTATTTCGTTTTCATTAAAATCAATGTATTTCATTATGGAACTTGCAATAAAATAAAAAAATAATAATTGAATGTAGAAAAGATAAACTCTCTAATATAGAGAGTATAATATTTGACAATCAGTATTGGTTGCAATCAGGGAATATAATTAAAAATGGGAAACAACAAAGAAAAGGAAAAATATAAGCTAACAGGACCAGAAAAACTCTATCTAGCTTTGGCAGTATTCTATTCTGTAATTACCATTTATTTGCTAAATACGCCCATTGGTGAGTGGATATTTAATTTAGGGCAATACAATACTCAACTGCTAGAGGTTTTTCCAAAGGCGCAATACTGGGTAAATGTGTCAGTGGCGTACCGGGAGAAAATGATACTGCTGTATGTTTTGTATCAAGGGATTTTTTGGTTTGTTTTTATTACGACCATCGGGATTTTTATTAAAGATTGGGCTTGGTATAAACAGAATGCAATTCACTACACCCATAAAAGAGTTAGAAAAAAATATTTAATGGTGTTTTATATTTTTTTTACAGGGATTTTCCTTATTGGAACGATTTTCTCGAATGCATCCGAAGGTTCAAAATTTTATATGCTGTATGACCAATTAGACAAGGTAGGTAGAAATAATGATATTTTTCAGTGGAATAGTATTTATGGCTTTATTTTTAACAGGTTAGTGCTTGGTTCTCTTATCTATTTGATGACATTCTATTTTATAGTTTCAATACTAGCCACAAAAACACTTTTTACAAACAATTCAAATAAAGGAGAATAACCATGAGTCTAACAAATGAAGAGCAACAAAATCAAGACAATCTAGCAAAAGTTAAATTAGCTGTAGACATTGTATTTTCTGCACAAGTGGAAACAGCCAGAGCCTTAGGCGCTAGTGATGACGCACTTAAAATGATGAATAACACCTTTAAACTCAAAGGTGGTGCACTGGGTATCGCTCAAATTGCTCTTGCTACTCATCAAGAGGGTGCAGCAGGAGGCATTGATGCAGCAATTAGCTGGGGTATTGGTACACTTGCTGGTGTTGGTGCAGTAGCGTTTGTCTCCAATCCAATAGGCGCTGCTATTACATTAATTACTATAAGCTGGGGTGGCAGTATAGTTTATAATAATACAATCAGCGATACAGTAAAATCTACTCTCAACAACTGGTTTAATGATGACATTACCCCTGAACAAAAACAACAACAATTCAACACCATTGCTGATGGTACATCTAGTGAATTCAAACAAGCCTTTGAAATAGAAAGCCCCAAAACCTTGGCAGAAATCAGTACTGAATTCAACCTACAGCCATCGGATAGTTCAACCCAACAGCAAAACATACTAAACGCAATTGCCCGTGAATCCTTCCTGGGCAACCCAATAGACAAATTCACCTCTCAAACCGCAGACCAAGCCCTAAAAAACTGGCAAAACCAAGACATCCTAGACCTTAACGACCAAGGTAAATGGGTAGTTAACACCCCTGATGTTGATTTTAACGATATCGGTGATTTGTTTAACGCAGAAAAAGCCATGCGCCAAGAATTAAAAGATGGCTGGATAACTCGTGAAGAGTTTAGAGCCTTCCAAGATTATGTATTAAATTCCTCCTTAGGTAATTATAAATTTAAATCTAACTATGATTTTAATGAACTCTGCTACCCAATTGGTGCATTTTATGATTCTCAAAGTGCAGAGTATGACAATGCCCAAAGTATTGCTAGCAGCACAGGTGTGCTTGTTGACAGTAACCTAAACCCAATAACCAAAGAACAACTAGCAGCGCTAGATACTAATAACGACGGACAACTAACAACTGATGAAACCACCGGACTAAAACTCTGGACGGACACTAACGAAGATGGGCAACTAAATACCGATGAATTAGTTGAGTTAAGTACATTATCAAGCCCTATTAAACAAGCTGATTACGCTCTTTATACCCAAGGCAATGCACATATTGCTACAAACAAGCCTAATCAAGTAAGTCAAATAGCCGAGCCAACAACACCTAATAGTAACTATCGCCATCTGCGAGATACAGATAATGTTTATTTTGTTAATGGAGGCGCGTACAAATGGACCTCGTCTATGGTAAAGATAAACTACAACAATAAAAGTTATTTAATCGGCACTGATGGTAATGATGCCTTTAATGTGAATTATTATGCTAGCACTAACTACTTTAACCTTAATCTAATCACCCACTTCCTTGCAGGTGATGGCAATGATTTTATGGGTGGTAGTGCTAGATCTGACAGCCTCTGGGGTGGCAAGGGTAATGATGAGTTACTTGGCTATGCAGGCAACGACATGATATATGGCGAGCAAGGTAACGATAGAATCTTTGCAGATGTAGGTGATGACACTGTTTTAGGTGGTGCTGGTGATGATTTACTACTAGGTTTTACTGCCAGTAACGATGCCAAGCAAACGCTAAATGCAGGTGAAAGTGATAACGACCATTTATATGGCGGTGCGGGCGATGATAATCTATACGGCGGCTTAGGCAATGATTACCTTGATGGCGGCACTGGGAATGATGTGCTGGTTGGCGGTAAGGGCAATGACAAACTCTTTGGCGGTAGTGGTAATGATGAACTCCAAGGCAATGAGGGTAATGATGAATTAATCGGTGGAGACGGCGAAGATAGGCTGTTTGGACAAACAGGCAATGACAAGCTTTGGGGTGGTGCTGGGAATGATTTACTTCTAGGCTTTACTGCTGCGAATCAAGACAAGCAAAGCCTGGATGCTGGGGAAACTGATAATGATTATCTCCATGGCGGTGCTGGCAACGATGTATTAATCGCTGGCTTGGGTGATGATATATTGTATGGTGGCACTGAGAATGACGAGCTCCAAGGCGATGAGGGTGATGATAAACTCTATGGCGAACAAGGCAACGACAATCTGTTTGGTCAAGTGGGTGATGATGTTTTGTATGGTGGCGCTGGAAATGATTATTTAGCTGGATTTACCGCAAGCAATGAAGACAAGCAAACTCTAAATGCAGGTGAAAGCGATAACGACCACCTATACGGTGGCGCGGGCTTTGATACTCTAGTTGGTGGCTTAGGTGATGATTATCTTGATGGTGGCGCTGATGCAGATGTCATGGTCGGTGGCAAAGGCAATGATATTTATATTGTAAATAGTGTGAATGATAGTATTTATGAGCAAAGCAATCAAGGTTATGACACAGTTATCTCTAGTACTAGTTATTTGCTGAATGCTAATATTGAAGAATTGCGCCTACTGGAAGGATTTGATATCCACGGCACAGGTAATGCACAAGATAATAAAATTATTGGCAACAGTAGTGATAATATCATTGATGGCGTAACGGGTGCTGATGTGATGATTGGTGGTTTAGGCAACGATACTTATTATGTTGATAATATCAATGACCAAGTTATTGAAAACAACAACGAAGGCATAGACAATGTACAAAGTAGCATTACCTACACACTAGACTCTAATACTGAAAACCTCATCTTACTTGACTTCTCTAAGCCTGAAAAAGGCAAAGTGGACGGTGAAGATGTTTTGGTTTACGGCTTTCCAAAACGCAACGAACTTGATTACATCCAAGGTGATGCTGTTGAGAATTACCAAGGCACTTGTGCACTCACTTCAATTGCCAATCTTATCACCCAAACAGGCAAACCTACCACAGAGGGTGAGGTGGTTAATTTGGCTATTAAAAACAACTGGGCAGTTAATAATCCGAGTTTGCCAGCAAGTCAATTAGGTGGTTCAAACTACCTACAACAACAAGCAATCCTAGATAATTATGGGATTGATAATGATGTTATTCAAGGCTATAACGAAACAGGCATTGCTAATTTATTACGCGGCGGTCGTGGGCTAATACTATCCGTTAATGCAGGTGTGTTATGGGATGAGCAAAATTATGTAGGTAGCGGCAGTGTAAACCACGCCGTCACTTTAACGGGTGCAGTGCACAACGCTGGTAATGGCGAACTTGTAGGGTTCTATATCAGTGATTCGGGGCGTGGTAAGGTTAATGATATGACGCGTTTTGTTGATATTGAAACCTTCCGCAAGGCAGCAGATGTTGCTAATGCATATACTATTTACACCAAAGAAACGGTTAAACTTTGGAATGAGGATATAGATGCAACTGGTAACAATGAAGCAAACTATATTATTGGTAATCGTGGTAATAACACTTTGCAAGGTTTAGCAGGTGATGATAATATTAAAGCCCAAGCTGGAAATGATGTTATTACAGGCGGCGCAGGTGATGATAATTTAGATGGTGGCGTGGGTAATGATACTTATCACTTTAGTTTAGGCGATGGAAATGATGTTATTGTTGATGCTCAAGGTGTGGATAGTATTGTATTTGGCGATGGCATTGAAATTGCTGATATTAGCGTTACTATAGATGGAGCTGATTTATTACTTACTATAAACGATCAAGACAGTATTCGCATAAAAGACACGGAAAATGGGGTTATTGAGCGCATTATGTTTGCCGATGGCGCTATTTGGTATATCAATGCAGCAAATGATAATTTTAATGCAGATGCAACAGGAAGGATTTACCTGCAAGGTGAAACAACACAGGGGCAAACCCTAACATTAACTAGCTCTGTGTCTGATGCTGATGGTATGGGTGATGTTAATTACCAATGGCAAGTATCGACAGATAGGCAAACCTGGGTAGATATTGTTGGCGCCACAAGTAGTGAACTAACCCTAGCACAAGCGCATACTGGCAAGTATGTAAGAACTGTTGTTAGTTATACTGATGATCGTGGCACTTTAGAAAGTGTAACTACATACTCTAGCGCTCAAATTATAAGTGATAATCACGCGCCAGTTGTAACTACTGCGGTTAGCCTTACAGGTACAGAAGACCAAAATCTAAGTATTACCACGGCGCAATTACTAGCCAATGCGAGTGATGTTGATGGTGATGATTTGACTGTTAGTAATTTGGTTGTCATTGGCAACAATGCAAGCATAACTAATAACAACGATGGCACTTGGAGTCTTGCGCCAAATGCTAACTTCAATGGTCAAATTCAATTGAGTTATGATATTAGTGATGGGCAGGCAACGATTAACGCTATTGCCATAGCAAATATAGAGGCTGTAAACTTTGATATTTCTAATGATATTAACACCACGGGCGAGCTGACATTAGGCGATGTTATTACTGGTGCTATTGAAACATCCAATGATACAGATTGGTTCCGTATTACTTTGGAAGCCGGTATAAACTATCAGATCGACCTAGAGGGCGCCCCTACTAATGCAGGTACATTGAGCGATACTTATCTAGGTGGTATTTGTGACGCCAATGGCCATATAATAAGTGGCACCAACAATGATGATGGAGGTGTGTCAACTAACTCACGACTTATTTTTAATGCGGTAGAATCTGGTACTTATTATATCTCTGCTGAGTCTTTTGGCTCTAATATAGGCACTTATTCACTGGGCATTGATGATATGAGCGTTATTTAATAAATAGTAATCCATCAAACCAAAAAATATATAAAGGCAAAAGTAAAATAAAGGAGTGCAAATATTAATAAAAAGATACAAGGGGACTTATTCCATGACTTTGATTTATTACATGATTAACGCTTGTCATAATCAGATTAAGGTCTTTGTGAGTTTATAATTATTAGACGATGTAATAAACAGAATCAACATAAATAACAAAACGCTCGCTGTTATAATATCATTTTTACACATATGCATATTTTAAAAGTGGAATTTAACCAGCAGGACAACCAGAAAAATAGCATTATTTCTGTGAATGATAAAACCATCACTTTATCGCACACAAGTTTGACTACGCCCTGCTTTGTCTCCACTAACTATCACACAGAAACACCGGATATGACACTAGAAAAGTTGGATAAAATGTCATTATTTCCACTTTCTTCAAAAGATGATATTGACATACTCATTGTTGGCACAGGTGCAACTGGTTGTTTTTTAGACCCGCAACAGCAAGTTGCCATTCAACAAATGGGGATTGGCATTGAAAGTATGAGTACGGAATCTGCCTATCGCAGTTTTAATTTATTATTGTCTGATATGCGCTTAGTGGGGCTCCTTTTGCTATGACTCAAATAGACAAACTTCGACATTATTGGCACTACTTCAAAATGGACACCCCTTTATTTTTAATGTTAATGGGTATTAGTATTTTTGGATTGACCATACTTTATAGCGCCTCGGCTGAATCAATCAGTTTGGTTTATAAGCAAATGTTGCACTTTGCGCTTGCAATCAGTATGATGCTGATTATTGCACAAATACCACCTTATATCTTTAGGCGATATTCCCCCTATTTAATGTTACTTGGTATCTTTTTATTACTCTTGGTTTTACTGTTTGGATCCAGTAGTGGCGGCGCTCAACGCTGGCTGGACATGGGATTTATGCGTTTTCAACCATCGGAACTTATGAAAGTTATTGTGCCGATTGCGATTGCTTCAATCCTTAGTGAAAAAACCCTTCCACCGCAGCCTGTGTCAATATTCACTTCATTGTCAGCAATCATCGTTATTGTTTTATTGATTGCCAAACAGCCTGATTTAGGCACCTCCCTACTCATCGGTGCTAGTGGTATTTATGTATTAATACTTTCAGGCGTGCGTATTCAAATCCTGAGAAACAATTTTCTCAATCTTGGTGTCATCGGTGCAGGTGTGATTGGCAGTGGTTATGTCGCTTGGAATTATTTATTGATAGGGTATCAGAAGAAACGCATTCTAACCATGATTGACCCAACTTTAGACCCGCTTGGTGCGGGCTATCATATCTTGCAATCTAAGATTGCCATTGGCTCTGGCGGACTGCTTGGCAAGGGTTTTGAGCAAGGCTCTCAGGCGCAACTTAACTTCTTACCAGAGCACAGTACTGACTTTATTTTTGCTGTCATTGCAGAAGAATTGGGCTTTATCGGTGTCTTGTTATTATTGTGTTTTTACGGTTTAATTGTTTGGCGCTGCTTCGTCATTGCCATTGAATCAGAAGATACTTTTTCCAAACTGCTTGGCGCCAGTTTAACATTGATTTTCTTTACCTATATATTTGTTAATATCGGAATGGTGTCAGGCTTACTGCCAGTTGTAGGTGTGCCATTGCCGCTTATTAGTTATGGTGGCTCATCGTTGATTACGCTATTT
The DNA here is from genome assembly GCF_001547755.1 of endosymbiont of Bathymodiolus septemdierum str. Myojin knoll. Classification (NCBI taxonomy): domain Bacteria; kingdom Pseudomonadati; phylum Pseudomonadota; class Gammaproteobacteria; species Bathymodiolus septemdierum thioautotrophic gill symbiont. The sequence continues at coordinate 516,916 of NZ_AP013042.1, read as the reverse complement.
GCAAGTTTTGGTATTATTATGTCAATCCGTAAACATAAAGCACCGAGTTACTTATCATGAGACTCCTTGCTATTTCTCTCTTGCTCCTATCCTCATTGGTTTCTGCCAAAATAGTGCCAGCAACCTACTTTAAAACCACGCAGAATTTCATTGATAAAATGGTAACAAAGCACGATTTTAATCGTGATGAATTACTGACTATTTTTGCCACTGTTAAATTTAAAATTGCTGATAAACCTATCAAGAAAAATAAAGTCAAGCGCGTGAAAAAACCGCCGATGGTGTGGGACAAATATAGAGACTTATTTCTTACCGAAGAACGCATTAATAATGGCGTTAAGTTTTGGAAGGATAATTTAGCAGTCATAACGCGCGCTGAAAAAACTTACAATGTACCTGCTGAAATTATCGTTGCTATTTTAGGCATAGAAACCAGTTATGGTAGCAAAAAAGGTACGCACTCGACTTTCAAGGTTTTAACAACCCGCGCCTTTACTAATTACCGCCGACGCAATTTTTACCGCAATGAATTAGAGTCATTCTTGCTAATGTCGCGTGACAATGCCATTGCGCCTTTGTCTGTTAAAGGTTCATACGCAGGGGCAATGGGATTTCCGCAATTTATTGCCAGTTCTTATCGTCATTATGCAGTAGACTTTGACCACGATGGTGTGATTGATTTGTTCTCTTCGCCTGCGGATGCTATTGGCTCTATTGCCAATTATTTTGACCAGCACCATTGGCACGATTTTGGTGAAATCGCTCGCCCTATTGAACTCCATGGTAAACAACTTGAACACGCCAAACGCGCGAATTCTAAACCAAAAATGAACGCAAAATTTTGGCGCAACAAAGGCTTCAACATTGATGTAGATATTAATGATAAAACAAAATTAGCCTTTATTCGGCTACCGCAAAAAACAATTGACGAAACTTGGCTCACTTTTTGGAATTTTTATGTACTAACCCGTTATAATCACGATAACCGATATGCAATAACCGCTTATCGTTTATCAGAAAAAATAAAACAACAATTTAATTTAAAATACTAAATAAAAACTATGAAATATCAATCACTTATTAAAAAATTAATGATCACCCTTAGCGTCTTATCATTCAATGTACAGGCGTCTATTTTCATCACACCTAAGGCGCCTTCAATTAATGCAGCGGCCTATCTCGTCGTTGACCATAATTCAGGCGTAGTGATTGCCTCTAGCGATGCAGATGAATTACGCGCACCCGCAAGTTTAACCAAATTAATGACTGCCTATGTGGTTTTTCAACTGATTAAAGATGGTAGAGTAGGGTTAAATGATGATGTGCGCATTAGTAAAAAAGCATGGAAAACAGGCGGGTCAAAAAGTTTTGTTGAGGTCGGTAAAACCATTAAATTAGAAACTTTATTACAAGGTATGATTATTCAATCTGGCAATGATTCGGCGGTCGCGTTGGCAGAGCATATTGCTGGCACTGAGGGTACTTTTGCGACTTATATGAATGAGTATGCTAAAGAGCTAGGGATGTTAAGTTCTAATTTTGAAAATGCCTCAGGTTTACCAGTCAAAGATAACAAGCAAAATGTTACCGCCAGAGATATGGCAAAACTTGCATCCGCAATTATTCGTGATTTCCCACAGTTCTACCCATGGTTTTCACAAAAAGAGTTTTCTTATCACGGTATAAAACAGCGTAATCGTAATAAATTACTTTGGTCCGATCACACAGTAGACGGGCTAAAAACAGGTCACACTAAAAGGGCGGGGTACAATCTTGTTGTTAGTGCTAAGCGTGTTGACGATATGCGTCTAATTTCCGTAGTGCTTGGCTCAACGGGTACGCAAGCCAGAGCAGAACAAACTCAAACACTCTTGGATTATGGTTTCCGTTTTTATGAAACCAAAAAAATTAGTGAAATTAGCAATAAAATACCGATTCCCAGTTCAACCAAAAAAGCAATAAAAGTGGGTTTTAATCATCCGCAAGCAATCACTTTACCGCGTGGTCAATACAGACTGTCTCAGCAGGCGATTGAGTTAAATAATAATTTGGCAGCACCAATTAGCAAAGGCGATAACATTGGACACTTTATTATTAAATTTGAAGGCAATGTGTTGGCAAAACTGCCGATTATCGCCCTGGAAGATGCACCTGAATCTGGTTTCTTCTCACGACTACTGGATAAAATTGGGCTATAAATGGTCTATCTGAACGGCAATTTTATTGCAAAAAACAAAGCCTCTATTTCTGTTATGGATAGAGGCTTTTTATTCGGCGATGGTGTTTATGAGGTTATCCCTGTTTATAACGGCAAAATATTTCGTCTAAAAGCACATCTTAAACGCCTACAAAAAAGTTTAGACTCAGTAAAAATCCCCAACCCTCATACCAAAAGTGAGTGGTTAGATATTTTTAATCAATTACTCAGCCATGCAAAAACAGATGACCAATCCATCTATTTTCAAATCACGCGTGGCGTAGACACACAAAGAAAACACAGTTTTGAATCGCTAACCCCAACGGTTTATATTGAGACTAACCCGTTAATACCAAAACCCAAACAAGTATTAGAACAGGGTTTTCGTGTTATTACCCAGCCTGATATTCGCTGGTCACGATGCGACATCAAAGCCACTTCGCTATTAGCAAATACGCTCTACGCACAAAACGCCAAAGAACAGAAAATGGAAGAAGTAATTTTGCACCGTGATAATATCATCACCGAAGGCGCAACTTCTAATGTCTTTATGATAAAAGACAGTACGCTTTACACGCACCCAACAGGGGTGAATATCCTCTCAGGCATTACCCGAGATTTAGCAATGGAAAGTGCACAAGCCTGTGGCCTTACGATTAATGAATCAACCTTCACGCTAAATAAATTATTGAACGCTGACGAGGTTTGGATTTCCAGCTCCACCCGTGAAGTGATGCCGATTATCCAGATAGATGGGCGCACTGTGAATAGCGGTAAAGTCGGGCAATATTGGGAATGTGTGTATGAACATTATCAACACCTCAAAGAGGCATCCGAATGATAGATTTACGCCTGGATGCACTCACAGACTGGCTGGAAATTTTCTTTGGTGATGAAAATTTCGTCATTGTTAGTGCCAGCGATGATGCCAGTTTTCGTCGTTATTTCAGAGTGGAACGCAGTAATAGCACCTTTATTGCAATGGATGCCCCCCCTGAAAAAGAAGACAATAAATCGTTTATAAAAATTGCCCAGTTGTTAAGAAACAACAATCTATACGCGCCAAAAATTATTGAATTTGATTTAATTCAGGGTTTTTTATTGATTGAAGATTTAGGCAATACCACTTTTTTACAAGCACTAAGAGAGGATAACCGTATAGATTTATATAAAAAATCCATTGACACACTCGTGCAAATGCAAGCCATTGATTGCAAAAACAAGCACTTACCTATCTATAATAACAACCTATTAAAAGCTGAAATGCAGTTATTGGTTGATTGGTATCTACCAAAAAACAGTCAGCATCTTAACGCATTACAAAGCCTTTTTCAAAGCCTTAGCGACAATGCACTCAGCAGCCCACAAGTTTTCGTCCATCGTGATTACCATGTACGCAATATGATGATGGTTAATGGTGAGATTGCGCTTATTGACTTTCAAGATGCACTAGTCGGTTCAAACACTTATGACTTATGTTCTTTACTCAAAGATGCCTACCTTGAATTATCTAGCGATGAAATTCAAATACTTTTAAAATATTATTATCAACAAGCAAATATAAAAATTGCATTTTCAAATTTTGAAAAACAATTTGAATTAATGGGCTTACAGCGCCATTTGAAAATCCTTGGCATCTTCAAACGCCTCTCTATTCGTGACGGCAAACATCAATATTTAGACGACATTCCTTTGGTTGAAAAATATATACGACAAGTCGCCGATAAATACCCAGATTTCACCCTCTTAAAGGATGTTATATGAAGGCTATGATTCTCGCCGCAGGCAAAGGTGAACGAATGATGCCACTAACCAAAGACACGCCAAAACCATTACTCAAAGTCCATGGTAAAACGCTGATTGAGCATACGATAGACAACCTTAAAAAATCAAGTATTACCGATATTGTCATTAATACCGCCTATCTTGGCAATAAAATCCAGGTGTATTTAGGTGATGGCAGTCAATTCGGCGTGCAAATCCAATATAGTGCTGAAACCACCATTTTAGAAACTGCTGGTGGCATCATTCAAGCCTTACCCTTATTAGGTAATGAGCCTTTTATGGTGATTAACGCCGATGTCTTATGCGACTTAGATTTATCCCTGCCCATCTTACCCAATGATGCTTTGGCGCATTTAGTATTGATTGACAACCCAGGACACAATCTGGTCGGTGATTTTTCCCTAAACGACAACCGAATCACCTTGAAAAAAGAGCAAACTTACACTTTTTCAGGTATCGGCATCTACCACCCCAATTTTTTTCAATCACACTTAAACAGTAAACAAAAACTTCCGCTTATTACCTTATTCAAAGAAGCCATTAGCAGTAACAAACTCACTGGCAAACACTACCAATGCGACTGGCACGATATTGGTACGCCAGAGCGACTTGAATTAATGAATAAGATATAAACCAGCCTTAATTTTAAGTAAAATAATCTTTGGTAACATCAAGGGTGCGTTAACAATGAATGATTATGAACCCCGCCAGATCCGGAAGGAAGCAACGGTAATAATTTTTTCAGGTGTCGGCTGTCATTCTCGGTGTTACCATTTTGAATTCAGGACTTAACATGAGCGAACCTTATCAAGTTTTAGCGCGTAAATACCGCCCACACACCTTTGGTGAAATGGTCGGTCAATCGCACACGACTAAAACCTTGATTAATGCACTTGATGCGGACAATTTACACCATGGCTTCCTATTTACCGGAACGCGAGGTGTAGGCAAAACTACCATTGCTAGAATTTTTGCCAAATCCATCAACTGCGAAAGCGGTGTTAGCTCTACCCCTTGTGGCACTTGCCCAACTTGCATAGAAATCGACAAAGGTCAGTCCATCGACCTCATCGAACTCGACGCTGCCTCGCACACAGGCGTTGACAATATGCGTGATATTTTGGAAAACGCACAATATATGCCGACCAAAAATCGCTATAAGATTTACCTAATTGACGAGGTGCATATGCTCTCAAAAAGCAGTTTCAATGCGCTGCTAAAAACCCTTGAAGAGCCACCAGAGCATATTAAATTTCTACTTGCAACTACCGACCCACAAAAAGTCCCTGTGACTGTCCTATCTCGCTGCTTGCAATTCACGCTACAAAAATTAACCCACGAAGAAATCCTCGGACAATTAAAGTTCATTATGGACACCGAGAAACACCAATACGAAGAATTAGCCCTCAGTCAAATTGCAGATTTCGGCAACGGGTCAATGCGTGATGCCCTCAGCCTACTTGACCAATCTATTTCATACGGCAATGGTAGCGTAATGGAAAAAGACATCAAGGCGATGCTCGGTTTGGTGCATCATGATGATATCATCACTTTAGCAAAGCACCTACTCAATCAAGATGCTAAAGCCTCGGTAAATTTTGTCAGAGAATTATCACATGAAGGCGAAAACCTAACGCAAGCACTTAAAGATTTAAGTACCTTATTTCATAAAATCTCTATTGCACAAATATTGGATAATGCTGATATTTCTGACAATGTAAAAGCCTTATCTACACAAATTTCAAACCAGGATTTACAACTTTTTTATCATATCACTATCAATGGCAGCAAAGATTTGCCACTGGCACCAAGCGAACAAATCGGTTTTGAAATGACGCTTTTGCGTATGCTGACTTTTCACTCTGAATCCCCTTCTGAGAAAAAAAAACACCTAAATTAGTCAAAATATCTAAAAAACAGCCAAAAATAGAAGAAAAACCCAAAAAACAGAAAAAAAATACAGAAAAACCTGTAGAAACGATTGAAAATATCGAAAAAATGCCATTTACCGTCAATTCTCAATCAAAATGGGAAACTTTAGTAAAAACCCTTGATTTCAATATTCCTGCACGGATGTTACTCAAAAACACCTTATTTAAAAGCAACGAAAAGCAATTACTAACCCTAAGTTTAGATGCGCAATTTTCCAGTTTACTCACTAACACCATTCAAAACTCTATTCAAGCCATTTTGCAGGCGAATTTCAAAGGTATCACATTACACATTAACCTTAACAAACTCACGGGCAAAACCCTAGCACAAAAAGAAACGCAAGTAGAAAATGAAAGAATGAACACCCTGCAAAAATCTTACTTCGCCGATAAAGGGGTGCAAAAATTACAACAAGTTTTTAATGCAAAAGTAGATATTAATTCAATAAAGGAGATAAGAAATGTTTAAAGGTGGAATGGCAGGTATGATGAAAAAAGCCCAACAAATGCAAGATAATATGAAACAAGCACAAGAGGAAATTAAATTACTCACTGCCACAGGAAAAGCCGCAGGTGGTGGTGTGCAAGTTAGTATCAATGGCGAATACCAAGCAACTAATATTCAAATTAACGACAATGTAATGGATGATAAAGATATGTTGGAAGATTTGATTTTGACAGCTTTCAATGATGCCAGTCAACAGATTGCCGATGCTTCCGCTGCCAAAATGAAAACTGCAACTGGTGGTATGAAAATCCCAGGTGGCATGAGCTTACCCTTTTAATAAAAAGAGACTTTTAATGATTGAATCTCTAAACCAAGCATTTTGCGCCTTACCTGGTGTTGGTAAAAAAACTGCTCAACGCTTCGTCTATCATCTATTAGAACGCGACCGCAATGGCGGCTTTGAACTCGCGAAAGCCTTAGTGGATGCTATGGAACATGTCAAACACTGCGCCTCGTGTCGCACCCTCAGCGAAAAAGAACTCTGCAACATCTGCACCAATAACAACCGCACCAGCACCCAACTCTGCATCGTAGAAACCCCCACTGATATCCACGCCATCGAACAAAGTGGCGCTTATAAAGGAAAATATTTCGTTCTCAGTGGCTACCTGTCCCCCATTGACGGCATCGGTGCTGCCGAATTAGGCTTGGACGAATTAGAGCAAAAACTCCGCACCCAAAGTGTCGAAGAAATCATCCTCGCCACCAACGCTACTATTGAAGGCGAAGTTACCGCTCATTACATCAGTAATATGTGTAAACAATTCAACATTCGCATCACCCGCATTGCTCACGGTATCCCAATCGGCGGTGAATTAGAATACGCTGATATAAATACCATTGCCCACGCCCTATCAGGCAGAAAAGATTACGATTAATTACTTAGACAACAACTCTATCTCATATCCATCAGGGTCTTTCAAAAATGCCACAATAGTATCACCTGCATTCATTGGTCCAGCTTCCCGAGTGATCTTAACGCCCATTGCTTTTGCGGCAGCTGTGGCTTGATAAACATCTTTCACATTAATGGCAATATGACCAAATCCTGTACCAATCTCATAATCATTCTTACCCCAATTATAAGTCAACTCCAGCGCTGACTCTTTTGTCTCAGGCCCATAGCCTAAAAACGCATTGGTAAATCTTCCTTGCGGATATTCCTTCTGCCTCAACAAACGCATCCCCAATACTTGCGTATAAAAAACAATGGATTTATCCAAATTGCCAACGCGTAACATAGTATGTAATATTCTCATAATTTTTTTTTGATGTGATATTAAATTGCTAGACTGTACCAAGTGCCTCGTGCTTTGCCGTTACGAATAATAAGTCCCAATTTAACCAATTCATTTAGTCTATTTTTGACACTTGGTCTGGAAATGGTTGTGATTAAGGCACTGGCATCAGTGATTGTTATACGATTATATTTTACTAAGTATTGCATAATGAGGACACTTTCTTGAGGCAGATGACTGTATTTTTCGACATTTTCGGTTTTGACTTTTAAATGGTCTTTTTGGCGTTTCAATGAACGAAAAAAGAAATTAAACCAAGGTAGCCAGTCTATTGTTGATTTGAGTGTTTTTTGTGTTCTTTGCAGGGCAAGATAATAGCCATCCTTATTTTTTTCGATAACACTTTCAAGTGAGCTGTATGGAATATATCCGTAGCCCGATTTGAGCATTAACAAAGATACCAAGGCACGAGAGAGTCGACCATTACCATCTTGAAAAGGATGGATGGCTAAAAACATAACATTAAATATAGCAATGACGATGAGTGGATGGTAACTTTTGTCTGACAAGGCTTCTCTTGTCCAGTGTATTAATTCTTGCATTTTTTGAGGCGTGTCAAAAGCAGATGTTGTTTCAAAAACGATACCTAAACTTTCACCAGTCGCATTAAAAACTTCGACATTGTTAGTGTGTTTTTTATATTCACCACGGTGTCTAACATCCTTGTCTGAATGTCTAAGTAGGATAATATGCAATTGTTTAATGTAGTTTTCACTAATTTCAATATATTCAAAATTAGAGAATACGGTTTCCATTATTTCGGAATAACCCGCAACTTCTTGCTCATCTCTATGAGTAAAAGATTGTTTTTTGACTTTGCTAAGTAGGGATTCTATTTCACTATCGGTTAACCTTGAACCTTCAATGCGAGTGGATGAACCAATACTTTCAATGGTTGCAACATGACGCAGGTGTGTTAAAAATTCAGGATTAAGGTTACTTTGCACTTGCCAACCGCCATTAAATTTATCAAGTTCAGCAATGGTATTTAGCAGTTCTGGTGTAATATTGAGCGTTTTTAAATCCATTTGGATAAATTTATGAATAAATAATTGTTTATTTTATCCTATTTTATCCAATAATATCCAATAACTAAGTTTTATTAACCAATCGCATTTTTTCAATACGGGGCATTTCTTTGATTTCATATTCTCTCTTTTGAGCGCTGCTACGGTCTTTAGCGGGTTCTTGATGGACTAATTCGCAGGGGCCATTGGCACGGGTATATTTGGCACCGCCTTTGATTTCACCGTTATGTTGGCGTAGTCGCTTGTCGATGTCGTTGGTAACGCCGCAATAGAGGGTGCCATTAATACATCTTAAAAGGTAAACGAACCAGGGTTTGTTTTTATTTGTGACTGGCATTATAAATCGTATATTTATGCTGAATTGATAGTATAATAACGCAGTTTAATCCATCTTTACAAGTTAATGGAAAAAACCTACAATCCCAAACAAATCGAAAGTAAATATCGTTCGATTTGGGAAGCGGAAAATCTTTTCTCTTCTGATTTAAATTCAACCAGTAAAAACGCCTATTGTATTATGCTGCCGCCACCGAATGTGACGGGCAGTTTACACATGGGACATGCTTTTCAGCATACCATTATGGATGTATTAACACGCTATCATCGTGGCAAGGGTGAGCAAACCCTTTGGCAACCAGGTACTGACCATGCGGGCATTGCAACGCAGATGGTGGTGGAGCGACAATTAGCGGCGCAGGACATTACCCGTCATGAGGTTGGGCGTGAGAAGTTTATTGAAAAAATTTGGGACTGGAAAGCGCAATCGGGTGGCACAATTACCTCACAAATGCGTCGTATGGGTGCATCGGTTGATTGGGAAAAAGAACGCTTTACCATGGATGATGGACTGTCTGATGCGGTAAAGAAAGTGTTCGTACAGTTACACCAAGAGGGGTTGATTTATCGTGGCAAACGCTTGGTAAATTGGGACCCTGTGTTACACACGGCAGTATCTGATTTAGAAGTAATTAACACCGAAGAGCAGGGGTCTTTGTGGCATATGCGCTATCCAATTACAGATTCTAATGAGATGATGGTAGTTGCGACGACGCGTCCTGAGACGATGTTAGGCGATAGTGCGGTGGCAGTACACCCTAACGATGAACGCTATGCACATTTGATTGGCAAGACGATTGATTTGCCACTCACAAATAGAAAAATACCTATTATTTCTGACGATTATGTGGATATGGAATTCGGCACGGGTTGTGTAAAAATCACACCTGCACACGATTTCAATGACTATGAAATGGGGCAACGACATAATTTAGATGTGATTAATATCCTAACGGATGATGCAAAAATCAACGATACAGTTGAGAGTGCTTATACAGGCATGGATAGGTTTGTAGCGCGTAAGCAGATGATTAAGGATTTGGACGAGCAGGGGCTGCTAGAGAAAATTGAACCGCATAAATTAATGGTACCACGAGGCGATAGAACCAATGCAGTGATTGAACCTTATATGACCGACCAATGGTTTGTAAAGGTTGCACCGTTAGCAAAGCCTGCGATTGATGCTGTAAAAAATGGTGATATTCGTTTTATTCCTGAAAACTGGAACAAAACTTATTACAACTGGATGGAAAATATCGAAGACTGGTGTATTTCTCGTCAGATTTGGTGGGGGCACAGAATTCCTGCTTGGTATGACGACAAAGGTAATATCTTTGTGGCAGAATCACTTGAAGAAGCGCAGGTACAGGCAGGTGAAGGCGTGGTGTTGCGACAAGATAATGATGTACTTGATACTTGGTTTTCTTCGGCGCTGTGGCCGTTTTCTACCTTGGGCTGGCCAGAAAAAACCCCTGATTTATCCCGTTTCTACCCTACCGATGTTTTAGTCACGGGTTTTGATATTATCTTCTTTTGGGTGGCACGAATGATTATGTTCGGGCTTAAATTTGCGGGTGATGTGCCGTTTAAGGACATTTATATTACCGGTTTAATCAAAGATGGACAAGGGCAAAAAATGTCGAAGTCCAAGGGTAATGTTTTAGACCCAATTGACTTGATTGACGGCATTTCTATCGAGGACTTATTAGAAAAAAGAACACAGGGAATGATGCAGCCAAAAATGGCTGAGAAGATTAAAAAACAAACAAAGAAAGAGTTTTCCGATGGTATTCCCGCTTTTGGTACTGATGCATTGCGCTTCACTTTTGCAGCGTTGGCGTCATTTGGTCGTGATATTAAATTTGACCTTAAACGCGTGGAAGGCTATCGTAATTTCTGCAATAAGTTATGGAATGCATCGCGTTTTGTGTTGATAAAATTGGAAGGTGAGTCTATTGATACCCGTGCAAAATTGTCAACGGCGGACGAATGGATTTTGTCGCGTTTACAAGACACCAAAGCTAAAGTAACTAAGCATTTGGGGGATTATCGCCTGGACTTAATGAGTCAAGAATTGTATGAATTTGTGTGGGATGATTATTGCAGTTGGTATTTGGAATTGTCCAAACCTTTGTTGGAGGACGAAACAACTAAGGCAGGGACGCAGGCGACTTTGATTAAAGTGTTAAATGAAATAGTAACGCTATTACACCCAATTATTCCGTTCATTACCGAAGCTATTTTTGAGCAATGTAATACGATTGCTGGAAAAGACAGTAAAAGCCTGATGACGCAATCCTATCCAGAAGTAGATAAGCAGCTGATTTCAGAGCAATCTGAGACAGAAATTAAATGGCTGAAAACCTTTATTCTCGGCATTCGTCAGATTCGTGGAGAAATGAATATTCCACCAAACAAGCCATTAAATTGCTTTGTACAGGACTTTAATAAAATTGATGAAGTCTATTTAAACAGGAATGCAATCCTCTTAAACACCTTGTCAAAAATGAAAACTATTGATAAACTCTCCCCTACAGATGAAGCGCCCGAATCAGCGACTGCATTGGTTGGTGAAATGAAAATATTAATTCCATTAGCTGGATTAATTGACAAAGAACAAGAAGTGGCACGATTAACCAAAGAAATTGAGAAACTAGAAAAACAAAAGGTGCAGTTTGTAAGTAAATTAAGCAATGAAAAATTTGTTGCTAGCGCACCAGAAGTCATTGTCAACACAGAAAGGGAGAGATTGGCAACGACTGAAGGTACCATCGCTGACTTATCAACACAATTAGAAAAAATAGGTAGCTTATGAAACTAAAATATCTCTTACTCTTGCCACTTTTGTCGCTGCATTCAATAACAAATGCCAGTTCGTTTGTGTATGTTACCGACACGGTGCCAATTCCGATGCGCTCTGAAAATATCATTCAAAACAACCCAAGTAACCTAATTAAGTTATTGGATTCAGGTACAAAATTGGAGATTTTATCCACTGAAAAAGGTTGGACCAAGGTTAAACACGATAATACAATAGGTTGGATGATTTCTCGTTATTTGACCTCTAATGTGCCTGCTATAGTACAACTGGAAGAACTAAAGCGTAGTAGTAATAACAGCCAACGCTCACTTTCTAAACAAAATGAGAGAAATAAAACACTTGAAAAAGATATCGCCAGATTAAAAAAAGAAAATGCCATTTTATCTATTCAAAATGGCAAATTAGAATCAGAAAAAAAACACATTCAAGATACTTATAAAAATGCACTTAAACTGGAGTATAAGAATAAAAATCTCGAAGCCCAAGTACTGCAATTAACGGCAAAATTACAATTATTGAAAAATAACAACACAATTGACCAAGATTCCAGCTCTAGAAATTGGTTTATTGTTGGTGCATTGGTGTTATTTTTTGGCTTTATGATAGGCTTTGTTATTCCTAAACGCACAAACAATCAAAGGAGATTTTAAAATGAAATTACTAAAAACTGCACTCACTTTTGACGATGTATTGTTAGTTCCTGCGCATTCAACAACAATGCCAAAAGAAGTTGATTTACAAACACAGTTAACCAAAAATATCACTTTAAACACGCCAATTTTATCTGCAGCAATGGACACAGTAACCGAAGCAAAATTGGCCATCACTATGGCGCAAGAAGGCGGTATTGGTATCATTCATAAAAATATGTCGGTTGCAGAGCAAGCGGCAAAAGTCAATAAAGTTAAACGATTTGAGTCTGGCATTATTAGAGATCCTGTAACGATTGACACCAAGTCAAGCATTAAAGATGTGTGCGACAAACAACAGCAATACAAGATTTCAGCATTACCCGTAATGGATGGCAAAACAATTGTTGGCATGGTAACAAGTCGTGATGTGCGCTTTGAAACAAATTTTGACAGTTCAGTTAAAAGCGTGATGACGCCACAAGACAAATTAATTACCGTCAAAGAAGGCACTGCAATGAGTGAAGTCCGTGCGTTATTACACGAACACCGCATTGAACGCGTGGTTATCACTGGTGATAATTTTGAATTGCGCGGTATGATTACTGTGCGTGATATTCAAAATTCAACCGATTTCCCGAATGCCTGTAAAGATGATCAAGAACAATTGCGCGTTGGTGCTGCCGTTGGCGTTGCTACTGGCACAGGCGAACGCATTGATGCATTGGTTGCAGCGGGTGTCGATGTGATTGTTATCGATACCGCTCACGGGCATTCACAAGGGGTACTTGAGCGTGTTAAAAAGACCAAAGCTAAGCATCCAAATCTTAACATAATCGCTGGCAACATTGCCACCGGTAGCGCCGCATTAGATTTGGTTAAAGCAGGTGCAGACTGTGTAAAAGTTGGCATCGGTCCAGGTAGCATTTGCACCACGCGTATCGTTGCTGGTGTTGGTGTGCCACAAATCACCGCAATTTCCGATGTTGCCGAAGCTTTAAAAGGCACAGGTATTCCGTTGATTGCCGACGGTGGTATTCGCTATTCAGGCGACATTGCCAAAGCCTTTGCCGCAGGTGCCTATTGCGTTATGCTCGGTTCAATGTTAGCAGGCACAGAAGAGTCCCCAGGTGAAGTAGAGCTCTACCAAGGTCGTGCCTACAAATCTTACCGCGGCATGGGTTCAATCGGTGCAATGAACCAATCACATGGCTCATCTGATAGATATTTTCAATCTGATTCTAAGGCTGATAAATTAGTGCCAGAGGGTATCGAAGGTCGCGTCCCCTTCAAAGGGTCCATTCGCCCTATCATTCATCAAATGGTGGGGGGTGTTAGATCCTCAATGGGTTATACAGGTTGTGAGACATTGGACAAAATGCGTACAGATGCGGTTTTTGTGCAAGTTACCACTGCTGGTATGACCGAGTCGCATGTTCACGATGTGTCTATCACCAAAGAAGCGCCAAATTACCATCAATAATTTCTTTGCTTTATTTTTTACAAGGTTAAACCTTGTCATGTGATTTTGGTTTTTAAAGGTTGACTATTTACAGATTGGGCAATTGCTGTCTTTATTTAGAGTAAGGGTTCGAAAAGTCATATCTAAGGCATTAACAATCATTAGCTTTCCGGTGAGTTGCTCACCTAAATTTAAAATAACTTTTAAAGCTTGCAAGGCTTGCATGGTGCCGAGCATGCCAGCGACAGGCGCGAGAATGCCATTGTCAACGCAGTTTTCATCACTATTATTAGTAGCTGGATAAAGGCATTGATAACAGGGTTGATTTTTTTCGTAACCTTTAAAGACGGAGAGTTGACCCTCAAAACGGATGACAGCAGCTGAGACCAAAGGGGTTTTATTGATAACGCAGGATTGATTGATTTTGAAACGAGTGTCAAAATTGTCAGTACCATCAAGGACAATGTTGGCCTTTTGCACCCATTCATCAATATTGTCTTCACTTAGATTGGTAAGCGTGGTGATTTTGATATTAGGGTTGATAGTTAATAGAGTTTCTTTGGCGGAAGTTACTTTATCTTTACCGATGTCGTCTGTACTGTGGATGATTTGTCGCTGTAAATTAGACAGCTCTACTTGGTCAAAGTCTGCCAAAATAAGATGTCCGATACCAGCAGCGGCGAGATAAAGAGCACTTGGCGAGCCTAAGCCACCGATACCGATTAATAATATCGTGGTATCTAACAGGGTTTTTTGCCCTTCTATATCAATTTCTGGCAGCATAATTTGCCGAGAATATCTCAATAAATCTTCATCATTCATAAGTTAAAAATTATACTGTCTACCTCATTCAAAAGTAAGGGTTATTGGTCGCTATCGATGGGATAATATCCACTTTTTTACGAAAAATCAAAATTATGATTACTAAACTTGTTAAATTCTTAAAAAATAACTATCCAGATAGCAATATTAATGATTACTTAGATTCTAAATACATTCAACTTACTGCTCCGCAGTTAAAACAAATTGCCGATGCGCTGAATAGTGGCGAGTTAACCACTAAGCCCGCATCTGCATGTGGCGCAGAACGATTTGTATTTAGCTTTGGTGAAACAGTTATTTTAGTGCAAAAAGACACCACAGATTCTTCGGCAGTTTATCAAGCAGAATTCTCTTGGGAGACTGATTTCTTAGCGATTCACTCAACCAGAAGTAAAGGCAAAGGTTTTTACTTTATCGCGTTTGAATTTGATAATGATTATCAAGTGACCTTAAAAGATACAGATAAGCGTTTAGATGATCAAGTTAGAAGCACCGAAAAAGAGCAAGAAATGGTTGATAAAATAATGCCTATTTTAAAAGGTTTTATGTCGGCTATTTCTGAGTAATTAACTGGGTTGCTTTTTTTAGCTTAACGCCTGCTTTAAAGGTTGCCACTGTTCTTGCACAAATCATAACAGGTTCGCCCGTTTTTAGGTTTCTACCTGGCCTGGCAACTTTATTTCTGACGACAAAATTACCAAAACCCGATAATTTCACATCTTCGCCTTTGGCAAGCGTGTCTTTAATTGTATCAAAGAAATTATTTGTCATTGACAACGCTTGAGCGTGGGTAATGCCAATTTTCTTAACCAGCATATCAGAAATATCTTTTTTAGTAATGGACATTATTCCCTCCTTATCTTTGAACGGCTGAAAATTTATCATTCATCAAAGTTAACACTTCATTAACCTTGGTATTAACTTCTTCATCACTTAAAGTTACTTCAAGCGACTGGTAGGTTAAATTAAAAGCAACGCTTTTCTTACCTATTTCAATGTTTTCGCCTGCGTAAAGGTCGAATAAATTTACACTAACAAAGTTAGGTTGTTTTAACGCTTTAATTGCATCCACTAATTCAGACACAGGGATTGATTCATCTAATGTTAAGGCGATGTCTCTTTGTGCTTGCTGATATTGTGAGAAAGCTTTATATTTGGCAACTTTCCTCGTCAGTATAGCGTCTAAATTAATCTCAAATAAATAACATTTAGAAAGCGATAATTCCTTTGCCACGATTGGCGATAAAGCGCCAATCCAACCAACTTGCTCGCCATTTAATATTATCTTGGCTGTTTGTCCTTTTTGCAAGGCTGAATGTTCGCCGGCTTCAAAAGAAAACTTGGCGCCTGTCATCTCAAGTAATGACTCTAAATCTGCCTTAGCGTCAAAGAAATCCACTGGGGCTGATTCACCTGACCATTGTGCATCAAAACGATTTCCAGTAACAATGCCCGCTAATTTATTGGACTGCTTATTGGCTTCAACGCCTTCAAAACATAAGCCAATTTCAAAAAATCTTGCGTCATTATGTCCGCGTCTTTGATTGGACTCAAGCGTCTGTAGCAAGCCTGCCCACAACGACGAACGCATGGTAGAAAGTTCTGCTGAAATTGGATTGGACAACATAATCTTATTGGCGCTCGCATCAATTAAATCATGGTATTTTTCTGAAACAAAGCTATAAGTAATCACTTCTTGATAACCGCGCGCTACCAAAGATTGCATGATGACATATTTATCAATCTGCGCTTCTGCCACTACGCTAATATTTGCATCTAACGATAACTTTTGTACTGGTAACTTATCATAGCCATACAATCTTGCTAATTCTTCAATTAAATCCGCAGCAATGCGAATATCAAATCTAAAACTTGGCGGAATAATGCGCCATGAATTCTCTGTTTTCTCACTGATTTCAAAGCCCAAACTTTGGAATTTTTCAGTAATCCAATCCCTGTCTAATTCAAAACCTAAAATTTTCTGAATCTTCTCTTGTGTAATGTTAATCTCTGACAACTCTGGCAGTGCAGAAGCGTCAATACAATGACTTGTATCACTCGCCTGCCCACCGCAGATTTCAACAATCAATTGTGTAGCACGGTCCATTGCTATTTCAGTAATAGCGAAATCCACACCACGCTCAAAACGCAATGATGATTCAGTGTGCAAACCATAATTCCTTGCCTTTCCTGCAATTGATACTGGCTCAAAAAATGCACTTTCTAATAAAATATCTGTACTATTAGATTGTGTAGAACTATCCATACCACCCATTACACCCGCAATCGCAAGCACTGATTTATTATCAGCAATCACTAAAGTATCCTCTTTTAGTTCAACCGTGGTTTCATTTAGCAATTCAATTTTTTCGCCTGATTTAGCATTTCTAACTTCAATGCTACCGCTGATTTTTGCCATATCAAAGGCATGCATTGGCTGACCCAACTCCAATAAAACAAAGTTAGTAATATCAACTACTGGCGAATGAGCTGCTTGACCAGAGCGCATGAGTTTATCAACTATCCACTGTGGCGTTTTAACCGTATTATCGATACCTGTAACACTTCTGGTTAAGTATTTCGAACAAGAAGTGGTATTGCTTACTTTAGTGGTGATTTTTGATACGCCATTTGACGCAACAGAAAAACTTGGTAATTCAAAATCGACTGAATAATTCGCACTGACTTCACGCGCCACACCTAATACTGAGAAACAATCACCACGATTAGGCGTAATGTCTAACTCAATGATATTATCATCTAAATCTAAGTATTCTCTAATATCTTTACCAATGGGTGCGTCAGCATCCAATTCACTGATACCATCTGAATCTTCTGCCATGCCTAGTTCAGACTCTGAGCAAATCATACCGAATGACTCAACGCCACGCAGTTTTGCTTTCTTGATTTTCAAACCATTCGGCAACACCGCACCAACTGTCGCAACAATCACCTTTAAATCCGCACGAATATTCTTCGCACCGCAAATAATTTGCAAGTTTTCACGCTCGCCAACATCCACCTGACACAAACTCAACTTATCTGCATCGGGGTGCTTTTCGCAAGATACCACGAAACCAACAACCACTTTTTCAAAATATGGTGCAACTGGTGCAATACCATCCACTTCCAAGCCTGCCATTGTTAACTGCTCAGCAAGCACTTTATCACTCACTTCTGGGTTAACCCACTCACGCAACCATGTTGTTGAAATATTCATTTACTAATCTACCCTACTTGAACTGTCGTAAAAAACGAATGTCATTTTCAAAGAAAAGACGCAAATCATTCACGCCATAACGCAACATTGCCAAACGCTCAACACCCATACCGAAAGCCAATCCTGTATATTCTTCAGGGTCAATCTTGACTGAATTCAAAACATTCGGATGAACAACCCCACAGCCTAACACTTCTAACCAACCTGTTTTTTTACAAACTCGACAACCTTCACCACCACAAA
The DNA here is from genome assembly GCF_001547755.1 of endosymbiont of Bathymodiolus septemdierum str. Myojin knoll. Lineage (NCBI taxonomy): Bacteria > Pseudomonadati > Pseudomonadota > Gammaproteobacteria > Bathymodiolus septemdierum thioautotrophic gill symbiont. Next base: position 498,636 of record NZ_AP013042.1, on the reverse strand, counting down.
TAACGCATTCAATATCTGCTTCTGCAGAAGGTTCAGTAAAGGGAAAATACGAAGGACGAAAACGCACTTTTAAATCTTCTTTTTCGAAGTAAGCACGCAAGAAATCAATTAATAAGCCTTTTAATTGTGCAAAGTTTGCATTTTTATCAACAATCAAACCTTCCACCTGATGAAACATCGGCGTATGGGTAATATCTGAATCACAACGATATACCTTACCCGGCGCAATGATACGCAGGGGTGGTTTTTGATTTTCCATAGTACGGATTTGCACAGGCGAGGTATGTGTTCTCAACACGGAGCCTTCGTCAAAATAGAAAGTATCGTGCATCGCCCGTGCAGGATGGTGCTCAGGGATGTTAAGCGCAGTAAAGTTGTGAAAATCATCCTCAATCTCAGGACCTGTTTCCACTTCAAAACCGTTCTTTGCAAATAGTGATTGAATGCGTTTGAGGGTGGTAGTGACTGGATGCAACCCACCCATTTCAGCGTTACGACCCGGCAGAGAGACATCTATTTTTTCACTCAATAAACGCTTTTCTAACTCAATTGTTTCCAAGTTATTTTTGCGCTGGGTGAGTAAATCTTGCACAACGCCTTTGGCTTGATTAATCACCCCACCCATTTTTGGACGCTCCTGCGCACTCAACTGCCCAAGTCCTTTAAGAAGAGCCGTCAGTTCACCTTTCTTACCTAAGAATGCAACTCTTAAATCCTCAAGTTCACCTAAACTTTGTGCTTTTTCAATAGAGTCTTTTGCTCTACTGAGGATATCATCTATCACTGTGAGTCAATTATTTACGCGTTAAACGCGCTGTGCCATTACCATAAAGTACATACACCTGATCACCAACTCTCAATCCTTGCTTAGATTTTTGTACAAAAGCTTTGATTACATCACTACTTAATTTAACTAAAAATTCAAATCCAGTGTCAGCCGTGGCGTTTTCCTCAATTGCTCTACCTGCCATTGCACCCAACAAACCACCAATAATGGCGCCTGCGGCCTTATCACTATCATCACTACCGACTACACTAGCGCCAGTTACAGCCCCTAACGCTGTGCCAATACCAGAACCCATACCTTTAGAACCTGATAATCGAACTTGCTTAATAGAAATAATATTGCCTTCCAATACGCTAGATAATTGACCAGTTTCAGTAGAAGAATAAGTATTTGCACCCCTCTCATCTTGCGTAAAACGATTTGTTGAAGATTGACAAGATGTCAAAAATACAACTAACATTAATAAAATAACCTTATTTTTCATACGCCTGCTCCTTTTTTCTTATTATCTAAAGTTCTATTCTAACATTATTTATGCCAAAGCTACTTTCGCTTGCTCTGCAATCTGTGCGAACGCTGCTTTGTCAAAAATTGCTATATCTGATAAAACTTTGCGGTCAATTTCAATACCTGCTTTATTCAGACCGTCAATCATTCTTGAATAGCTTAAACCATTGTTACGCGCTTCAGCGTTAATACGAACAATCCACAACCTACGAAACTGACGACGCTTTTGACGACGGTCACGATACGCATATTGACCTGCTTTGATAACCGCTTGCTTAGCAACACGATAGACTTTTGATCTAGCGCCGTAGTAGCCTTTGGCTTTCTTTAAAATTTTCTTATGTTTTGCGTGCGCTTGCACACCTCTTGATACTCTTGCCATTTTCTTATACTCCTATTGATTAACTATACGGTAACATTTTGCGAACCATTGGGACATCGACTTTCTCGACCATGTCTGGTGAACGCAAGCTACGCTTTCTAGAAGTACTCTTCTTGGTCAAAATATGACGCAGGTGAGAGTGTTTACATTTGTAACCACCACTGGCAGTCTTTTTAAAGCGCTTTGCAGCGCCTCTATTGGTTTTTAACTTCGGCATAATTTTCTCCTTGTCCTCTTGGACATATAAGTTACCCTTAATAAGTAACGATTAAACAACTAAAATAAGCAGCGCTTATTTTTTCTTTGATTTGGGGGCCAGCATCATGCCTAGCTGGCGACCCTCCATCTTTGCCTTTTGCTCTACATTGGCAAATTCTTCTGTATCTTTCTCAATTCTATCAAGCATTTCCATACCTAATTCTCTGTGCTGCATTTCGCGTCCACGGAACCAAATACTGACTTTAACCTTATCGCCATTATCTAAAAACTTGACCAAATTTCTCATTTTTATTTGGTAATCACCCTCTTCTGTACCCGGGCGATATTTAATGGTTTTAACGGTGTTTTTCTTTTGTTTTCTTTTTTGGTCACTCAGTTGTTTCTTTTGCTCGTACCGATATTTACCAAAATCCATTATTTTGCAAACAGGTGGCTCTGCATTCGGTGATACTTCAACCAAATCAAGTTTAGCAGCCACTGCCATTTCTAATGCTTGACTGGTACTTAATACACCAGCCTGTTCGCCTTTACTATCAATGACACGAACTTTCGAAACTTTAATATCGTTATTAATTCGTATTCTATTTGGTTTTTTAATAATTATTCCTCTGTTACTAATTTAACAAACGCTTCAATTGACATTGACCCAAGGTCTTCGCCACCGCGTTTGCGTACTGAAATTTCGTTATTTTGCATTTCTCTATCACCAATAACCAATAAATAAGGGAATCGTTGCATAGAATGTTCGCGTATTTTAAAGCCTATCTTCTCATTACGCAAGTCCGAAATCACTCTAAGCCCTTGTTTTTTTAATTTTTTCTCTATTTCAACAGTAAAATCGGTCTGCTTTTCAGAAATATTCAAAACAACCGCCTGAACAGGCGCCAACCAAGCGGGAAATGCACCCTCATAATGTTCAATCAAAATACCGACAAATCGCTCTAGCGAACCAACGATTGCACGATGCAACATCACTGGCGTTTGCTTTGAACCATCTTCGGCAATAAACGATGCATCTAATCGCTCTGGCATTGAAAAATCAACCTGTAAAGTACCACACTGCCACTCTCTATCCAGGCAATCCTTCAACACAAATTCAATTTTAGGTCCATAAAATGCACCCTCGCCTTCTTGCAATTCCCATTTAATGCCTTTCGCATCTAAGGCCTCTGCTAATGCTGCCTCCGCCCTATCCCAAACTTCATCAGAACCAACACGCTTTTCAGGACGAGTAGATAATTTAAGGTCCACATTTTCAAAGCCAAAATGCTCGTAGACTTTAAAAGTTAAATCAATAAAGTCTGATACTTCCGCTTGAATTTGCTCATTACTACAAAAAATATGCCCGTCATCTTGCACAAAATTACGCACCCGCATAATACCGTGTAGCGTGCCAGACGGCTCATTGCGATGACAAGAGCCAAACTCTGCCAGACGCAACGGTAAATCACGATACGACTTCAAACCTTGATTAAAAATCTGAATATGCGCCGGGCAATTCATCGGCTTCACTGCATAATCACGATTCTCACTACTGGTGGTAAACATCGCATCGCCAAACTTATCCCAATGACCCGATTTTTCCCACAAACTTCTGTCAATCAACTGCGGGGTATGTACTTCCTTATAGTCATTATCTCGAAACACGCCGCGCATATACTGCTCAACAATTTGATACAAAGTCCAGCCTTTCTCATGCCAAAAAACCATACCTGGCGCTTCTTCTTGCATGTGAAATAAATCTTGTGTTTTTCCAATTTTACGATGGTCGCGCTTTTCTGCTTCTTCTAATCGGTGCAAGTGCGTCGCCAAATCTTCTTTATTCGCCCAAGCCGTGCCATACACGCGTTGTAACATTTCATTATTAGAATCACCGCGCCAATAAGCACCTGCCAATTTCATTAATTTAAAGGCTTTTAATTTTGCCGTGCTTGGTACATGTGGTCCACGACACAAATCAATAAAATCGCCCTGTTTATATAATGACAACGACTGATCAGCTGGAATAGACTCAATAATTTCCGCCTTATAATGCTCGCCTTTGTCTTTAAAAAACGCCACTGCCTCATCTCGTGACATCTCAGAGCGTTCAATTTTCAAGTTTTGTTTCACCAGCTTATTCATATTTTTCTCAATCTTGGCTAAATCAGCCTCTGAGAAACCATCTTTATAAGCAAAATCGTAAAAGAAACCGTCATTAATCACCGGTCCAATCGTCACCTGCGCCTCTGGATAGAGCATTTGCGTGGCTTGTGCCAATAAATGTGCCGTCGAATGACGAATAACCTCTAAACCCTCTGCATCTTTATCGGTAATAATCGACAACGAACTGTCCGCCTCAATGATATGCGACGCATCTACCAACTCATCATTGACCTTACCCGCAAGCGTTGCCTTAGCTAACCCCGAACCAATCGACTTAGCCACCTCAAAGACACTAACCGCTTGGTCGAAAGATTTTTGCGTTCCGTCTGGTAAAGTGATAATCGGCATGAATAAATTTCGGAAAAATAAAAAAGAGTCTATTTTACCTTATTATTGAGATTTTATGCGCGCTGTGCGCAACCGTCATGAGTGTCAATTCAAATATATAATTCGATACAATAATGTAATAAACACAAAATTATTTTGTAAATCTTTTATGTTGTCATATGAAACTAAATTAAGTATATAATTTTACTAAATTACAAAAAAAAATTATGTACACAGAAGAAGATTTAAACGACGCCATTAAACAAGATATTTTTAACCAATCAGCGGTTGACAATTTTAGACAATTTACCGCTGCCAGCAAAAATACCAATCGTGTTGACGAAGAGAATTTCAAGTTAATCAGTAGTTTTAACGATATTTTTGTTGTTATCGCCTGCTTGTTACTGTTATTTTCCGTAGGATGGTGGCTAAACAGCATGCAAGATAACAGTGGTTATATTGCATTTCCAATACTGGCATGGGGGCTGAGTGAAATTTTTATCCGCAATAAAAAAATGTCGTTACCCGCTATTGTGCTACTCATTGCTTTTATTGGTGGTATATTTTCCCTGTGTATCAATTTACTGTCATTTCCAACTGTCGATAAAATAGCCTTTGCCATTGCCGCTTCCTCGTCAACATTGGGTGCTTATCTACATTGGTTGCGTTTTAAAGTGCCAATTACCATTGCTGTTGGCGCAGTCTCGCTGATCGGATTTTTAATCGCACTTATCCTTTCCATTTTTCCTGCAACGGAAAATTATCTAACGCCAATTATATTGACTTTTGGGGTGATGACTTTTATGTGGGCTATGTTTTGGGATTATGCCGATATTGACAGAGTTACACACAAATCTGATGTTGCTTTTTGGCTGCATTTAGTCTCGGCCCCCTTAATTATCCATCCTGTTTTTAAAATGATTGGTTTACTAGATGGCGATTCAGGCATCGGTGTTTTAATCAGCGTTGTTGTCTTATACATTTTTATGAGTTTATTGTCTATCGCTATTGATAGGCGTGCTTTTATGGTTTCTTCTTTGATATATGTTTTATATGCAATCTCAAACATTCTAAAAATTTATGGTGATATTGGCTATAATTTTGCTTTAACTGGTGTATTAATCGGCACCATGTTGCTTTTATTATCAATCTATTGGCATCAAAGTAGGAAGATTATATTAGGTTTATTACCCAATTCAATCAGACCATATTTGGCACGCTAAAATAGAAATCGCCGTATTTGTGCGCGCATACACCGTCAATCTTAGCGTTTAATTAACTTGCTCAACCATTAATTGCAGGGAAGTACTACCGCGCCATTCGTTAATAGATAACTTATAAGCAACGGTTGATTTTTTACTCTCAAGGGGGGATTGGAAAAATGCGATAGCGTCGATGATGGTGGTGCCATTGGTGGGTTTTAGGCGTAGTTTTAGGTGTTTTTCGCCAACCACTCTTTGTTCAACGATTTCAAAATTACCAAAAAACACAGGCTCTTCAAAGCCTTGCCCCCACGGACCAGAGTCAGCAATTAATTGTGCATTTTTAAGTGTGATATCAGACGCATTAAGTTTACCGTCGGTGAGTAATTCTACTTTCGGGATTTCGTTGTTTAAGTGGGATTGAATGGCATTTGAAAATTCTTGCTGGAATTTATCAAAATTCTCTGGCTTAATGCTAAGTCCTGCTGCCATTGCGTGTCCGCCAAACTTGAGGATTAAATCAGGGTGCCTCCTATCAACCAAATCTAGTAAATCTTTAATATGTACACTGGGAATAGAGCGGATTGAGCCTTTTAAATCGTTGCCAGATTGAGCGAAAACAGCAACTGGACAATGATAGTCCTCTTTGAGTTTACCAGCGACAATACCAACAATGCCTTCGTGCCATTCTTCGCTAAATAGACAGATAGCAAATTTTCCCGATTGCTCATCTTGCGCATCGATGATGGCTTGTGCTTCTTCTTGCATATCAGCTTGTTTGGCTCGACGAGTTTGATTAAATTCTTCAAGTTCATTGGCATAACGCCTTGCGTCATTCATATCATCCGTGAGCAAACATTTTATGCCACGAGAAATATCACTCAAGCGCCCTGCGGCATTCAGCCTCGGCCCTACGGAAAAACCCAGGTCAGAGGCCTGCAAGGTTTCAGCTTTGCGATTGGAAACTTCTAACAATGCCAAAATACCAGGTGAACATAATTTACCACGAATACGCTGAATACCCTCTGCAATTAAAATACGGTTATTTTGATCTAACTTGACGACATCCGCCACCGTGCCGAGCGCAACCAAATCTAAGACAGTGCGTAAATCAGGTACTGGAATATTATTATTGGTAAAATAATCTTGCTTTAGTAAATGGGTTTTTAGCGATGAAAATAAATAAAAACAGACGCCAACTCCTGCTAAATTTTTACTTGGAAAATCACAATTTTTAAGATTCGGATTGATAATCGCATCGGCTTCTGGCACGAATTCACTGGGCAAATGATGGTCGGTAATAATAACTTTGATACCTTGTTTTTTTGCCAATGCAACCCCATCAAAACTGGAGATGCCGTTATCCACAGTGATAATCAAATCGGGTTGTTTTTCTTTAATGGCTAATTTAACGATTTCAGGGCTAAGTCCGTAGCCGTGTTCGATGCGATTTGGCACTAAAAAATCTGCATATTTTGCCCCCATTAAGCGTAGAGATTTCACAGCAAGTACTGATGCTGTAGCACCATCACAGTCAAAATCACCAATAATTAAAATGCGTTTTTGTTCATTTAAAGCTTGTGTAAGTATCGTGTTGGCAGCGGGTAATTGCTCAAAATTGGGGGTAATTAATTTAGCCAAGGATAAAGTTAATTGTGATTCTGCCACACCACGAGCGGCGTAAATTTTTTTTAGAATTAAAGGAATATCATCTGAATATGATTCAAATAAAGCCTCATCTATTTTTCGTGTTAACATTTTTTTATCAACTCAGCTATCCTTTTAGCGCTCTCAGGCGCCATATTTAAGCCATTACGAAGATGTCCAGTATTGATAAACAAACCATCCAATTTTTCATCTTTTTTAATAACTACTCCCGATTTACTCGCTGGTCTAAAACCCGACCAATGATGTTCAATACTTGCGCCTTGTAATTCTGGAAATCGCTCTGTGGCAAATCTAAGCAACTCAAGTCCCACTTCGTCACTCAAACTTCTGTCAAAACCAACATTTTCAGTGGTAGAGCCAATCAAAATACGCCCATCTTTTCTTGGAATCAGATACCTGCCTTTATCAAGTACAATATGCGCAAGCGTGTCAGGTTTAGAGCGAATCACAATCATCTGCCCCTTAACGGGATACATCTCGTTTTTAGCCTCTAATAATTCAGAGCTCCAGGCGCCGCCACAAATAACGGTATTATCCGCATAATAGGCTTTATTCTCAGTCTTAACACCAAGCACAGTATTATTTTCAACAATCAATTCATCGACTTTGGTAAATTCGACAATTTCCACACCGCGTTTTAAAATATCAGCCTTAAGTGCCCTTAACAATCGCGGATTACGCACCTGCGCTACATCGGTAAACAGTGTCCCTTTAGGGTGTTTTTCAGCGTGTACTTTATGCACAGCCATCCAATCAATCGCCTCATACCTGTCGTATTCATCCATCATCAGCAACCCAGAACGCACATACTCGGTATCAATCCCCGTTTCCTCAAGTAAAGTCGCACACAGTTCCTCATAAACTACCTGGGATGCCATACTCAATTCATTCACCATATCGCTATACATCCACGGATACAGCGGACTGATAATGCCGCCCCCTGCCCACGAAGATTCCTTACCACAGGCTCGTTGGTCAATCAATCTAACACTCGCCCCCGACATCGCTAAAGTGCGTGCACTCATCATTCCAATCACACCGCCGCCGATGATGATGCAATCACTCATGATGAAAAATGCGCTTGAATAGCTCGTTGCAGGGCTTTAACGATTTCTTTAAGAGACTCTATTTTCTCAAAAGAACGACACACATTCCACACTTCTTGTGCAAATCCTGGCTTAAAAGAGTCAACTTGTTGCACTAAACCCTGTAAAACATTCTGTAAAACTAGCTGTGTTTGCTTAATTTCACTAACAAATGCCGTTGAATCATTATTCAACAAATCAATTAACCAATTAAACGCAGCCTTGGCAAGTTCTAACTGCATCTCTTGATTGTTAGAGTGGTCTTTGGCTAGGGTTGTTAATTGCTCAAACACTTTGCGCGCTTCTTTAAAGTCTGCTGGATTCTCACTTAAACCACTTAGCCAATTAACTGCAGCCTTAGCAAGTTCTAACTGCATCTCTTGATTGTTAGGGTGGTCTTTGGCTAGGGTTGTTGATTGCTCAAACACTTTGCGCGCTTCTTTAGGATTCTCACTTAAACCACTTAGCCAATTAACTGCAGCCTTGGCAAGGGCTAACTGCATCTCTTGATTGTTAGGGTGGTCTTTGGCTAGGGTTGTTAATTGCTCAAACACTTTGCGCGCTTCTTTAAAGTCTGCTGGATTCTTATTTAAACCACTTAGCCAATTAAACGCAGCCTTGGCAAGGGCTAACTGCATCTCTTGATTGTTGGGGTAGTCTTTGGCTAGGGTTGTTAATTGCTCAAACACTTTGCGTGCTTCTTCAAAATTATTTGTTAGTACAGCATTCAAATGCTTTTCAAATAATGTATCCGCATTAGGCTCGAGATATGCTTCTATATCTTGTTTTACCGTGTCATCTTTCAATGGATCAATTAGGTAGCTACGCAACGCCTTTAATTTTTCTGGAAAATCATCATGACAACGCTTAATACACGCCTCGTAATAATTCAAGTCTTTTTCAAATAAAGTTGAGTCAAGCGATAAGCCTTGTTTGCTTAAAAAATCCATCAATGCGAGTGCAAAATACTCACCTAGTAAATCAGGCTCTAAAGGTTTTAATACGTCGTCTTCCTGTTTGGTGATGATAGCAGCGGCCTTCATAATTTTCTGTTTCTTACTATTTTCAGTGGGATTAACCTGAATAGCTGAAAAATCTTGAGATGTAAATTCTCCAAACAAGGTGGCAATTTGAATGGCTTGCGAAACTTCAACAGCATTGTCATCGTTCTCAGTGTCCCAAGGCAATCGACCTTGTCTCTTGAGTAAATGCGCCAAAATATCTTCTATGTCTGCCTGCTCCCCTTGTTCTTTTTGAATGCACAAAAGCAAAATATACAATGGTTTTGCTTGATAGTGTTTCTGCTTAACTTTTTTAAGTACTTGCTCAACATTAATGCCTTCAAATTGCCTAATTAACCTCCTAATATCGTTATCTTCTAATGGAGTTAACACTAAATTATCCGACTCCACCAGACCTTTAAAATCGGTAAAACGCCGAGCGTTTATATGATCTTCAATTTGGTTATCCGCTGTAACTTTAAAGCCAGATCTATCAATCAACACTAAACGCACCAGCACACCATCATCCCATGATTTAGTCGCTAAAGCGTTGAGCAATCTCTGCACCTCATCCACATGATCTTTGGCGTAATCAATAAAAATGAGTGTTGGTCTAATAGGTTGCCAGTTCTGTAATTGTTCTAAAGATTGCAGACTGCTTTTTCCTAAAAATCCAACACGCCAATATTGCTGTTGTGCAATTTGACCAAATTCATGAGCAAAACGCGTCTTGCCACTGCCTGCATCGCCAACAATCCCCATCCATGAAAACGCCGCGTCTTGTTCTAAAAAGGTTTGCAATATGTTTTTGCTTTTTTCTCTGCCAATATAGGTATGGTATTTATTGTGGGCATGTAGTTGCTTAATAATATCCTCTTCAATGTTTTTAGTTGGTGTATCAAATGTTAATATTGGATTCCAAGAAAGGTTTTGAGTAATACTATTTTCTAAATCTTGCAAGGCGTCAAAAAAATCTTTCGTATTTAAGTCATCCAATTTATCTGCTGGCACCTCTCCTTTTATTTTTGTTAAAAACCAGCATAATAAACGCTGAATAGACGGGTAATCCTTTGCCTTTTTAATAAGTGCGTTTTTATTGTCCTCTAAGTGAGATTTAATAGCCGCCTCTAATAAATTTATAGCTATGCGAATAATAATTTTTGGAAGCCCTAGCTCTTCGTAAGTCTTTTTAATTAAATTCTGTTTAGCGACCCCTCTCTCTTCTTTCCAAAGTGTAATAAATTCATTAACAAGCGCCTCGGCAATTTGATCTTTTTGCATGCTCATAAATTCAGTTTCCTTATTTTTTAAATTCAGATAATAATAGCAACGCCACACCAACACTAATGGTAATGTCAGCAACATTAAACACTGGCCAATAAAAATCTTGATAATGTAAATCAATAAAATCAATCACGAAACCATAAACAACTCTATCAATCAAATTGCCCACAGCACCTGCCAAAATGAGACTAAGTGCAAGTAATTCAAATTTCTTGGTTGACGATGTTTTTTTCATCCAAACAATCAAAGCAATGCTAGCAATAAAAGAAAGACCAGCAAAGAAATACCTCTGCCATCCACCTTGGTCAGCTAAGAAACTAAATGCCGCGCCATAATTACGCACATGATGCCAACTGAAAAATTCGGTGACAATAATGCTGCTTTGAAATTCCATCGTGTTTGCTACAAAAATTTTACTCAATTGGTCAAGTAAAATTAGAGTGATGGCGATGCCATAATATTTACTGAGTGTCATGCTTTACTCGGGTTGTATTTAACAATAACGATGATTGGAATGATAAAACCTGCCAAAGTCACTATCCATAACAAGTCGCCAAGTTGTGAATAATCTTGCGTCGTCGTGACCACGCCATCGGTAACAATTTCACGACTAACAATAAAGATTTTATTCAAATATTTCGTTAATAAGCCACCCGCCGATAAGGCGATATTCATCAATGATGCCATGAGTGCAAACCAAGTGCCTTTTTTGCCTTCAGGTGCATAAATTGCCACTAAGGTTAACATTAGCACTTGTGCAATATAGTTAAAAGGTGATGCCAGCGCAGTATCTACCAACGCCACAGTACGGGCTTCCACACCTAGCCAAATGTGTAAATCGTAATACATGCCCAAAATAGGCAGTGACAATAATGTACCAATAATGGTTAAAAATATTAATACTTCAGCAATATCCCGTTTAACAATAAATTTGGCGCTAAACCACATCCCTGCCAAAGCAATACCGCCGCCAATTGCCGACAATTTGGCAAAAAACGATTCATCAAAACCCAATACATCAATTTGCCACCACTGTAAAGAAACGCCTACCGACGGCATTGCCCGATAAACAAAGATAATAATCATTGCCATTTTAATATGACGAATCGCATTTTCACTCAAGTCACCAATCAAATCATTGAGTAAATATAAGACGATGCTAATAGAAATAACGAACACGATTTCTTGTGAATAAGGCACCTCAGAATAACCTATTAATACCACGAATAATGCAAAAATCAAGCCACCAAATAACACGCGTTTATTAATCGGCGACACTGCCACAGGATTCAGATTAACCAATGTTACCCCGATAATTGATAGTATCGGTATAAATAAAGCAATAATAAACACCATTTCACGATTATCCTTAAACACACTTGCCAACTCACCGCCAATCCAACCAGTGATAAAAATTGCAAAACCTAGAGATAACCGCGCTAACACTTGAATGGTTGCCAGCTCTTGATGGATTTGGGCTTCGGTTTGGGACTTACCCACCACCTCGGTACTCATCGTATCTGCCACCACATCCTGCATTACAAAACCGATGACAGCAATGACACTGGCAACAATATATACCGATTTTTTAGAAAATTGTACAACAAATTCGTAGTCGCCCACCACCGCAATCATCAATAAGGAACTGACAGTAATCAGCAAAGCCCCAATATACACATAGGATTTTCGATTAGAGCCAAAAACCAAAACGCTGTCTACCAATGAGCCAAAAATCATCTTCACTGTCCATGGTACACTCAGCCAAATACCCAACTCTGCCAAATCTGCCGCAGTCATATTCAAACTGTCTTTGACCCAAAAACTCTCTGCAATTGCAGTAAAAAAACTACTACCATAAGCGAAATAAATCAAAAGCAATGGCACATAGCGTAATCGCATCGCCTTAATCGGTGTTAATAAAATATCCAACATAATTTTCACTCAGGGAAAATTACCATTATAATTTGTCTCTTTATATTATTGAGATTATTATGGGATTTTTAACAGGAAAAAAAGCATTAATTGTAGGCGTTGCCTCTAACCGTTCAATTGCATGGGGGATTGCCGAAGCAATGGCGAAACAAGGTTGCGAAATTGCACTGACTTATCAAAACGAAAAACTGAAAAAACGCGTGGACAAGTGTGCCGTTGTTTGTCACTCAGACATCGTCATCCCTTGTGATGTAGGCACTGACAGTGGCATTGAAGAAACTTTTAGCGAACTCAAAACCCATTGGGATAACTTTGATATCTTAGTTCATTCTGTCGCTTTTGCCCCACGCGAAGCCCTAGATGGTAATTATGTTGAAGCCACCACCCGTGAAAACTTTGCCACCGCTCACGACATCAGCTCTTACAGTTTTACTGCATTAGCCAAGGCTGCAAGCCCAATGCTAAATGAAAACGGTGCCCTGCTTACTGTTAGTTACTTGGGCGCCATCCGTGCTATTCCTAACTATAATGTGATGGGCGTTGCCAAAGCCTCACTTGAGGCCAATGTGCGTTATATGGCAGCAGCGATGGGACCTTCAAAGGGCATTCGTGTAAACGCAGTATCCGCAGGTCCAATCAAAACTTTAGCGGCGTCAGGTATTAAGGACTTCGGTAAATTATTAGATTATGCAGCAGACTCTTCTGCCCTAAAACGCAATGTTACCACCGAAGAAGTGGGCAATGCCGCTGCGTTCTTATGCTCTGATTTGGCATCAGGTATCACTGGCGAAATCACTTATATCGATTCAGGTTACAACTTCTACGACAAAGGTCCTGAGTAATAACATTTAGCACTAAAAACAAAAAAAACCCTGCATCGAAGGGTTTTTTGTTGTCTATCAATTAAATAAAATCTTTAGAGGTTATCCGCAAAGATTTCTATATCCGTATCCTTACGCAAAGTCATCAAAATACTCCTAAACACTTCTTCAGACTCAAAATTTAACAACACATTTTCCAGTAACGCACTTGAGGTGCTTTTAGGTGTTTTAACTGCAAGCAACTTTAAAACAATCGCCTCTTGGTCCGTGCTTATTGCTGTATATATTGCCTTTTTACCTTTACTCGGCTTTGGTAGGGCGAACACACCGTCAATAACATTAGCATCCACTTTCTTAGAGTCTCTACCAATCCAACCTACTTTCTTCCACTTAAGTTTATTGCTCTTGATTAATTGCTCTGCCGTTTTGCTGTCACCCTTATTCAGCGCAATCGAAATTTTATTTGCCACATCATCAATAAAAGCCTTTGCCAGCAAACTCTTGAGATATTTAGTAATCTCTGCCTTTACTTCTTTAAAAGTTTTTTGTCTTTGTGCAATTTTATTGTTTATTCTTAACACGACAAGTTTATCTTTGTCTATTTCAATTGGTGCAGAATTCTCATTTTTATTCAATACTGCATCGCTATAAGCCACTGCCACAAATTTAGCATTATAATTTTTGCTATCTTGCGAAAAGAAAATAGAAGTTTTAAGTTTTAAATCCATCTGATCTGCCAACTCTTCCAAGCTTACTTCGTATGCCAAATTACTAAAATCATCGGTCAATTTATACATCAACTTTTGTGCAGCGCGCTCGGTATAAAGTTTTTTTAGCTCACTACGCACCGACTTAAATGACTTCACTGCCTCCGCTTGCACTTTAGTCAATCTAATAATATGATAACCAAAATCAGTCTTCACTGGCGCACTGGTTTCACCCACTTTCATGCTAAATGCTTCAGCCTCAAACTCTGGCACCATAACGCCTTTGCCAAACAAACCTAGGTCACCACCTTTATCTTTTGAGCCAGTATCTATCGAGTACTTGGCTGCTAACTTAGTAAAATCAGCGCCCGCTTTAAGTTCTGCAACGATGGTGTTTGCCAGTGCCTCACTTTCAACCAAAATATGCTGAGCCTGTCGTTCTTCTTCGATAGTAAAGCGCGCTTGTTCGTCTTCATAAAAATTAAACAACTCATCGTCACTCACTTTGATGCCCTTAGCCACCTCTTTAAATGACAACTCAACAAAATCAACCTTTACTTTTTGTGGTTCAAAAAATGCTTGTTTTTGCGCTTTATAAAATTCTTTTACACTCTTAAGATCCACCTCTACCTCTTTAGAGTGCTCCTTGACGCTCAATGTAAGGTAGTCAAACTGTCGTTGCTGGTCGTTTAATAATTGTAGGCGTTTCAAAACCGACTGCGTAACAAATGCAGAATCTAAGAAATTAAAATTAATTTGACTTTGTGTTAACTCGTTCGTTTGCGAGGCTTCGTATTCTGTATCAGAAAACCCGCTTAACCTAAGTAATTGCTTGTATCTATCTACAGAAAACTTACCATCCACTTTGAATGCATCATTTGTTTGAATAAATATCTGTAATTCACGCTGCGTAGTTACATACCCTAACTTATCTGACAATTTTTTCAATAAGCGTCTATTAATTATCCCATTAATGGTTTTCATTTTAACCGACTGATTAATTTCAGCCGTATATCGCTCACCCAGTTCCTCTTGCAAGCGTCTTTTACGAGTTTCAAACTCCGATAAAAAAACCTCTTTAGAGATTTCATCTCCATCAATATTAGCAACCACAATATTTGACGAACCTGTGAGATATTCACTGACACCGAATAAAGCGAACGGCACAATGATTAAAGCAATAACAACATAGGCAACCCAGCCTTTAATTTTTTCTCTAATAGAGCCCAACATAGATAAATCTCATAAAATTTTAAAGTCTTAAATTATAAACGAAAAGCCCAAATATTTTACTATTAATACAAATAAACATAAAAAAAATTTGGACTAACAAAAACCCACCTTTCGGTGGGTTCAAAAATGGCGGAGCGGACGGGATTCGAACCCGCGACGTCCTGCGTAATAAAGGCAATAGCAGGCACTCTAACCTAAATTGTGCCAGAATATCATGTCTATATTTTTTGAATGAGTAAAAAAAAACCCACCTTTCGGTGGGTTCAAAAATGGCGGAGCGGACGGGATTCGAACCCGCGACGTCCTGCGTGACAGGCAGGCACTCTAACCAACTGAGCTACCGCTCCATTTTTTGGTGGGCGCTACAAGACTTGAACTTGTGACCCTCGCCTTGTAAGGGCGATGCTCTACCAACTGAGCTAAGCGCCCAAAAAATCATTAATTGCTTAATTAAGCAATCGGTATATTATAGTGTAATGAAAAAATTAATTTACAGCTTCTTTTAACGCTTTTCCTGCTTTAAAGGCGGGGTTTTTAGAGGCTTTAATTTGAATCGTTGCACCTGTTTGTGGGTTACGACCTGTACGTGCTGCACGGTCTCTCACTAAGAAACTACCAAACCCAGTAATGGCAACACTGTCGCCTTTTGATAAAGCACCTGAGATTGCGTCTGTTGTTGCGTTTAATGCACGACCTGCATCTGCTTTAGAAAGATCTGTCGCTGATGCAATTGCATCAATTAAATCTGATTTATTCATCATCTTACTCCTATTTATGTAAACTGTTTTAAAAAAAGCAATTATCCCGCAAAAATCCTTACTGTCAAGAGGCTTTTAGAAAAAAATATTATTTCTGTAATTGATTAATCAACGGCAAAATTTTAGTTTGCCAAATCCTTGGGGTTAGCTCGCCAATTCGCTTAAACTGAATCACGCCGTTTTTATCCACTAAAAAAGTCTCGGGTGTTGCATACACGCCCAATTCTAAACCCAATTCTCCCTTATCATCAAACACAATAAAGTCAAAGGGATTGCCTAGTATCTTTAAAAAACGCTTACCTTCTTTCTTGGTATCTTTGTAGTTAATGCCCACCATCTGCACGCTACTCATCCTAGCAATGTCTTTCAGCATTTGATGTTCTGCCCTACAAGTTACACACCAAGACGCCCATACATTCACCAAAGACACTTTGCCTTTTAATCTATCGTGTAGATTGTATTTATTACCCGTTTGAAAATCTTCCACCATAAGATTTGGGAAAGTTTTACCAATTAATGGCGATGGAATTTTCTTAGTATCTCGCCCTAAACCGTCATATAAAAACCACGCCAAGACGACAAAAATAACCAAAGGTAAAAACTTACCCATTATTTTTGACTCCCTTTGGCTTTTTCTAAGGCATCCGCGACTTCTGGTGGCATATAATTTTCGTCATGTTTTGCCAGCACTTCCGTTGCCACAAAAATATCACCTTGCAAAGAACCTGTAGTAATAATCCCCTGCCCCTCTCTAAATAAATCTGGCAAGATGCCTGTATATTGAATAGTAAATTGATGTTTATTATCGGTTACATTAAAAGTAGATTTTAAATCCTCGCGTTTGAAACTACCCACTGCCACCAAACCGCCCAAACGGAAACTCTTGCCAATCGGCGCCTTGCCTTCTGCTACTTCCGTCGGTGAATAAAAATAATTAGTATTGCTACCAAGTGCCTGAAACAACAGCGTAACTGCAAGTACTGCACCTGCTACCAACATTGCTACCAACGCCATTCTATTTTGTCTTTTAGTCATTATTTACCCCTTGCATATTTAACGCGTAATTGATTGACCACGCGAGTGTGATTGGACTTAGCGCTAATAAACAAAAACGCCACCATTGCAAAAGTCAGCCCATACGATACCCATATATAAGTTGTATATTTATCAAACATTAAAAAATCCATCACTGATCTCCTATCACTTCTTTCACCCAACGAGAATTCTGTTCTTGTACCAGCACTTCGTCCCTTGCACGCATCAGTACCAACGCAGCGTATAAAAATTTAAAGGCAAAACTAATCAACATCAACGCAATAAACATATCAATCTGCATTGAGATTTTATTAACACTGATAGATGAACCTTGATGCAAGCTATTCCACCATTCTACCGAATAGTAAATAATCGGAATATTTACCAAACCAACAATCGCCAAAATTGCGGATGCCTTAGACGCCGTTTTTGGATTGTCAAAAGCATTATTCAACGAGATATAGGCCAAATATAAGAACAACAAAATCAACTCAGAAGTCAACCGCGCATCCCAAACCCACCAAGTACCCCACATCGGCTTACCCCAAACACTGCCCGTAATTAACGCCAACAGTGTAAACACTGCACCAATCGGTGCCGACACTTTTGCCACCACATGCGCCAATTTAATCTGCCAAATCAGCCCAATTGCCCCTGAAACTGCCATCACAATATAAATAAATAAACTCATCCACGCTGCTGGCACATGCACATACATAATCCGCACACTCTCACCCTGTTGATAGTCTGACGGCGACAGCACCAAGCCCCAATACAAGCCCAGTAATGACAAAGCGATAAACGGTACCATCATCCAAGGGATAATTTTTGCACTGGTTTGATAAAAATTGCGAGGTGAGGCAAATGCCTGTATCCATTTCCACATAATTATATGCGTTACCTAAAAATAGATTATTTTAATGACTTTTTAGCGACATTGTTACGCAAATAAATCGGCAAGGGTAATTCATCACTAGCACTTGATTTTTTATTGATATACAAAGTTATTAAATTCTCCGATTTAGGGTAAAAATCTGCCACAAAATTCTCAACCCCCGTCCGCTCAACCAAAGTATCTTGATAAGCACCCCAGCCTGCTCCAACGCCAATAAAATCCCCACTCAAAACATCAACTTCATTAGGTTTTGCCAGGCGTTCCTCTGTTAAAACACCCTGTTCATACACGCCCCAATACACCTCACTCATTCGTGCATCCAACGCCACAGCAATTTTATCTGTCTGGTATTTCTGCGATGCACCAAAGCCCACCACTTCCAGCGTCGAAAAACCCATTGTCGGTATAGCGTGCGCCAAAGATATCCCCTGCACCACGCTGACGCACACCCGTACACCTGTAAACGCACCTGGTCCTTGCGTGTAAACAATCGCCTCCAAATCTGCCACCGACACCCCTGCCTGCGTAAACACCTCATCACACAACGGTAACACCAAACTCGAACTTTTTGCCACATCTTTGACAAATCGAGAAATTATTTTCCCTTGCGTATAAAGGCTAACAGAGCACACTTCAGTACAGGTATCGATGGCAAGTATATTTTTCATTTAGCTATTTTATACTTATTGTACAAATGTAACACCAAATTCCTACGCTTAACTAAACGACTAGGATGCTTGATTGGATGATAATAACTCGGTCCTTTTAATAATGCCACTAAAGTTGCTAAACCTTCAAGTGACAATTTATTTAATTTCTTGTTAAAATAAAACTGTGATGCCCGCTGAAAACCGTGTACTTCGTTATTACCATACTGCCCTAAATACACGCTGTTCATATATCGATTTAAAATCGTTTCTTTATCAAAAGACAACTCTAACAACAGCGCCAACAACGCCTCCTTTGTCTTTCTACCAAGTGTTCTTTCGTGTGTCAATAAGGTATTTTTAATCAACTGCTGCGTAATTGTACTTGCCCCGCGAATTTTTTTTCCATCAACCCAATAATCACGAATAACTCTTGCAATCTCCGTAAAATCCACGCCATTATGCTTAAAAAATGATTGATCCTCCACAATTAACAACATATTAATTAATGCAGTTGGGTGATTTTTTAATGCCAAATTAGAATTAGTCGCATCAAGCGGTTTTGAAAATTCAACCTTAACTAGCGTATGAAGTTGGTATGCGTAAACAACAAAAACCACTACCCCAAGTACCATTAATCGACTGAACCACTTCATCAGATATTGCCACTTTGCGCCAAACTCTCAAATTGCCCTTTATTACCAATGATAATATGATCCAGCATCCGAACATCAATCAGTGCCAATGCCTGCCTGATTTTCTGTGTAATATCAATATCCGCCTGCGACGGCATTGGGTCGCCCGATGGATGGTTGTGCGCCAATACCACCGCTGACGCATTCTTCATTAGTACCAATTTTAATACCTCTCGTGGATGCACACTTGCCTGATTAACCGTCCCCGTAAACAACGACACCAATTCAATCAGATGATGTTTTTGGTCTAACAACATCACCGCAAAAGTCTCTCGGCTTGAATTACCAATATGTAAATGTAAATAATTTGCAATCTGTTCTGGATTGGTAAACACATCGCCCTTCTTTAGCCCTGATTCAAAATGCCGTTTTGCCATCTCTAGCACCCCTTGAAGCCCTGCATATTTTGCCACCCCCAGACCCTTACCTTGGCAAAATTCTTCCTCGCTTGCCATTAATAAATTATTCAAAGACCCGAATTGATTAATCAATTCTTGCGCCAATTCTACTGCACTTTTACCCTTAACCCCTACCCTTAAAAATATTGCCAACAATTCTGCATCCGTCAAACTCTTAGCCCCAAACTTAATCAGTTTCTCCCTCGGCCTGTCGTTTTCGTGCCAGTCTGTTATTGACATAATTTAATATCACTAATATTGATTCAAGACTCAAAATATACGCTAATTTATCAAAAATTTGGCAGTTAATCCATATAAAAAGTGTATAATATCTGTTCCCTTGCTTGACTGGGTCCATCCTAGCAAGCTTTTTTTATAATAACCACAAGGAGAAAACACTCATGAGACACTATGAGATTACACTAATTGTGCATCCTGATCAATCTACACAGGTTGGTACAATGATGGACAAATACAAAGAAATGATTACTGCTGATGGCGGTAACATTCATCGCGAAGAAGACTGGGGTCGTAAGCACCTGGCTTATCCAATCAACAAAATCTATAAGGCGCATTATGTGATGTTAAACATCGAATGCAATCAAGAAACGCTTGATAAGTTGAATTATAATTTCCGTTTCAATGACGCTATCCTTAGAAATTTAATCATTTCTAGAAAGACTGCAATCACTGAACCTTCAATTATGATGACGGCTAAAGACGCTGATAAAGAAAGAAAAGAGAGGAAATAGGAGATATTATGGCTAAGCAACAGAAGAGAAAACGCAGACCTCAAATTAAGATCAACACTTTTTGCCGCTTCACAGCAGAAGGTGTTAAAGAGATTGACTATAAAGAAGTAGATGTTTTGTTAAAAAACATTGACGAAGGTGGCAAGATTACCCCATCAAGAATGACAGGGACTAGCGCTAAATTCCAGCGTCAATTAACGACTGCAATCAAACGCGCTAGATTTTTAGCATTGATTCCTTACACTGACAAACATAAAAAATAGGAGTTATTATGCAAGTAATTTTATTAGAAACAATTGGTAAATTAGGTGGTCTAGGCGACACGGCTAATGTGAAAGCAGGCTATGCGCGTAACTTTCTAATTCCACAAGGTAAGGTAAAGCCAGCAACGGCGGCAAATTTAGCTGAGTTTGAAGTTATTAAAGCAGACTTACAAGCGAAAGAAGCAGAAACCGTTAAAGTAGCAACAGAAAAAGCGGCAGCAATGGAAGGCGTGGTTTGTACATTGACTGTAAATGCGAGTGACGAAGGTAAATTATTCGGCTCTGTTACAACAATGAACATCGTTACCAGTTTGGCAGCAACAGGTCATGAAGTTGAAAAGCGCAACATTAATATGTCAGAGGCGATTCACCATGTTGGCGAATATGAAGTTAGCGTTACACTACACACTAATATCAGCGTTGCTGTTAAAGTAATTGTCAAGGCTTCGGAAGAAGAGCAGTAAAAAGCAACAAAAATAAGTTAAAATAAAAAACCCTCTTGCGAGGGTTTTTTTACCTCAAAAGCAATACTTATTAAGCATTATGGACATTGAAAACATTAAAGTACCGCCAAATTCACTAGAATCAGAGCAATCTGTACTAGGTGGCTTACTAATGCATAATGATGCTTGGGATGATGTGGCAGATGTATTGACGGCAGATGATTTTTATCGACCTTCTCATCGTGCTATTTTTAATGCAATTCATATACTCTTAGAACACGGCGAACCTGCAGATATTTTAACGGTTAAAGAAAGACTTAAAAAGACAGGTGATGAAGAAACTGCTGGTGGCTTTGAATACTTAGCACAAATCGCTGAAAGCACACCGAGTGTTAGCAATGTTAAAACTTACGCGCAACATGTACGAGAGTTATCTGTTTACCGTCAGTTAATTATAGTCAGTCAAGAAATTGCCAATGCGGCTTATCAACCGAAAGACATTGAAGTCCAAGAATTGATTGATTTATCTGAAAGAAAAATCTTTAAGATTGCCGAACAAATTACCCGTGGCAAACAAGATGTCGTAAATGTCAAAGACATCACTAAAAATATTGCTAACCAAGTGCAGGAATGGGCAGAAAGTCAAGGCTCAATCACAGGGCTGGAAACAGGTTTTACCGACTTAGACGAAAAAACCTCGGGCTTACAGAATGGTGATTTAATCATCATTGCTGGTCGTCCTTCGATGGGCAAGACAGCGTTTGCAATGAATGTTGTGGGTAATGTCGCAATAGAACAAGGTAAACCTGTCTTGGTATTTTCATTGGAAATGCCAACTGAAGCATTGGTATTGAGAATGATTTCTTCATTTGGGCATATTGATAGCAAGAAAATCCGCAAGGGTGAAATGACGGAAACCGATTGGAACAGTTTTAGTCATGCGGTTACGGCACTTGATAAAAATAACATTTTGATTGATGAAACACCCTCTATTACACCGACAGAAATTCGTGCGAAAGCACGCCGAGCTAAAAGACAATATCCTAATTTGTCCCTTATTATGGTGGATTACCTACAATTGATGACGGTACACGGCAAGAGTGAGAATAGGGTGCAAGAAATCTCTGAAATTTCTCGTTCACTCAAAGCACTTGCCAAAGAAATCGATGTGCCTGTAATTGCTCTGTCGCAGTTAAATCGTGGCGTTGAAGGACGCCCTAAAGCGAACAAGGGTCGTATGCCGCAAATGTCGGACTTGCGTGAATCGGGTTCGATTGAGCAGGATGCGGATATTATTGCATTTGTTTATCGCGATGAGCAATATCACGATGAAACCTACTCCAACCCCGAAGAAGTAGGTAAGGCGGATTTGATGATTGCTAAGCATCGTAATGGCGAAACGGGTAATATTAAACTGGCATGGATTGGGCAATATACACGCTTTGAGAACTTAGCAAATGATTCACAAATGCAATATGCACCTAATGAATATCAGATAGAAGCCGCAGATGCACACAATGTGCCTAATTTTGAAGACGGTGACACACCTAATTTCGAGACAGAGGCCTTCTAAATCATGTCCGCTGTTGCAGTCATTTCTCAATCTGCGCTGACACACAACCTATCCGTTGTTAAGAGAAAATCATCTGCAAAAATCGTGGCAATGGTGAAGGCTAACGCCTATGGGCACCATTTAAACTTGGTAATGCCTTTGATTGAAGGGGCGGATATCTTGGCAGTCAGCGAATTGGCAGAAGTGCAAAAATTACGCCGAATAACCGACCGCCCTATTCTTTTATTGTCAGGCGTTCATTCTTCTCAAGAATTACAACAGGCGATTGATTTGGACTGTCAGATTGTGTTGCATCATAGATTGCAAATATCTTTGATTGCTAAGTATGATAAGGCAATTCGTGTTTGGGTGAAAATTGATACGGGGATGCACAGATTGGGTTTGTCACAAGATGAGTATCAACAGTGTTTGCTTGATTTTGAAAGTAACCCATTGATTAGCATTGAATCTGTAATGAGTCATTTTGCCTGCGCTGATGCGTTGGTAAATCCAATGAATCAAAAACAACTCAAGACCTTTGAACGATTAACCAACAATACCAATAATCGCTCTATGGCGAACTCTGCGGCGATTTTATCCAATCCAGACACGCATTTTGATTTTGTGCGTCCAGGCATTATGCTGTATGGCGCATCGCCATTTTCTGATAATGATTTTGACTTACAGCCCGTGATGCAACTATCCGCGCCGGTTATCTCGGTTAAAACCATTCAAACGGGTGAATCGGTTGGTTATGGTGCAACTTGGACAGCGGATAAAGCAACAACAATCGCAATCATTGGTATTGGCTATGGCGATGGTTACCCTCGCCACGCTAAAAATGGCACCCCTGTTTTAATTAACAACACACTTTGTCCGTTAGTTGGGCGCGTGTCAATGGATATGATTATGATAAATGTTAACGATGTGAAAGTTGTAATAGGCGATACAGCGATTTTATGGGGGGATGAAAAACTGCGCGTGGAAACGGTAGCAACACATAGCGACACCATTAGTTATGAATTATTGACAGGTGTGAGTAATCGCGTGGCGTTTGTTCGTGGTGCATAATTTTGTTCAAATAAGCGATTGTCATATTGACGACACTGCAAAGTCGATGGGTGTTGATACGCATCAAAATTTAGCACAGGTTGTTAAAGAAATCACCACTGTGGAAAGTGAGGCTGTTTTTATCAGTGGGGATCTAACACATCATGGCACAACAAAATCTTATGAAAAATTAAAAGCCCTTTTATCGCCTATACGCAGTGACATTTTTGTCATTGGTGGTAACCATGATTCGGATAAACTTAACGATGTTTTTGCACAGAATTTATTTAAAAAAATATCGCTTGGTGCGTGGGATATTATCAGCGTTGATTCTGTGCAAAAAGATAAAACCAGTGGCTATCTCACAGTAAATACTCTAACTAAATTAAACAAACGACTGAGCCTGTCAACTGCCAAATACATTATTGTAATGCTACACCACCCTGTCGTACCGATGAACAGCACTTGGGATGACACACTTTCTTTGAAAAATCCGCAGGATTTATTCGCAGTTTTGAACAAATACGCTAAAATACGAGCTGTATTGTTTGGGCATGTGCACGAATCGGCAGAATTTAATAGACAAGGCATAAAAATTATCGCCTGCCCTTCAACGGCAATGCAATTTACCGATGAAAAACGCATTGGCTTTAATTATTACACGCTAAGCGATAGCGGACACTTGGACTATGAAACGCAATGGGTATAGAAGATAATTTTTTAAAATCATTATATACGCAACACAATCCGAAGCGTTATTCAGATGTGTCAGCGTTGTTTGAGTTAAATTATCATAAGATTTTAAAACTAATACCGACTCTAAAAGAAGTAACAAATAACCGCATAATTCGCCATGATAGTATGCAAGACTTACATTTGTTGGTTGAAGAAAGAACGCCTTATACCGGTACTTTTATCCTTACTCATATTTTGGGTGAAGTTAATCGCCCTGATATTAAATTCAAGATATTTTTTGATGCAAAATTATTGGAAGTGTTATCAGTGTGTAACGAAACCACGCTGAATAGTTCGCATCCATATGCAATGATATGAATATACAATGGGAGTTAAATACTTTTATTGAAAAGTGGTTGGATTATTGTTTAAATACATACAAAGGAAAATTATGGCAGACAGTGTAAATGCCAACGCAAAAGGTAAATTAGTCGTTGCAATTTCATCAAGAGCGTTATTTGATTTAGATGAATCACATAAAATTTTTAAAGAAAAAGGTGTGAAAGCCTACGCCAAACATCAGCAAGAAAATGAAACTATGGTGTTAAAACCTGGAGTTGGCTTTACGATGGTGAAAAAACTACTCTCACTGAATAGCCAAAAAACACCTATTGATGTAATTTTACTTTCTCGTAATAGTGCTGATACTGGTTTGCGCATTTTTAACTCAATTGAACATTACGGATTAAACATTGAACGAGCGGCTTTTACCCGTGGTGAGCCAACGCACTCTCTGCTAGATGCCTTTGAAGCAGATTTATTTTTATCCAGTCATTATGAAGATGTGCAAAAAGCCATAAAATCTGGCTTTGCTGCCGCCTCTATTATTGGCACCAGTTCTAAAAATGCGCACAAAACTCAACTAAGAATTGCCTTTGACGGCGATGCAGTTTTATTTTCTGATGAAGCTGAAAAAGTTTATCAAGAAAGTGGCATCAAAGCTTTTTCAGAAAATGAAGAAAAATTTGCCGATGTTGAACTCAAATCAGGTCCATTCAAATCTTTCTTAAAATCATTGCACGACATTCAATCTTCTTTTCCAGAAGAAGACAATCCAATCAGAACCGCACTTGCTACCGCCAGAGGCGCCCCCTCACACAAACGCGTCATTCACACCATGCGCTCCTGGGGCATTCGTATTGACGAATCTTTCTTTCTAGGGGGGTTGGATAAAGGCAAATTCCTTAAAGAATTTGGCGCTGATATTTTCTTTGACGACCAACATAGTCATTGTAAATCCGCTGCTCAATATGTCTCCACAGGACATGTGCCAAACGGCATTACTAATGAATAACGCTCCACTTTAAACAAACTAAGCCGGGCTTAGTTTGTGGTTTTGATTATTTATATTTATGCAAAGGTCTCCAATGGTAAAATAAACCTCAATTTTAATTTTATATCCATCATAACCAATGAATAACAAAATCAACGCCATTCGTGGAATGAACGATTTACTTCCGAACGATTCTAATCTATGGTTATCACTGGAGAAAACCATTTTTGATTTGCTTCTTGCTTATGGTTACAAAAATATACGCACACCTATCGTTGAGAAAACCGAAACCTTTCATCGTGCAATTGGTAAGGTAACAGACATTGTTGAAAAAGAAATGTACACTTGGGCGGATTCAAATGGCGACTTATTAAGCCTCCGACCTGAAAATACAGCAGGTGTGGTGCGCTGTATGATTGAACATAATTTACCGAGAGAAGGTATTCAAAAGGTATTTTATCAAGGGGCAATGTTTCGACACGAGCGCCCGCAAAAAGGTCGCTATCGTCAATTTCATCAAATCGGTGCAGAGGTTTTTGGTGCGGATACTGCAAAGTGTGATGCAGAATTGATTGCGATTACACATTCACTTTGGCAGAATTTAGGCTTAAAAAATGTACAATTAGAAATCAATACCTTAGGGTCTACTGAAGCACGAGCAAATTATCGCGGGATTTTGGTCGAATATTTCATGCAACATAAAGACCAACTAGACGAAGACTCTACCCGCCGTTTAAAGACCAATCCTTTGAGAATTTTAGACTCTAAGAATAACGACATGCAGGCGTTAATTGAATCTGCGCCTAAATTAATGGACCATTTGGATGAAGCCTCAACACAACATTTTGAAACATTCAAAACTTACTTAGATTGCCTTGACATTCCTTATGTCATCAATGCCCGTTTGGTGCGTGGCTTAGATTACTACAACCGTACGGTATTTGAATGGACAACGACAGATTTAGGCGCACAAGGAACGATTTGTGCGGGTGGTCGCTATGATGGATTGGTAGAGCAAATGGGGGGTAATGGCTGTCCTGCCGTGGGTTTTGCTTTAGGTTTAGAGCGTTTGATTTTACTCATACAAACACAAGGTTTGTCTATTGGTAAAACCACCGAGTCTATTTATATAGTAGCACTTGGTGATGCTGCGCAACTCAAATCTATACAAATTTCTCGACAACTCCATCAAGCATTACCCGGGATAATCCTCTATAATGACATCAGTATGGGCAGTTTTAAATCTCAGTTTAAAAAAGCCAATAAGGCAGGTGCAGATTTTGCGATTATTTTAGGCGAAGAAGAAATTAATAACAATCAAGTGTCCATCAAACCACTTAAAGGTCAAGGCGAACAACAGACAATGAGTCTTGATGATGCGATACAATATTTTAAAGGATAACAATATGAAAAATTTTATTGAAGTAAGTAAAACTGAAGAAGAACAAGCGGAACAGATTAAAAAGTGGCTAAAAGAAAATTTACCACATATCATTATCGGTGTTGCTTTAGGTTTGGGTGGCATTTGGGGTTTTAATTATTATGAAACTGAACAATATAAAAAAGCACTTGAATCGCGTGCTAATTACTTGTCTGTCGTTGCAAATCCAGATAACACCAAAGCATTAAGCGCATTAAAAGCGAGTGGTACTTACACACAAGAAGCAGAATTACTGCTAGCAAAACAAGCCGTAACAAAAGGCGATTATCAAAGTGCAATTGCACACTTATTGCCATTAACCGAAAGTGAGAATAAATTTTTAAAACACATCGCTAAAATGAGAGCAGCCAGCGTTTATTTAGAAATGAATAAAACAGATGAAGCACTTGCAATATTAGGTAACAATATTGATTTAATCTTTGGCGCCATGTATGACAATATCAAAGGGGATATTTATTTTTCTAAAAATGATATAACGAACGCCAAAAAACATTATCAAGCAGCTTTAACACAATTGCCAACTGGCTCAGCGTTAATTAATTTAATTACAATCAAACTCAAAGATTTAAATTAAATGCCCATTATTTCTCTTGTTGGGCGTCCTAATGTCGGCAAGTCTACACTCTTTAATCGCTTAAGCAATTCGCGTCAAGCCTTGGTATCTGACTTTGAAGGTTTAACGCGTGACCGTCAATATGCAGAGGTGATGTTTGACGAAGAGACGCAAACGCAAGCCACAATTATTGACACAGGTGGCTTGACCAAGCAAGATAATATCATTGATAGCGGCATTCAAACGCAGGTACTTAATGCATTAGAAGAGTCTGATATTATTTATTTTATCGTCAGTGCTCGTGATGGCGTCATCGGTTTAGACCGAGAAATCGCCGCACAACTTAGAAAACTCAAAAAAGAAGTTATCCTAGTCTGCAATAAAGCAGAGGGTTTAGATCCTACTCTGGCATCAGAATTTTACGAATTAGGCATGGGTGATCCACAACTTATTTCCGCAGAACACAGTCAGGGAATTGGTGATTTGATTGATTACACCCTGCCAAAATTTCCAAAAGAAGAGAATATTGAAGTGGAAGAGGAGGAAATTGAAGGTATTGCTGTTGCTGTTTTAGGTAGACCAAATGTAGGGAAATCAACTTTGATTAACCGTATCTTAGGTGAAGAGCGCGTTTTAGCCATCGACCTACCTGGCACAACTCGTGACAGTATTTATATCCCATTCGAACGCGAAGGTCAGGAATATACTTTGATTGATACTGCGGGCATTCGTCGTAAACGCTCTACCCACGAGAAGATTGAAATTTTCTCAATCATTAAAGCTCGCGAAGCCTTGGACCGTTCTCATGTTGTGATATTGGTGCTTGACGCCAGTGAAGGGGTAACGGAACAGGATGCTACTTTATTAGGTATGATTGGCGAGAAAGGCAGGGCATTATTAATTGTAATTAATAAATGGGATGGCTTAGATGAGTATCAAAAGCAGGAAGTTAAACGCAAATTAGAAGTGAAATTATCCTTTGTCAATTACGCTTCTGTGCATTATATCTCTGCATTACATGGATCGGGCGTGGGCAAATTATTTGCGCCAATCATCAAGGCTTACACCAATGCGGGGACTAATTTTGCAACACCTGAACTTAATAAAATATTAGAAAAAGCCAACGCTGGACATCAGCCACCGCCAGTGAAAGGTAGACGCTTGAAAATTAAATATGTCAATCAAACCGACACTTTTCCACCAACTTTGACTTTTCACGGTAACCACTTGCAAAGTGTTCCAAATGCGTATGACCGTTATTTAAAAAATTTCTTTATTAACGCCTTGGGTTTGACCAATACGCCAATGAGGATTGAATATAAGAGTGGTGACAATCCATTTAAAGGCAAAAAAAATGAATTGAACGCCAGGCAGATTGCCAAAAAGCGTCGCTTAATGAAGTTTATTAAGAAAAAGAAATAAGTGCAGTTGTCTTGTTAATTTCTGCTGTTAATTCACAATACCCATTTTCATAAATCATTGCCTGTGATGAGTCATCACTACACGCACAGCCTACAAGCACTTCTTGAAAAAATATGCCAATTTTTAATTGCACAATTTTCTCGGTTTCTGCACTGGATAGAATAGTAACAACAATAGAATTCTCGTCAATATTACCACTGTGTTGACAACAAACACTTAACGGCAAATCACCTACGGGCAATAACTTAAATGCATCTTTGAATGCGTGAGTAAATCCATCTACAGCAAAATTATCAAGTGCCTCTTGAAACACTATGCCGATAGAATAAGGTCGTGCGCCTTGCTTGCAGCTCTGATAAAACTCTCAAACAATGGGTGTCCATCACGAGGCGTGGAAGTGAATTCTGGGTGAAACTGGCACGCTACAAACCACGGGTGACCTGGAATTTCTACCATCTCTACCAAAGTTCCATCAATTGAACGGCCTGAGATTTTCAGTCCAGCATCTTCTACTTTTTCAATAAGCGTATTATTAACTTCATAGCGATGACGATGGCGCTCAGTAATAACCTCTTTGGCATAAATTTCTTTGGCTTTAGAGTCTCTAACTAATGCGCATTCTTGACCACCCAAACGCATTGTACCGCCCATATCAGAGTCTTTATCACGCATTTGTGTGCTGCCATCCTCATCCTTCCATTCTGTAATTAAGCCCACAACTGGATATGATGTAGATGCATCAAATTCAGTGCTATTTGCACCACCCATATTGGCAACATTGCGTGCATATTCAATCACAGCAACCTGCATACCTAAACAGATGCCTAAATAAGGGATGTTATTTTCTCGCGCATAAGTAACGGTGGCAATTTTTCCCTCAACGCCACGATTACCAAAGCCACCTGGCACCAAAATTGCACTCATTTCACTTAAGCAATCTGTGCCTACTTTTTCAATTTCTTCGGAGTCAAAATAGTGAATGTTAACCTTAGTTTGTGTATGAATACCCGCGTGCAATAACGCTTCAGACAGCGACTTATACGCCTCAGTCAAATCCATATATTTACCCACCATAGCGATATTAATATCCGCAGTTGATGAATTCAATTTATCAACCACGCTATCCCACTCGCTCAAATCTGTTGGTTTACAGTCTAATGATAATTTCTTCACTACTACGCTGTCTAACCCTTGATCATGTAAGGCTCTCGGCACTTTATAAATGCTGTCTACATCTAACGAAGTAAAAACCGCATCCGATGCCACATTAGTGAACAATGCAATTTTAGCACGCTCTTCGTCTGGTAATGGATACTCAGAACGACAAATCAAAATATCTGGCTGAATACCAATACCACGCAATTCTTTCACAGAGTGTTGCGTTGGCTTAGTTTTCAATTCCCCTGCGACTTTAATATAAGGCAATAAGGTTAAATGCACGAATAAGGTATTTTCACGACCTAATTCAAGACCCATTTGTCTAATTGCCTCTAAAAATGGCAATGACTCAATATCACCTGCTGTACCGCCAATCTCAACCAAGGCAACATCCGCACCCTCTGCACCTGCTTGTGTCAACTCCTTAATTTCATTGGTAATATGTGGCACAATTTGCACTGTTGCGCCCAAATAATCACCACGCCGTTCGCGTTCAATCACGCGCTGATAGACACGCCCTGCAGTAAAATTGTTTTTCTTACCGAGTTGCAAACGCACAAAGCGTTCATAATGCCCCAAATCCAAATCTGTTTCTGCACCGTCATTGGTCACAAAAACTTCGCCATGTTGAAATGGACTCATCGTCCCAGGGTCAACATTAATATAAGGGTCTAATTTGAGCATGGTTACATTCAAACCACGAGATTCAAGCAGCGTTGCTAAAGAGGCGGATGCGATGCCTTTCCCTAAAGAAGAAACCACACCACCTGTAATAAATATGTATTTTGTTGCCATAAAAAAGTAACAAAGTTGAAATGCGTATGATACCCTAATTTTATATTTTTTAACCAATTCATCTCAATCAAATGGGTAAAATTCGCCCAATGGGTTACAAAAACTTTATTACTAAACTATATGCATATCTAAAAAATCACCTGGGTAAATTAATATTTACCTCATTGTTGATGGTACTTGCAACGGCGCTGGAAACTTCAATTCCTGAAATCACAGGGCGAATTGTGGATGATTTATTTGCAGGAGATCGTAACAACGATACAGCATTACTGTATGCAGGCATACTGTTAATTGTCATTGTGATCAGTTCATTATTAGCACTAACTTCTACGGCGGCAAGTTCTTGGGTGTCTAATAAAGTGATTATGGACTTGCGTGAGGATATGTTTGCAAAGTTGCTGAGGATGCCTAAGCTCTATTTTGATAAAAATACAACAGGTAAGGTATTATCAAAATTAACTTACGATGTAGAGCAGATTGCATCTGCGGCTTCGATAATTTGGCTGAGTCTTATCAAATCTTCAGTGTTTGTGATTATTTTAATTGGTTATTTATTTTACAAAAGTTGGGAATTGAGCCTGAGTTTACTGGTATTTTTGCCGTTGGTTTATCTCATTGTCAAACTGTCATCAAATCGTATGCGCGCTTCTAACACGCAAGTGCAACAGTCAATGGGCAATATGACACACTTACTGGATGAAAATATCTCGGGCAATTCTTTGGTGAAAATTTATCAAGCACAAGCGCAAGAACGCACTAAATTTGGCGAATTGATTAAAAATATCCGTCAGCAACGCTTTAAGGTGGATATGACCAGTGCATTGAATATAGTAGTAGTGAATATTTTGATTGGCTTATCGTTAAGCACTGTCGTGTATTTTTCTGCCACTTATTTACAAATGAGTGCTGGTGCATTTTTGTCTTACTTTACAGCGATGGGGATGTTGGTCAAACCTGCAAAAAGTTTGATTAACATCAACAAACCCTTGCAGGGGGCGATGGCTGCAGGTGAAAGTGTGTTTGGATTGATGGATGAAAAAGAAGAAAGCAACACAGGTAAAATACAACTAAAAGATACAAAAGGCAACATTAGTTTTAAAAATGTTTGCTTTGCTTACAGCGACAAGCATCAAGTCCTATCGCATATTGACTTAGATATTAAAGCTGGGGAAACCGTTGCAATTGTTGGTGCTACAGGCAGTGGCAAGAGCACGATTATTCAATTATTAGCAAAATTTTATTCCATCAATTCTGGCTCTATTGCCATTGATGGTATTAATATCAATGAATTTGAGCTAGATTCGTTACGCTCACAAATCGCTTTTGTTGATCAAAATGTACGCCTGTTTAATGACAGCGTTAAGGGCAATATTGCCCTAGGTCAAGTAGATACAATGAGTAATGATAGAATTGAGAATGCCGCCAAAGTGTCCAATGCCTATGACTTTATTCAAGCATTGAGCGAAAAATTTGACGCACAAATCGGTGAAGACGGCGTATCTCTCTCTGGCGGACAAAGGCAACGCTTAGCGATTGCCAGAGCAATCGCCAAAGATAGCCCAATTCTAATTCTAGACGAAGCCACTTCCGCATTAGACTCTGCCACCGAGCAAAAAGTTCAAGCGGCTATCGATGAAATGCAAAAAAACCGCACCACAATTATTATTGCCCACCGCCTTAGCACCGTTAAAAAAGCCGACAAGATTGTCGTGCTGCAACAAGGCAGGATTATTGAGCAAGGTTCACACCAAGAGTTGCTCGATGCAAATGGCGAATACGCCTCACTTTACCAGCACCAATTTAGTTAAAAAGGTAGCGTCCCTATTTTTCAATTTTTGAAAATATTGGCATTAGTAGCAATATTATCAGTTAAGGTTTTTTTAGATGCAAAAAAAAAATAAAGAATTACTCTTTATTGTCTTTTTGGCTTTCTTTGATAATTTTACTTAAGATTCCATGTATCTCAGCCAAACCAGCCACTGGTAAAATCAAACGATGAGAAACCTTACGGAATTCTTTTTGCTCTCCGGAGCTGTCTTCATTCACCACTGGAGAGGCTTGGTAAAAATCAATCTTCGCAACATTTTGACGAATAGTGATACTTGCTGTGCCATCAACATAAGTTTCCTGTATTAAATCAATTGATTGCGCTACTTCAGTCGTTTTAGATTCTTTCTTTGCCATCTTTGTTATCTCTATAATATAAGAAAATCTATTATACACAAAACGTCAAAAGAGAAGAAGGGGGCGCTACCCTTTTATTGCCTTAGCACCGTTAAAAAAGCAGACAAGATTGTCGTGCTGCGACAAGGCAGGATTATTGAGCAAGGTTCACGCCAAGAGTTGCTCGATGCAAATGGCGAATACGCCTCACTTTACCAGCACCAATTTAGTTAAAAAGGTAGCGTCCCTATTTTTCATTTATAGTGTATTTTTCTCTAAAAACATGCCTTTATCTAAAGATACAAAAAAGTCTTGATATATTTTAGGGTCTTTAATTGCTTTAACACCATATTGTGCATTAGCCCTTACTTTTACTGATTTTTGTATTTGTCTTATGGTAATACTCATGACTACCTTATAGCCATCTAATTTTGTACCAGATACAGTTCCAGTTAATGAATCTGCTTTATCAATGACAAAACCTAAATCTTGTAATACTGCTATTGTACCTCTAATTGCTTTGACTTTTGAAATATTATCGTAAGTTTTAGTTTGATATGAACGAACTTTTAACTGTGACTCTGATTCTGAATTGATAATTTGAGCGGTAGAACTAACGCAGCCAGTCAATAAAAAAGATGAAGTTATAACGCTTAAAAGTAATAGTTTTTTGATATTCATGTTAAATTCCTTGTTTTGCTAAAAATATAGCTTTATCTAACTTAGTATAAAAGTCTTGATAAATTTTCTTATCTTTTATGTACTCCATTGTAGTGGGTACGTCCCTTTGGTATTGTGTATCACTAAACACTATCCTCTGAAAACTTGCACGAACTAAAATAGAATTATTATTTTTAATTCTAGTAATTAAGGATACTCTAATTTTTTGATGTGTATCCATTGGAGTACCTAACAATATAGCCATTATCACTTGACCAGTGTTAGTTGCATCTCTGATTTTTTCTGCTATCAACAATCCTAAATCCTGCTCACTTTCTTTGATGATGAAACCAATGTCTTGTAAAACATTAGCAGAAGCAATCAACATATGTTTTTCTGTAACATTGTCGTATTCTTTTTGCTGCATTTGTCGCAGTTCTAAACTTTTTTGTGTAAGCCTTAAAGCGTCCTTTGGTATTGTGCCACACGATGTGATAAATAGAGAAAATAGAATAACTACATATAATTTAAAACGCATAATTTATCTCCAATAAATATTAAAATCTAGAAGTGTGATATTTAAAACTAGATACTTTTTTATTGGTATCAAATTTAATAATAATGGTTAATGTTCTTTGAGAACTAGAAACATTAGAGCTTGATTCACTACCGCCAATTAGTAATATCGTTGCATAAGCATCACTACTTGAATAACTCGCATTTGAGGATATTTTGTCATAAATCCAAACCTCTCCACCGTTGTCACCTGATGTTACAATATTCGGACTACCAAGTACAGAAGCAACAGAGGCAGCACTCATACCAACTTTAATTTCTTTTTGTACTGTGCCTACTGTAACTCTATCGCCCTGTTGTGAATTATTATTTATTGGTTGAGATACACAGCCAACAATCAACATATTCACCAATACAATAACACTGATAATTATATTTTTTAACATTTTTTTATCCTCTTTATTTAAAATCTAAATTTTACCCATAATTTTAATTAGGCGTATAACGCTTAAACTCAGTTGACCTGCGATGCGACGTGCAGCGAAGCGAAACGGCGTATTGCTGGGTCAACTGCAGGCCTTGTTAGCTCTTAACACGTACACGTCCATTTGTATCTTGGACACCATGTTTCCCCTTGCCAATAGCAACCATTCGTCCATCACGACCTTGCAGTCCACGCCCGCCAGCAGGAATGGCAACCATCCTGCCGTCACGTCCTTGTAACCCACGGCCTCCTTTTGGAATGGCAGCCATACGACCATCACGGCCTTGTAAGCCACGCCCTCCAGTGCGGATAGCAACCATCCTGCCATCTCTTCCCTGTAACCCACGGCCTCCTTTTGGAATGGCAGCCATATGACCATCACGACCTTGCAAACCATGACCACCATCTGGAATGGTAATGGCTATACCATCTCTTCCTTTTAACTTACGAGGCATATTGTTTTTCCTTTTTTTGAGCTAACTATTTATTATTACCACAATTCGTTAATAAACATATGTATTTCATTAAAAATTGAATATATTGTGTAATAAACCTAAAAATATATTAATATATAAATTATTGTTTAATATTATCAATATTTTCATAAAGATATACTTAATCCTTATTATGAATTAATCCTGTATTTTTTATATATTATACAAGGTATATTTGTAATTATTATTTTTTACCCTGCTTTTGATTTTCACATACACCAACAACGAAGCTCTAATGCGTTCCCTTGATGAAGCATTTTTAATTTTTTCTTAACGCCGTTTGCGTTAAAAAACTTTTTTGTTTGAGCGTAGCGAGTTTAAAAGTTTTAGCAAACAAGTTTAGTAAAAATAAAATGCGGAATAAGGGTTGCCTTTTTTTGGTTCGTTTTTTTGGCAATACAAAAAAATGAACGGAAAGTCCAAAATGAAAAGATTAAGAGAGACCAATGTATTAACCCCTGTTGAATTTTCATACCGTGCTAAACCTTGCTTACACGCAGGGCAAGTGGTGAGAATTTTTACACATAACGCCTAAAATCATCTGACGCGTAAGCGCTCGGCTGGAATGATTTATTTAAATTAAGATTTAATAACAATCATTTTATGCTCAAGCATATCACGCATGGTATAGCCAATACCGCCAATGCCATAGCCTGAGTGCTTGCGACCTGCAAATGGCATCCAATCTACTCTAAACGTGGTGTAATCATTAATCATCACTGCCGAGGCTTCTAATTTATCAGCCACATCCATGGCAAGAGAGAGATTATCGCTAAATACAGCAGCTTGGAAAGACACATCCAAACTATTAGCCGCTTCAATCGCTTCATTGATATCATCATAAGCATATACACAAACCACAGGGGCAAATATTTCTTGCGTTGAAACTTTGGCATCTTTTGCTGGATTAAGCAGCACTGTTGGCTCATAAGTGATTTTATTGATGCGCCGACCTCCAGTTACTACTCGTGCACCCTGAGCAACAGCCTCATTTACCCATGATTCTACCCTATCCACCTCTTTGGGTGCGATTAAAGGCCCTAAGTCACTGTCTTCATTAATTGCATCGCCAACAACTTGTTGGTTGGCAACAGCGGCAATTTTTTGTGCTATCTCTTCTGCTCTAACGCTTGGAATATAAACGCGTTGCACAGAAACGCAGACCTGTCCAGAGTGATACATACTGGCTTTTACCACGCCATTTACAAAACCGTCTATATCCTGATAATCATCAAAAATTAAGGGCGCCACTCCACCATGCTCTAAGGCGCAACGAACACCAGGCGCAAGTTTTGATTTAAGATACCAACCTACTTTTGCAGAACCGATAAAACTAAAAAACGCCACTCGTGGATCGGTTACTAATTTTTCTGCATTTTCGTTGTCTAATAATGCCACTTGCACCCAACCTACCGGTAGACCTGCTTGCTCAATCAACTTGGATAGGCGTAGCGTGCATAATGGCGTCAAACTGGCAGGTTTGATAATAATGGGACAACCTGTGGCAATAGCAGGAATAATCTGATGAATGGCTAAATTTAGAGGGTGATTAAAAGCACTAATAGCAACCACCACGCCAATTGGCTCCATACTGGTAAAAGCTTTTCTACCTGCACCTGCAGGGGTTAAATCCATTGGTATTTCTGCACCTTTAATATCACGAATAGCTGAGATTGCCAAATGCACACCATCAATAGCACGGGCAACTTCTACCCGTGCATCTTTAATTGGTTTGCCACCTTCATTGGCAATTAAGCGCGCAAAATATTCCTCTTCATTTTTTATTAAATCTGCCAATTTTTGCAAAATCTGAATACGCTTATATGTGGGCAAACAACCGTTTTTATCTAAAGCACTGGCTGTTGCCAACATTGCCGTTACCTGTTCGGCGTTGTGCATTGTAAGTTCAGCCAATATCGCATCAGTATAAGCCTGTTTAACAATTAATTGTTTCATAATAAACGCCTATATATTTTGTAGTTGTTTAGGGAAAAGCTTTTTATTTTCTCGGTAATCAATCGGAACATCAATAATATGCACGCCACCTTGCTTAAAGCAAGATTGAATCAATGGCACAAACTCATCTGCGCTTTGTATTTTATGCCCTATTGCACCATAACTATCCGCGTATTTAACAAAATCAGGATTATTGTATTTCAACCCAAAATCTTTTAAGCCCTGTCCCTTTTGTTTCCAACGAATCATTCCATACGCACGATCGGTTATAATCAATACAACTAAATTCAAATTAAGACGCACTGCGGTTTCTATTTCTTGAGAATTCATCATAAACCCACCGTCACCGCAGATGGCCATTACCTGTCTATTTGGATAAATTAAAGCGCATGCCATTGCACTTGGTAGACCTGCACCCATCGTTGCTAAGGCGTTATCAAGTAAAACCGTATTGGGCATATAGGTGTGATAATGCCTTGCAAACCAAATTTTATACATACCATTATCCAGGGCAATAATTGCATCCTTATCAAGTGCACGGCGTACATCAGCAACAATGCGCTGTGGTAGCAAAGGATAACAATCATTTGTATCCATTTCATGAATAACACGCTTGATTTCTTCACGCTTTTTAAGCAAATTAGCGACATCATTGTCCAATGCTTCTGGCAAAAGTCTACTTAGCGCACTAATACTGGTGGCAATATCGCCAATTACTTCTAATTGTGGAAAATACACTTCATCTACTTGTGCTGAATTAAAGTTAACATGAATAACTTTAGTGCCACCTTCGTGCATAAAAAATGGTGGTTTTTCCACCACATCATGACCAATGTTAATGATTAAATCAGCCATGTTTATCACTCGGTGCAATACATCAGAATCTGATAAGGCAGCCGTTCCTAAAAATAATGGATTTTCACAACTCACCGCCCCTTTACCCATTTGTGTATTAAAAAAAGGAATGCCCGATTTATCAATAAAGCACTTTAACGGCTCAAACACTTTTTTACGATTGGCACCCGCACCCATTAATATTAATGGGCGTTTAGCAAGTTTAATCATTTGCATAGCATCATTCAAAGCCTGCTTATCGGCATCAGGGCGACGAATTTCATGCACAGGAAAAATATGCCAATTATCAACTTCTTCAGCTGCCACATCTTCGGGTAATTCTAAATGTACTGCCCCTGGTCTTTCCTCTTCAGCCAAACGAAAGGCATCACGCACTAATGATGGAATCATACTGCCATTCACAATTTGTTTGGTAGATTTAGTCAATGGCTCCATCATACGCACTATATCAACAATTTGAAAACGCCCTTGCTTGCTTGAGTTAATTGGTTTTTGTCCCGTAATCATCAGCATTGGCATAGCACCAAGTTGTGCATAAGCTGCGCAGGTAACAAAATTAGTAGCGCCAGGACCTAAAGTGGCTAGACACACACCTGTTTTCCCTGTCATTCTGCCATAAGTGGCCGCCATAAAGGCCGCCCCTTGCTCATGTCTGGTTAAAATAAATTTAATACTTGAGCCTTGCAAAGAATCTAAAAAATCTAGATTTTCCTCGCCAGGAATGCCAAAAATATATTCAACGCCTTCGTTTTCTAAGGCTTTAACAAATAAATCGGATGCCTTCATACCGTTCCCCCTAAATGTTGCGACGGATAAAGTTCATTCATTGGTATTGATCGGCCGTTATTTTGCACAATACGCACATGATTGCGATTTAATTTTCTAGGCTCTGATACGCCACAAGAATGGGCAATAACTTCAACTGCGTGATTCATATTATGTACATAGTTAGCGACTTTGGTAGCTTTATTATCTGGGTCTAAGCCTTTTTGTAGGCGTTTATTGTGTGTGGTAATGCCAGTTGGACAGGTATTTTTATTGCATTTTAATGCTTGAATGCAACCAATTGAAAACATAAACCCACGCGCACTGGTAATAAAATCCGCCCCTGCGCATAACGCCCAAGCCACTTCAGATGGGGTAATCAATTTGCCAGAGGTAATAACCTTAATGCGATTTTTTAAACCGTATTGCTCTAATTTATCAACCAATAGTGGTAAGGTTTCTTTAATCGTCAAGCCGACATTATCTAACAATGGCATCGGCGCTGCTCCTGTGCCACCATCGCCACTATCTAGGGTAATAAAATCTGGTGCTAATGCTTCGCCGCGTTTGTTAATCTCTTTGAAAAAATCATCCAGCCAATCCGTCGCACCAATCACTGACTTAAAACCCGTAGGTTTGCCAGTAACCTTACGCACATGATTAATCATATTTAATAAGTCGTCAGTAGATGCTATATCCAAATGGCGATTAGGGGAAATAGAATCTTCTCCCGCGTCAATGCCACGAATTTGGGCGATTTGCTCGGTCACTTTGGCACCTGGCAAAATACCACCTTTGCCAGGTTTTGCACCCTGACTCATTTTAATTTCAAACATTTTGACCTGCTCATATTCAGCAATTTCGATTAATTTTTCATCACTTAAATTACCCTCTAAATCACGCACACCATATTTTGCCGTGCCTATTTGAAAAACAATGTCGCCGCCGCCCTCTAAATGATAAGGTGACAGCCCGCCTTCACCTGTGTTATACCAACAACCTGCCATTCTTGCGCCGTTTGACAATGCTAAAACTGCAGGTTTAGAAATCGCACCAAAACTCATACCCGAGATATTAAAAAGTGATTTTGCCGTGTAGGGATTTTGACAAAATCCCTCGCCAATTGCAATTGGACGAGTTTCAGTCGCATCTTCGTCAAGGGTTGGAAAAGGGCAATTGGCAAAAATTACAGTACCCACAGGGGTTAAATTTTTGCTAGAGCCAAAAGCCACTGTGGTATCGGTATTATTCGCAGCCCTGTGCACCCATTCTCGTTCTGCACGGTTAAATGGCATCTCTTCTCTGTCCATCGCAAAGAAATATTGACGAAAAAATTCACCTAAACTAGAAAAAATACCGCGAAAATGCCCAATAACAGGGTAATTTCGTAAAACCGCATTCTTTCTTTGGCTAATATCAAAGATAAAAACAATAACAATAAGTAGAACAAATAAACCAATCGCAAAAACAAATAGCGTGGACAAAGCCTCCAGAACAGGGGTTGCTGTTTCAAACATCTCTATCACAGTCTCTGTTTTCATTTTGACACTCTCCTGCAAATTATATTATCTAACGATATTTTTCCTTGCCCGTAAATGACAACAACCAAAAGCATCGCGCCCCAAAGCTTATGGTCGTAAAATCCACCTTCCCACAATATAGGATACGAAACAACCGCAACAATATTAAAAGCAAATAAAGCCAATGCGCTCAAACGAGTTGCCAAACCCAATAGCAATAATATTGGCAAAAACAACTCTGCTGCCGTGCCAAGATAGGCTGCCAATTCCCAGGGAATGAGAGGAACGCTATACTCACTTTCAAATAAATATTGTGCGCCTGATGACAAAAAAGGCAACTCTGAATCCCAGCTACCAAGTTTGGTTAAGCCTGCACGAAAAAATACATCTGCAACATATAAGCGTAAAAAAAGTTTAAAAATATCATCTGTGAATTTATACAAATATACAAAAGTCCGATTGTACAAATCAATTAATTTAGTCATTACTTCTCCTTGTATTGTTGTTGTGTTACTTCTTCCACCAAAACTTCACCGTCTTGACGATAAATCTTCAAATATTCTTCCCCGCTATTCAAATCAAGTTGCTCACTGTTTTCATTGAGTTGCCAAATCTTAGTGATAGGGTACACTGAATGCATAAAAAATACAATACCCAGGAAATAACAACGATCATAGCATCTTTCAAATTTAGCAACATCTGCTAAATATGGCACAGTTTTGCACTGTGGGCTTGATTGAATAAAATCTGCAAAATTATCACCATAATCAATAATATTACCTGTTTTTGAAGGATTAACTAAAATAAATTCTTTGGCAATTTGATTAAAAAAATCCTCGCCCACCAAGCGTTTAACGCAACTATAAGTTTTTCCTAAGGCTTCGGTTAGACTCAAAAAATATTGATTATGGTAGATTTGCATCAAATGACTGCCATTAAAATTACCCTCATTTAAATAGTTCTTAGCCCCATTTGGAATAAGCACATCTTGATAAAACTGTTGTTGTAATTTTTTAAGCATCTAAATACCTTTGTGCTTTATTTGCTTCACTTAACAAGACAGATAATTTTGGAATATTGCTATCCCATTCAATCAAAGTAGGTTTATTTCCGATTTTTTCTAAAGTTTTACGATAGAGTAACCATACCTCGTTTGAGATTTTTTTAGAATGATCGTCAATCAAAATTGTGCCATTTTCAAGTACTTTTTTAGTATGCCCTGCCAAGTGAATTTCTGCCACATCATCAGCATTGATAGCATTTAAATAATCCTGAGGCTGATACTTGTGATTAACACAACTCACATAAATATTATTAACATCTAATAGCAAGGCACAACCAGACAAGTCTGGCAGAGCCGCAAAAAAATCCCACTCACTAATGCTTGAATGTTTAAATTGTAGATAAGAGGATGGATTTTCAATCAGAATCTGCCTGCCCAAAAAATCCTGCGTTTGTTTAATTTTATCAGCAAAGTGCTGTAGAGACTCTTTGCTATAAGGCATAGGCAATAAGTCGTTTAGATAATGACCATCAATACTTGACCAGCTAAGATGATCAGAGATTAAATCCGGTTTAAAACGCTCAATAGCATTTTTAAGATTTTGCAAATGTTGTTGATTTAGTGTATCTGCCGAACCCAAGGAAAGTCCGACACCATGAAAACTTAATGGATATTTATCGGCAATTTGTTCCAACTGATAAGTCGCAAGATTGTCATAAAAGAAATTTTCACTATGTACTTCAAACCAATCGATATCTGGCTGCTCATCAATCACTTGTTGCAAATGTTGATGGCGAAGCCCAATGCCAACATTTTTAATTACCAAAGTTTGTACCAAGGTTTGGATGTGCCCGCTTTAATTTTAGTGGTTGCCAAATCTTTATCAATCCAACCATTAATAATACCGCCTTCAAGTTCAAAAACATTTTTATAGCCAACCTTGTTGCTTAAGAAGTTTCCAACAACCTTGGTTCGATTGGCGTGCGCACAAACCAAAATGAAAGGCGTGTCTTTTCCTTTGACAATGCTAGAAAAATCTGCCAACCATTTTTGTGCATTGTGATTACCCCTACCGTCAAAAAAAGTAAGTTTATGAGCGCCAGGGATAATCCCATATTTGTCGTATTCATCTTGCCTACGAATATCAATCACGGCAACACCTTGACTCATTTTTTCTTGCACTTGCTTAGTAGAAAGTGCGTTAAATTCAGCCATCACGCTAAAAGAAGTTAGGGCAATAAATACCAATACAAAGTTTTTAATTATTTTTATCATTTTATAAAAAAA
Source organism: endosymbiont of Bathymodiolus septemdierum str. Myojin knoll (assembly GCF_001547755.1). NCBI lineage: Bacteria > Pseudomonadati > Pseudomonadota > Gammaproteobacteria > Bathymodiolus septemdierum thioautotrophic gill symbiont. The sequence continues at coordinate 455,768 of NZ_AP013042.1, read as the reverse complement.
ATCACAGCCAAGTTAAATACTCAATTGTGATTTTTTAGCGTCTAAAAAAGTTTAAGAAGAGACTAAGCTGCCGCCTACCAATTTCTCACACAAACCTTTAGGCATAGCGATAAAAGCATCTGTTTGTCCGTCTGTTTTTGAAGAGCCTGCACATGATGAGGTTTTAGTGGCACAATCATTTTGACCCGCTTTAACAACACCATAACATTTTTCTTTAGCTGCTGCATTAACATCCATAACAACAAAGTTAGAGCCTAATAAAGTAAGGCCTGCCAAGGTTAGTGTTTTCATTTTATTCATTATTTTTTATAAGGTTAATCAATCACACTATACTATACGCTGCAAAATATAAATAAGTTTCATAAAATGCAAAAAAAAACCCATTGATATTTATTTTGAGCAATTAAAAAAAATAAAAGGTGAGAAAACTTTTAAAAAAGTTTACGAACTCTCTAATGTGCAACTTTTTGGTGTCATTATTCGTATATTAAAGAAAAGAGAATTAAGCGAAGATTGCCTACAAGAGGTGTATGTGAAAATTTGGCACAAAATAGAAACTTATCAACATGAAAAAGCCAGTGTCATGACTTGGATGTCAACCATTGCCAGAAATCATGCACTGGATTATTTACGCAAGCGTGAATTACCTATTCAAGATGATTTTGAGTTATCTGTTATTAGTGATGAGCAATTACATTTCTTAGATGAAATGGAGCAACAACAAAACAAACAGCAATTAAATAACTGCCTACAGCAGCTTAAACCAGAAATTATGAATATTCTACTAATGTCTTATTTTAAAGGCTTAACCTATGAAAACATTGCAAAAACATTCAAAGTGCCATTAAGCACCATTAAAACATGGGTGCGCAGAGCAATGCCAACCCTTAAGAAATGTATGGAGATAAATGATGGATGATAATTTTTTAGCTTTCCAGTACGCATTAGGTTTGCTAAGTACAGAAGAAAAGCAGGCTATTAAAAAGACTGTCGCATTCAAAAGGGCGCTACAACAATGGCAATTACACTTAAGTAGGCTAAATGTACAAGCGCCACTAGAGAAAGAGTCTGCGCAAATAATTTGGAAAAATATTAATCGACAAATAAAACCTCATAAAACTGGTGTCTTTAAGGCTTGGCTAACATCTTGGCGTTATGCCTTAAGTGGTTTTGCCAGTTTGAGCCTGTTGCTTAGTGTTACTTTACTTAATCAAACTGCAAATGCGAGTTTAGGTTGGGACATTGACACTGACTTGTCAAAACAACAAATATTCATCACTGCCACAACGCACCAACACACTGATAAAGCAAATGCTTGTACATTATGGGTTAAAAAAGGCAGTAAAACATTGCTTATTGGACTGATGCCCGAAACAGGTAAAAAATCTTTTAGCATTAATGGAGAAATTTTAGCAATGCTCAATGGCGGAGAAATGATTATTTCACTTGAAAATAAAAACAACCCATTACCCTCTGCACCTGCTATTATAGATTATCAACATAAGTGGGAAATTTAAAAATAAAAAAAAGGAAAAATATATGAAAAAAATACTATTGTTAGCGTTATCGCTTTTTAGTTTGCAAGCATTGTCACTAGACTTTGTTTACACCAAACATTCTTTTTGGGGTGTTGGCAGCGAGGGTAATGAATTTGCTATTGAGGGTTATGATGCTGTTAATTATTTCACTGAAAATCAACCTGCGAAAGGAAATTCTAAGTTTTCATTTAAATATCAAGGGAAAACTTGGCATTTTAAAAATGCAGAAAATCTAGCATTATTTAAGACTGACCCGCAACGATATGCGCCACAATATGGCGGACATTGTGCTTGGCGCATGAGTATTGATGGCGAAGGCGTGTATGGCGACCCAAATATCTGGACAATTGTTGATAATAAGCTTTACTTAAATTACAATAAAGAGACTAATAGCCGATGGATTAAAGACATTCCAGGCTTTATCAGTAAAGCGAATGATTTTTGGCTGGGTAAAAATAAGTTTACAACACTTAATTGAGTGCGTAATTTGCAGATTCGTATACACCTGTAATGAGTGAGATGTAAATTGCTGAAGTAATTGAAGTGCCGGCAATAATACCAATTAAGATATTTTTAAGTTTAATATCAATAATTGACAAGAAATAAATCAACACATTGATTGAAATGCCTGGGATAAAACACAAGGCAAAAATAATAGGAACTTCTTTAGTTTTTATTTTTTGCTCATAGTCCAGTATTTTTTGAGGCACTTTAAAATTTAACTTATACGCAAAGTTATAAATAATCAGACAATAGCCTATGATAGCGATTTGAATGGCAAAAAATACCTGAGTAAAAGAAAAAATATAAATACCTGCAAGTAAAAAAGCAGTACCTGGCAATAGGGTTAATCCCCTGACAACCAAAATTAAAATATAAATCACATAAGAAACTAGAAAATACTTGGTGTTTATAAGTGTTTTAAGCATTTTTGGATCAATTTTATAATCACTAAAATAAAAATAAATTAGCGCAGCAATATTGAGCGCGATAAAACCGTAAAATAATTTTTTTTTGCTAATATTTTTCATTGTCAATAACTTCCAATTGGTTTAATTTATGATAAAAATCATCTAAATCCTTGGGTTTGTTGCCATACCTTGGGTTATCGTGCATTTTTAAAAATGGACGAGAATTAAGCTCTAAAAAAATACACTGTTGCGCATTAAAATCAACTTCAATACCTTGTTTGCAAATAACATCAATACCTAAAATATTGGCATCAAAGAAATTCAATATTTTAATTAAATCTTGCTTGTTATTGTCGGTCAGTTTGACTTTGTCAATGACTTCAATACTTGAGCCTAATTTAAGCGAAATTTTATGATGAAGATAAACCTTTTGATTGACTTTGGGGATTGTGGAAAAATTCATCCCCTGCCCTTTTAAATGTTTTTTAATGGCTAAATTTTTAGGGATTTCTTGAGTAACGGGTGCTAATTTCATTTTTTGTCTTGTGGTATTTTCCGCATCAATCAATGCCCTAATAGACTGAACTCCATCACCAAGCACAAACGGTGGGTAACGCCTAAGCACCGACATAATACCAAATTTTGTTACTACCACACGGTAATTTTTACCTAGTAAATATTCTTCTATGATGCTATTTGGCCACCATTTTTTAACACCGATACTCGCTGCCAATAACTGTGTTTTATTTTCAATAGGGAAGTACGCACCTCGAGAAAAGCCTCCAACATTGGGTTTAATAACCAGAGGAAAACCGTGTTGCTGAGAAAATTTAAAGGCCGAATACGGATTAATAAAAGTCCTACCTTGCGCATAAGGCAATGTATTTTCTGCAAATGCCAACCTGGCCTGTGCTTTTGAGCGGCAGGCACGACGGACTTTGAGTGGATTATAATCACTACAACCTGATAGAAAAAAACGCGATAAAAACTGATGTAATAATCGCATTGTTATTCGGATTTTGATTGGTAATGTTTGATAATTTTTTTAAAGAAAACAAAACGATTAAAGTGCTCTTTAGGCGTGGTATTACTGACCTTGACTAAGTGCTTCATATTGTCTTTAATAAATTTATATTTGGTTTTTTTTGCAACGCTATTATCCAATAAATGAATAGGAAATGGGGCAAATAAATTAATTTCAATAATATGAAACAAGCCCAAAAGTAAATCCTCTTTAGAGTTTGCCCTAAGTCCCACTCTGGCAATACGAAAAGACGGCAACTCTCGCAGATACACATGCAAAATATCCAATTCTTTTACGCTAAATTCTTGGGTAATATCTTGATAAAGCGTATTTTTATTGTTAATACCATTAACAGGGTAACGCTCATCTGAGCCGTTAATTGACTGAGCAATATTCAGCGTACTTAAACGGGTTTTGTCTTCTGCATCGAGAATATAGAAAACCTCATATTCTTTTTTTTCGTGTGCCGCATATTGCAAAATATAAGGGATTTTACTACTCGCTGGATTGAAATTTAAAAATTCTTGCTCATTATCAATTCTAATAATGCCATTAGAATTTTGTCCCCACTCAGGTTTGAGAAACACGGGGAACGCACTAGGCGGATTATTTTTATCAAAATAATATTGCTCCAAACGCCATTTTTTTGGAATACGAGCATCCATATCAATTTTGGAATAAAATCCTTTTTTCTTGTTGTACCACTCAGCGTTAATTTGAAAATAATACCAAGCAGGAATACCTAAGCGGATTGACCAAATAATATAGTGGAAAATTAACCTAAATGTCAAACACTTCTCCTTTAATTGGGTTGTCTGAGTAATAATGCAAACTTATACTTTTTTGTTTTGCGTTAATTTGATGAATACAATTATCCAATTTGCCTTTTACGCCCTTACTATAAAGATATTCCCCACCACTTAAACCTTTAGATTTAAGCTCGGTTAATGGATTTTTATCAAAATTTTTACAACGCAATTCACCTTCGACCACATACAAAAAAGCTTGCTCTGGATGACCATGAATGCGTGTTGTTGCACCTTTATCCCAATGCAATAACCCTAGCCAACAATCGTTATTATGAATAATAACATTCCTCGTGTAACTGCTTTTATCAAGCGCTAGATTTTTTACCTGTATTTCTTTTGCTAAAGCCTTGATTTTCTCAACTGCCAAATCGTAATTTTCTTGACTTAATAATTTACATAAGGCTTTAAAGTCAAAATCCGTTGTATGCACATAATCGTAATTTTTAATTTTTTTAAGCATTTTTTTCTAGTACCTTCCCTACTTTAATTAAACGATTTAACAATGCTGTTAGTTTCACTTTATCAATATTATTATTGCTAATTAACAATCTAAATACCAGTTTATCTCCTATATAAGCAAGTGCAAATAGCGCCTGCTCTTCTATTAACAATTGATGGCGTAAGTTTTGATTAAAAGCGTTGGAATTTTGTGCTTTAAAACGAAAACACACATTAAATGAATTGCGTCTTTCCACCGTTTCTAACTCACCACTTCTATCAATAAAGTCCTCTGCAAATTTTGCCAATTGATAATAACTCTCAACTCTGTCAGAAAATCCTTGCTTATTGTAGAATTTCCAATCTAAAAACCATTTCAAACTGTCCACACGACGACCACATTGCAGTGAACTGGCACCCAAATCAACTGCATTGTCTCTAAAAATATAACTATTATCCCCATCTGCACAAGTACAAGATAATAAATTTTGATGATTTAATAATAAAAAATTACACATTAGACTACTGCCAAGCATCTTATGAAAATCCATCGTGAACGAATCCAACTGTTCAATGCCGCTTAAAAATTTAGTTTTTAATGCTGAGCTCATTATTGCTGCCCCGCCCCAGGCGCCATCACCATGTAGCCAAAAATGGTGTTTATTTTTCAGTTTTAACAACGCTTCAATATCGTCATAAGCCCCTCGCACTGTCGTTCCCAAAGTAGCACAAACAAAAAATGCAATGCCGCCATTTTTCTGAACTTTTTGAATGGCTTTATCAAGTGCCAAAACATCCATTTTTGCATTTTTATTTGTTGGTACTTTAATCAAGTGCTCAGTACCAATGCCTAAAATATTCGCCGCCTTGTCTAGCGAATAGTGCGCGTCTTCACTGACAAAAGCAAACAAAGGTTTTTGAGTAAATAACCCTTGTGTTTTTACTGAGTTTAAGGTCTGATTACGCGCCACCATCATTGCAATCATATTGGCATTGCTTGATCCGGTCGTCATTTGCCCTTCGCCATTTTTAAAACCTACAATCTCAAGCATTTGCTTAAGCATATAAGTCTCCATCAAGGTGGCAACAGGTGCAGATTCAAAGGTGCAGGCAGAAGTATTGCTAAACGCGGCAATAATTTCACCTAAAACTGAAGGCATATTAGCACCTGACCACATACGGTTAGCAAATCCGATATGACTGGTGTCGGGAGAATAATCCAAATATTGCTGCACCCAAACAAACAATTGCGCCCAATCTTGGGTTGATTGTTTGTCTAAGTCTAATATTTCAGTTAATTCGACCACCGATTGGTGGTTAATTAAGCGATTATTATTTAGATTTTCGCGTTTAAGTACTTGCGCTATTTTTTCAAGTAATTCACTGTCTTGCATTAAAAATAAAAAAAATTAATTAGATTTTTTATTCAAGAAAAACATAACAATGCCTAAAATTAGGATTGATAAAGCAGCATTTGCCAGACCAGTATCTACACACGAATTAGGCGCAATAAAGACTGCCTGACAAGCACTCTCGTTTACCACTGACCAGGTTGGATTCCAACCTAAAGGGGTGAACACATGGAAAAAAACTGCCCCTGCCATCACCATTGATGCCATTAAGCCGCCGATGCAATGAAGTTTTTTTCTGTGTTTCCATAGTACAATCGGAGATAATAATACCAAAGCAGTTACTAACTCAGCCAAACCAATTAAAATCGCACCATACTCAGAAAACAACTCACCTATCGTGGTATTTACGCTGCTACTAAGCCAAGCACCAATGGTATTAAAAATATATTGTGGCTCTAACGCACTACTATCAAATTTATAAAATAACGAACCAAGAAATACATTTGATGCCCATAGAGCAATGATCCAACTAACGATAATTTTTATCTTATTATTCATATTATTTTATTTTTATTTTAAAAAATACAATTATAAACGATTTAACGCTTTACCCGAATCCAAAACTTCCCTTGTCATTTGCGCAGCTTCAATTAACGAATCGGCTTTTTTGGTATGCCAAAGAATTAAACTACTGGCCAAAACTAAGCCATCATAAAACATACCCTGCTCCCCTGATAGCGCTGCCTTGCCGAGTGAAACGGTATATTCTGCTAACGCCTCAATATCGTTTTCAACATTCAAACCTTTGGGCAGGGATATCGCGCGCATTTCTTGTTTAATACCCAAAGATTTGGGCTCAATATCCACACGGTCTTTTTCTTCAATGCCATTATAGGACACCATTAAACCTTTTTGTCGCAAAGAAGGAATTACACCGCCCTCAACACCGCGCACTAAAAGTGCAGTATTCATACCCGATGCATTAACCAGGTGTGCGTAAATCGGTGGATAAGGTTTGTGCACATAGCCCAAAATTGAATGTGTAGATTTACCCCTTAAAGGTCCAATTAATGTTTCTACGGTATTAATCACTGTGCGCTTAATAACACGGTCACGCAAGGAAACCAAATCGTGTAAACCACTACAATAACTGGCTTGATCAATATAACTCCAACCAATTGCCTTATTTTCCAGTCTACTTTTCGCCTCAGCAGTTGAATGGTCAAGGCTCAAACCTAGTGCCTGATTAATATGACGATGCGTCAATCCAAATTTTGGTGATACGCTATCTAATGCGTGAATAACTGTTGGCAAACCCAGCTCAGCCAATACTGGCGGAAGGAATGACGATACAGGAATAGAGCGGTTATAGCCACTATACGGGTCACCCAAGTCCACCAAATCATCAACATTAACCTGTTGTTTGTCGCTTTCTGCAAGAATAGCTGCCAAAATGCCTTCGTTTTCTTCCATTGTTTCGCGTTTCATGCGCAAAGCAATCAAGAAAATCGCTGATTGTACATCGTCAATCTCACCACGCAAAATGGCTTGCATACCATCTCTAGCCTCTTCAAAAACAATATCTTTACTTAGATCTGGACCTGTTGCAATGCGTTGAATAATGGATTTTAAAAGCGCTTGTGAATTCATAATTGTATGTATATTTCGTTATTTTCTTGTTTGACGGCGTAAGTTCGCATATTATCAACATCGTCCTCTGAACTGTTGCCCGTGGTTAAATCAAAACTGTATCCGTGCAAAGAGCACTTAACACGGTTACCCTTTAAGCAGCCTAAAGTCAATTCAATATCTTCATGTGGACAGCGATTTTCAGCTGCATACAGCGTACCGTTATTCATCGTTACAAATATCTTTTTATCTTCGACAGTTGCCTCAACCATTGTGCCTTCTTTTGGTGTATTGTCCAATACTTTAACCCACATTAGAAGAAACTCCAAGCTCTATTTTTATCCAATCTTGCTCTGCATTGTTTGAGTTGTTTTTTATAGCGTTTGGCGTTATTTTCAACCTTTTTAGCTACCCCAATAAGCCAATTTTTACGCAAATGAGTCTTACGATTAAACCCACCATGCCCCTCATGATAAGCCAAATATTGATTAAAAGCGTCTGTCTTACTAACACCAGAACGCTTGTTAGATTGACTGATATACCAACCAACAAAATCCGCTGCATCTACAAAATTAGTACGCGACCTGTTATAATTTTTTGTGCTCTTTTGATACCAATCCCAAGTCCCTTCTGTAGCCTGCGCAAACCCTTTAGAGCTACTCGGCCTGGCCCATGGAATGACACCGAATAATTTACCTCTAGGCGGCTTTGCATCTGACTGAAAACGAGACTCCTGATAAATAATAGCCAACTGCACATACGCAGGTGCGCCATATTTTTTCTCAGAGGCTTTCACCCCTTGATACCAAGTTACCTCTTCATCCATCAAGGTGCAAATATTACTGACTTCAATCGCAGGCGAAGAGAAACATCCCGATAGAAGCAAAGGCAATAAAAGTAACGAAAATTTCTTCATTGCTAACTTAAAAATATTTTATAAACAACCACAGCCTGCGCAATAAACAACACCGAAAATAACCCTTTAATCATACCATCTGACATCGGCTTAGAGGCTGATTTAGGATTAGATGATTTAGCATGAGCATCCAATTCAACCTCATTCGCAACCCACCCTTTATCAGAGTTTTCTGCCTTAAATTTCACACGCGTACCTGTATTCAGGCGCGATTTATTAAACACATTCTTTTGATGCACAAAATACTGCTCACCATCATCGCCAACGATAAAACCATATCCTTTCGTGCCAAACTTGCTTACTTCACCTTTCATTGTAGCCATTCTTTATTCCTCTTTATGCAAACAATATGTTGCTCTTTCAATAAAATCCACACCTGCGTGTAGATACTTAGGTTCATTTTTAATGTCATTAAAACACTCTAACTGCTGACACTCAAACCATTCAAACAGTGATTTTACCTCTGCTTCATCGACGGCAAAAGGGGGTCCACTGATTTGCGATTGCGGATAATTTAAAGTCAACAACAATATCCGGCAACCGCTCGGTATTATATCGTATAAATGTTGTGCATATTTAACCCTTAAATCCTCAGGTAGAGCAATCAATGCACCCCTATCATAGAGTGCACTTGTCATCCCTAAATGCCCTGAATCAAGGTTAAAAAAATCACCACAAAAAATACGGATATTTCGTGCATTATAAACCGTGAAATTATTCGCCTCTTGCACCGTATAAGGCATTGCATTTTCTTGAAAAAATGCAGTGACTGCCACTTCACTCAACTCCACGCCAATCACTTTGTACCCCTGTTCCAGTAAATACACCATATCCTGACTCTTGCCGCACAACGGCACTAGCACCGTCGCTGCCCGTTCTAACTGCAAGCAATCTATAAACTTCACCAATTTATCGTTCGGCGTGTCTTTATGCCACCCCGTTTCACCGTCTTTCCAGCGCTGTATCCAATCTGTCATTTTCTTTATCCTTTATAATAAAACCTTTGCATAAATATGAATAATCATCATTCATTTTAACCCTTATCTGACCCATAGATTTGTTTGTGTAATCTAGAGTGTGTCACAACATCACTACGGCTGCATCCAATTGCCATTGGATAGTATAAATTAAAAACAAGATTTAATGGGAACATTGATTAAAAAATGGTGATATTTACACAGTTGGGTGATACAAAAGTGTTATTTTAGTATAAATCACTCTCTGACCCTAATTGTTCTCGCGTATTTTGCAGCTAACGTCTCACATCACCGGCAGAAAAAGCAGAGCGAGGAACGAGTGGCGCTTTTTTCTATCCGAGTGCATGTGATTGTTATACGGCACTTTTACCATGCTTAAAAGTTTATTGTAGATTGAACCCCTCTCTGGGTTCATTATATTTTAAACATGATAATCAAAAGGGCTACCTTCCGCCCCCCAATATCTCACATCAATATAACTGGTATCACTATGAATACTAGAGCGATAAATGCCACCGTCGAGTAATTTATATCGGTAGTTAGCAATACTACCTATTAGCTCACCATCTGATCCTAGTATTAGAGTGTTTCCTTTTTTAAGATTATGAAGCTTCACAAATCTTCCAGCAACGGGATTATAGTTATTTATCCAAACAACAGATATTATTGAATTAGCCAATTTCCATGTGGTCTCCGGTTTTGGATCATACTCTTTTATAAAATCCCGCCATAAATTAGAAGTTTCAGGTGTTGGCCAATCAGGTTCAATAGCGAGGTCAAAAACCTCTACAGAATTTAGCCATGCTTTTAATTGAACGCCTGTTGTGAAAGAGGCGTTTGTTGAACTGACCGCATGTATCGCAGCTTTTCTTGAGTTAAACCCAGCTTGCATCAACAGTGCGGCACTTCTATTTAAAGTCCCATTTTCTATAGCAGGAACTACCAGCCCAACTTCATAATCATCTATTGTTGCACTATCACCAATAACATCTTCATTGGCTTGCGCACGAACTCTAATAGCTTCTAATCCCCAAGGTAGACGGTAGATTAAGCCATCCTCTATAAACATCAGAGCTTCGTTGATATCATTAAATTCATGCTCTGTGAGAATTTCGCCTCTTAACCAAACTGCCAAGATTTCTCTCCAGTCATCAGGTAAATTACGCGGGGTAAAAGGTGCAATATCAAAAACTAATTCAGCCAACTGTATTATTCTAGCTATTGCTAACTGTTGCTCATTGGCAGATATATATCCGTTCGCATTTACAAGCAATACGTTGGCTTGAGGAGATATAGCATCAAGCCTCTGACCAGTATCAAGCCCAACTCCCGCAAGAAAGTATCCTTTGCGTTGAAAGGTAGTTGTAACATTCCATATGTATTTAGCTCGTTGAGCTAATACGGAATCAAACAGTCCTTTTAGTCCTTTTTTCTCTTCATCATGACGATTTAAACTTCTTTGCCATAGTGAAGAATGAAGGATTGCATCAAGTGCATTTGGTATATCAATTATTGAAACATCTTCCTCGCCTAACATACTTAGAAGAGCTGTATCAAGGCTTACTATATGCTTATCCCATGCAATTTTTTGCGCCTTGATCTGTTCTGTGGTCTCATTAGCAACATTAGGAAATCCCCATGCTTGAGTATTGTTTAAAACATACTCAAGAAGCCCATTAATATCTGACTCAAGAAGCCCATTAATATCTGACTCAAGAAGCCCATTAATATCTGAGTTCCCTATACTCTGAGCTATTCGACTTACAAGAGTGATGACAAGAAGAGCCAAACCACTCTCCATATTTCGTGCCTTTGTATCTTCTACTAACCTGCGCCACTGAGTCCGAAACCAATCATGTCTTTCAAATATTGGGTAGAGGACTAACCCATGTGTATCAACAAAAGCTCGACCAGCTCGACCAATCACATTTTTAAATTCAGATGCATCTATTATATTTTTATTACGTGTTAATGAATAAACAATAACGGCAGTCGCAGATAGATTCAGACCTTGAGCAAGGGTGGGGGATGAAACTGTAACTTTCAAAATACCTTCGCGTAACAACTTTTCCATTTCCTTCCTGAAAGGAGTTGGAAGAGCGCCATGATGAACAGCTACACCTATTTTTAAGCATTCAACAATTGGATGTCCATCACCAAGCCACTCATCTCCTAACACTATTGCTAAATCTAGTTGTTGTAACGGAACAGACAATACTGAGTCGAGTGCCTCTCGCTTATGCAAATCTATAATATCTCTTGCAAAACTATTAACAGACCGTTTTTCTGGGCAATATATTAAGACTGTATGATTATCCTGAACTAACCTCCAAGTCGCCGCCAAGGTTAGTTCTTTTTTATTTTTAGGAAACGGTGTGCTTCTTCTACCAACTGGCGGAATAAAGGGGTGAATATAATTAGGGATAAATGGTTTCTCTTCACCAATAGTAAAATTAATTCGTCCAGTATTTGCTTGCCAAACAATCTCACCAAATCTTAAATCTGTAGGTCGCCATAAAGATTGTATAGCACCGCCTTCCTTATCTCGTCGCAACCAGCCAACAAAATCTTCTAACTGATCGCCATCAGGTAATATAGCTGAAAGGCAAACAATTCTTCTTTGCTCAGCATCATCTCGTTTTAATAGTCGCTGAATTTGCACTTCATAACTTATCTCCCGCTCGCTTAGACCAATCATATGCCCTTCATCTAAAACCACGAGACCAACATCATCTATTAATGAAGGGTCATTTCTTAAGGCAAAATCTAATTTTTCTGGCGTCCCTACTACTATGTCTTTTGACTTTATGACATTCTGTTCAAAGTCGCTTGTTCCAATACTGCCATAAAGCGAAGAAACTGATTTACCTAACGGTAGAAACGTTTTACGAAGTGATGCCTCTGTCTGAGCGGACAACGCCCTGAGCGGCGTAATAAAGAGCACGCGCTTTCCAATAGATAAACATCGAAGAATGCATAATTCTGCGATACGCGTTTTACCCGCACTAGTTGGAAGTGAAACCACAAGATCATCAACATCATTAACCGCTCGCCTAGCGCCCTCTAACTGGGATGGCCAAAGATCAATCTCAGCTTTATTACGTTTGAATAATGAAGCAATAAATAGCCAGCGTAGTAGTGCCCAATCTTCACTATTTTCCTGATCAGGAGTAACAGGAAGAACCGTATGAAAGCTGGACTCCCAAAGATCACGAAATAGGTATTTGGTTATTCTCAAAACCCACCATTGCGGTAGCATGTTAAGCTCTGTAGTAATAGACAAGCTATTTTCTATCCGATTAATAGCACTTTCAAGTAGTGCAATGTTCCCTATTTCTAGTGCGAATAGAAACTCATAAATTGCAGAATAATAATTATCAGTTATTGCCAAATCAATTATAGGTAACTCAATTGATGCTATTCCATATTCTTCTGGGCGATCCTCTGACTCAAGTTGTCCATTGAGTTGGTCAATTTCAAAGTCTATCTTTTCAGCTAGGGAATTATCTGAGCCAAGTCCTGATTCTTTCCAAGCTAATACAGAAGTTTCAAGCGCAGCAAATTGCCTTAACATGAGTAACGATAGCATTTTCTCTATTCGACTCAAATTTTCATTTTCAATATTATGATTGAGCAATGAAAATGCTTTAGCAGAAAATCGCCCTAAATGATAACTTGATGCTGCCAACACCTTATGAAAGCCTTTCTCTGGATCATCAGGATTTCCATTATGTATAACGTCTGTTATTGCTGTGGCAGCTTTTTCAAACGCGGCACGGGCAAACTCAGGGTTACCATTCAATTCTGTGAGGCGAATAGCAAGAGATAACAGTGAATAACCGTAGGACAGGAGATCATAACTAAGTCTTGGCGCAAAGTTTGGTGAACCATCAGGTAATTCACCATCAACCCAAATCATTGAACGCGCTAACCCCCGCTCAAGTAATCGCCCTCTGAAACCTGTAGCTATTGCCTGCTGAATAGCTTTTTCTATCTCTTCAATCGCCGAGGCCATCTAGCACTCCCTGATAAACACTTCCAATAAGCTCTTGGTGATTACTAACTTGAAAACCAACAGAGGACTGCTTTATATTACCGCTATAATCATCAAATGCTTCTTTTTGAAGTTTCTCAGGCTTCGATGCAGTAAAGGTAAAAAGTAGGTGCTCAACTTGACTATTACCAATTCCATCAGAGAGCTGTGCTTTTTCAATAAGGTTTGCCAAAGTTTGGTTGCCTGTGTCTCTAAGTCTTTCTGCCACAAATTCAAGAGCATGTGGTGCTGGTAGACCCTCATCAAGATCAAGCTCATCCCTTGCCTTTGACAAAACATTACGACTTAACGATTGATTGCTTTTAGCTTCGGCTTTGAGGAATTTTATTGTTTGATTTTCTTGATTTATAAGTACCCCGATAACATCATCACCACGCATTGCCATATTGCGGTGATCTTTCCATCTCAATTTCTTTATTGGTACAGAAAATACTGTTTTTTCATCAATATAATCTGTTGTGAGAATTTCTCCAATATCGCCAGAGCGAATTTTTGTTACTTTGGGGAGTTTTATTCTGAGCTTTTCCGCAGCAGCAGGCTTACCTAAACGCTCAAGAGTGCTAGCCATTGATAAAGGGTCTATATAATAATCAGGCAAAATATCTATGAGTTCTTCAATAAGATTTTGGAATTCTGCTCCCTTGAGTTCTACCTTCTTAAATGAATGCCGATCTTGGGTATGTTCAGAAACTACTGACTTATCAGTTATATTTAACAATAATTATCCCTCATCATTTCAATAGTGATTGTTCTTTCCCAGTATCCAACAAGGGGCACCATATTGTTTTCTGTGCCGTATAACGCTTGAATTCAGCCGACGCGTCAGCGGTCGGCTGGAATGATTTGTTAGGCATTTTTTAATGCTTCCTCAATTTGGTTGGTAGAAAGATGTCCATAATTATTATAAATTTCTACTGTATTTATTGATGCGTTAGATTTGTTATTTATCTTTGCAACAGATTTAAAGTTGCCTACTTTGGCGCTGATATTTTCCGCACTTAATTTTGTATTTTGAGCCATTTCTCTGCAATAAGGCATCTGTCTTCCTCTTGGAAAACCCTCTTGCTCTAACTTTTTAAATATAACAAGGCACTTTAATTCGTTTTTGGCATTCCATTCTGAATCTATTCTATAAGACATAACCACCCCACTAATTGCAATTTTTAATACAGGTTTTTTTAACGCCATAACCATATTCTGCCAAACAACCATTAAACACAGACTCTTTTGTATTATTGTAAGTATTTCTTATATCTGCACTATTCATAGCAGCTAAGGCGCCAGCTGCCCATCCTCCTCCATATCCAGCAGTTCTTGCAGTACAGTTTGTTGAGTCATAACCGTTACTCCTGCTTGAGATATTGGCATAATTGTATCCGTAGCTATTTATATTTGAATTGGTTTGTGTATTAATATTTGAATTACAATTGTATCCAGTTACACGATTTTTTTCTCTATCAATCTTGTCTTTGGCGTAATTTTTTGCTTTTATCGCTTCTAATTCCGCTCTTGGTTTGCAAATTGCTTTTGCTTGTTCTGAAGAGGTACTACTATTTTTATATTTTATTAATTCATATTTATATTGCGGAACACATCCAAAAAGGAAAAATACAAAATAAATTAGTATTAGTTTTTTGTAATTCATTAGTTTGTCCGCCTAACTATTAGTATAAGGACATATTCCCTTATATACTCTATTAAAACTAAAGACATGTAAATATTTCATATTTTTACCGTTTTATAGGTTTAAAATAGATTTTTACTTGATATACGATATCTAAGTAAAAAAATTATTCAAAACCACGAAGAATAAAAAATAGTAACTTGACTTTAGATTTAATTTAGCATTTATGATAACAGAAAACAAGCCGATTATTCAACAAATGCGAGAAGTAATGCGACGGATGAATTATGCTTACAAAACTGAGAATACTTATTGCGATTGGGTAAAGCGCTTTATTAAATTTTCAGGCATGCAGAGCAGAAAATCAAAGGGTTAAAGTAATTAATTTTGTGCTAACTACAAACAATCTATAAATGACCCTGTAAACCAGATTGTGTAAACACCTCTTTCAAAAATCAGACATAATCCTTTAATCTATCCTCATGTAGGATTATAAACTGATTCATTGCTTGTGACCAATTTCGTATTGGCATTGTCCATTTCTTACTGGCTGCTTCAATGGCTAAAAAGACCACTTTAAAAGCAGAGTTATCATGATTAAAAATCTTTCTGTTTTTGATAGATTTTCTAATCACTGAGTTTAAGGATTCAATGGCATTAGTGGTATAGATTGCCTTTCTGATTGCCTCAGGATAAGCAAATAGAGTAGCAACATTTATCCCAATTTCGTCGCCACGATTTGGCGATACTTGGGAACTGCGTATCCCATTTATACTCAAACTCATCTAACGCCAATAAAGCTTCTTCTTCAGTAATAGACTGATAGATTTGCTTTAAATCACTAGCAACATTCTTACGTTCCTTATAGCCCACATATTTAAGCGAGTTGCGAACCATATGAACAATACACAGTTGTACATCAGCCTGTGGGAACACGGCATTAATAGCTTCGGGGAATCCCGTTAACCCATCGACTGAGGCGATCAGGATGTCTTTTACGCCACGATTAGCAATATCGTTAAGAACGCCCAACCAGAACTTAGAAGATTCATTTTTGGACAACCATAAGCCAAGACATTCTTTTTTACCCTCAAGATTAACGCCTAGGGCAATGTACATGGTCTTTTTAATGATTTGTTTATCTTGCCTAACTTTAATGACAATACCGTCTAAATAAACAATGGGGTAAATCTCATCCAATGGACGATTACGCCACTCTGTGGCTTGAGCAATAACCGCTTGTGTTACATTGGACACCAACGTTGCTGAGATGTCAGCGTCATACATCTCTTTAAAGGTTGTGACAATATCACGGGTGCTCATGCCTTTGGCATACAGGCTTAATATTTGATTATCAAAAGCGCCTAATCTGGTTTGACCCTTCTCAATGATAGCAGGCTCAAAGTTAGCATTGCGATCCCTTGGAATAGCAAAGTTCAAACTTCGCCATGATTACCTTTAACAAATTTTAGAGTAGTAGCCATTGCGAGCGTTATTACTGGCATTAGATTCATTGCCATTTTGTCCATATTTTGGATAGCCAAGGTGATGTTCCATCTCAGCACCAAGTGCCGCTTCTATGGTCATCTTAACCAATGATGCAGACAAGTCTGCCAAGTCATCTTGGGTGTGGATGTCTTTGGCAAGCTCACCAGCAAAAGCACGGAGTTTTTGTTGGTTAATGCCTGTGTTGTTCAGTTGGTTCTTTTGGTTTTTTCTTAGTGTTGCGTTACTCATGTTTTTTCTCCTTTTTAGGGATTATAAAATATGAGGGTTTACACAATCTGGTTTACAGGGTCTCTATAAATTTCACTAATTTATCGTTCGGCGTATCTTTATGCCGCCCCGTTTCACCGTCTTTCCAGTGCTGTATCCTTTATAATGCTTACTTATGAATATCAAACGACCAAGCCGTAAAACACTCATGCAATTTATGATGGTTATTTTAGCCATTTTTGTCATTCGTATGTACCAACAACAAGATTTAACTGTGGGCATGGTGCCAAGTTTCACCTCTCAGACGCTCAACGGCGATATTGTCAATAGTAACCCCTTGCCCGAGCAAGCCACCCTTATCCATTTTTGGGCAACTTGGTGTGGCATCTGCCAATTGGAAAATGATAACATTCAAGCCCTTAGCAAAGACTATAAAGTCCTCAATATTGCGATGCAATCTGGCACCGACGCTGAACTTAAAGTCTACGCTGAAAAGCATAATATGCAAATTAACAACATCATCAACGACAACTCTGGCTCCTTAGCCCGATTATTTGGCGTTCGTGCAACCCCAAGTAGTTTTTTCATTAACACCAAAGGCAGAATTCAATTCGTTGAAGTTGGCTATGTTACCACTTTTGGTTACAAAATCAGACTTTGGTGGGCAAGTTTATAGGCTACCATCCTCAAATAAATGCCCTACTGGAAACCAATTCAGCAGGACGATTAATGGCATTTTTAGCACAACAAAAGAAATCTAATAAAATCATTTTTCCCGCTCAAAAAAACTGGTTTAAAGCTTTTGAACTGACACCTTTCAACGAAGTCAAGGTTATCATCTTGGGTCAAGACCCTTATCACAGCGAAGGGCAAGCGCAAGGTCTTAGTTTCTCCGTTGCTGATGGCATGAAAATCCCGCCCTCTCTTAGAAACATTTACCAAGAATTAGAGTTAGATTTGGGCATCCCAGCTAATAACAGTGGCAATCTTAAACACTGGGCAACCCAAGGTGTGCTACTGCTAAATAGCGTCCTCACCGTAGAAAAAAACAGCCCTGGATCACACGCTAATAGCGGCTGGATTGATTTCACCGACGGCGTCATCCACACGCTCAGCGAAGAAAAAGAAAACCTTATTTTTATGCTTTGGGGCAGTTATGCCCAGCAAAAAGTTGAACTCATAGATGCTAATAAGCATTTAATTTTAACCGCAACCCATCCTTCCCCGTTTTCAGCGCACAAAGGATTTTTTGGTTGTAAACACTTTTCAAAAGCCAATGACTATCTTAAAATACACAAACAAAAACCCATTGATTGGTAACAAAAGGATAAAAATGAAATTAGTCATTGACGATGCATGTTATGCATACGACAAAATATTTGGCAGTTTTGGCGATATTAGTGCCATTGCAGGGCGTAGCATTGATGCTAATATTGTGCGTGATGCCGATGTGTTGATTGTTCGCTCACGCACTCAAGTTAATGAAACGCTACTCAAAGGCAGTCAAGTTAAATTCGTTGGTTCAACCGTCGCTGGATTAGACCATGTTGACCAAGAATATTTGCAAGCCAACAACATTACTTTTTTCTCAGCACAAGGATGTAATTCAATGGCAGTTGCCGAATTCGTTATCGCTGCCATCGTTAATTTAGCGGATAAATTGAACTTTGATTACACTAAAAAAACACTCGGTATTATTGGTGTTGGCAATGTCGGCTCACGCCTTAAAGCCAAAGCAGAATTAATGGGTATCACTACCCTACCAAGCGACCCAATTCGCCAAGAACAAGAAGATTTGCCAGATTTCGTTGATTTAAATACTGCGCTCAGCGCTGACATTGTTACCTTTCACACGCCGCTCACTAAAGACGGTAAACACCCCTCTTACCACTTGCTTAATGCCGACAATTTCCACCACATCAGCGACAATACCATTCTATTTAACGCCGCCCGCGGTGGTGTTATCGACGAATCTATTTGGCAAACTACGCCAACCAAAGCCAACATTATCGACTGTTGGGAAAATGAGCCTAACATCAATCTTTCCCTGCAAAAAAACGCCTACTGGGCAACGCCCCATATTGCGGGTCACTCAGTTGACGCTAAATTTCAAGGCAGTTTTATGGTCTATCAGTCTCTGTGCAATTACTTAGGCGAACAACAAGATGCATCCATTGTCAACCTTATTGACCCAGGCACCTTGAGCATCCAAGAAAACACCCTTAAAGACACCCTAAACACTATCTATAATTTCAAAAAAGACACGATAGCAATTACCGACATTGCCAACTTCGAAGATTATCGTCGTAACTACCCCATTCGCTACGAATGGCACCATTACAATAGCAAAATTGCCCTACCGATTGTTTAGTTTATTTTTAAAAAATGGCATTAATCAAAAGAACAATTAATCTGTTCAAAATCAAACCCTCTGGATTGTAAAAAACGCTGCTGTTTGGCTTTTTCTTTACGCTCAGATGGGGGTTCTTCCCCATATTTTCTAACCCTAATGCTTTTTGCTAAAGCAAAGAAATCATATTCAGACAAATCAAAATCATGAATACCTCGTTGCCTTAGGTCGATGGCTATTTTAATTGGCCCTTTGCCTTGGTTAAAGCGCATTTGGATAAACTCACTGGCAAAGCGTTCATCGGATTGATAGTTTTCTTGAGTGAGTTTGGCAATTGCCTCAGTCACCTCGTCCTCTTTATACCATTGAATGAGTTTCGTGTGTAATTCCATGCAAGAATGCTCGCGTTTAGCGAGCATTCCTAATGCACTATTGTAAGCAGTTTTACTCAGTGTTTTTATCCTTCTTTACTTCTTCCGGGTTAAGCACTTTTGCTTTGATTTTCTCTTCTAGGTCGGCGCACATTTCCGGATGCTCTTTCAAATAGTCACGCGCCTTATCTTTACCCTGTCCAATTCTTTCGCTACCAACGCTATACCAAGCGCCGGCTTTATCCACCAATTCATATTTAACGCCCAAATCAATGATTTCACTTTCACGAGAAATACCTTCGTTATAAAGAATCTGGAATTCCGCTTGTTTGAACGGTGGTGCCACTTTGTTTTTTAGCACTTTAACCCGAGTTTCATTACCCATAATTTCATCACCTTTTTTAATCGCACCAATACGACGAATATCTAAGCGTACAGATGCGTAAAATTTCAAGGCGTTACCGCCTGTTGTCGTTTCAGGATTACCGAACATTACACCAATTTTCATTCTTAATTGGTTAATAAAAATAACCATGGTATTGGTTTTCTTAATGTTAGCGGTTAGCTTCCTTAGCGCTTGTGACATCAAACGCGCCTGCAAACCCATATGTGATGCACCCATTTCACCTTCGATTTCTGCCTTTGGCGTCAAAGCGGCAACAGAATCTATCACCACGACATCAACACTACCTGAACGCACCAACATATCGGTAATTTCCAATGCTTGTTCACCTGTATCGGGCTGAGAAATCAGCAATTCATCGGTATTGACGCCCAATTTTTTGGCATATTGTGGGTCTAATGCATGTTCTGCATCAATAAATGCAGCGGTGCCACCGAGTTTTTGCATTTCTGCAATCACATGCAAAGTTAGCGTTGTCTTACCCGAAGATTCAGGTCCGTAAATTTCAATAACTCGCCCTTTTGGCAAGCCACCGATGCCAAGCGCAATATCCAAACTCAAACTGCCCGTAGAAACCGCTTCAATGTCTGAATTCACCTCATCATCACCAAGGAACATTACCGAGCCTTTGCCAAATTGTTTATCAATCTGAGCTAACGCTGATTTTAGCGCTTGTTTTTTCTGTTCATTCATGAGGTTTCTCCGAGGTAAAATAAGGCTTTAATTTTACGATTAATTGAATGACTGTGGTAACTTTTTCAACAAATGCGACGCAATTTATGTCGCTGGCACTTAAACTTGCTCGCAAGGGGCAATATGGTGTACAGTCAAATCCAATGGTAGGTTGCGTTATTACAAAAAATGACGAAATTATTGCGCAAGGTTACCATCAAAAATTCGGCGCAGCCCATGCGGAAAGCAATGCGTTAGCAGAAATTAATCATCAAGCAAATGATGCTACTTTGTATGTCACTCTAGAGCCTTGTTCACATCAAGGAAAAACACCACCTTGTGCACAAACGATTATTGACTCGGGCGCAAAAGAAGTTATTATTGCTATGCTTGACCCCAATCCCCTAGTGGGTGGTAAAGGTGTGGCAATGTTGGAAGATGCGGGCATTGTTGTCAAAATTGGCTTACTTGAAAGTGAAGCCAAATATCTGAACCGTGCTTTTATCAAAAAAATGACAACTGGCTTACCATTTGTGACTTGCAAAATCGCAATGAGTCTTGATGGGAAAACAGCAATGTCATCGGGTGAAAGTCAATGGATTACAGGCGAAGCAGCAAGATTAGATGTGCAAAAATTACGCGCCAATCATCAGGCAATTATGACGGGCTCTGGTACGGTATTAGCCGACAATCCATCAATGACAGTGCGTCTTAATGATGTCAATGTAAAGCCTTTGCGAGTGGTTGTAGATGGTAAGAATCAAATTACAGACACGACGCTTAATATTTTTTCGACAGACGCTGAAACGCAAGTTTTCAATATGTCCAATAGCAAACTCAATAATGCAGGAAAATTAGTTTTAAGCGATATTTTGTCGCAATTAGCAGCGCAAGATATTAACAGTGTTTTATTAGAAGCCGGGCCTGGTTTGATTGGTGCAATGGTTGATGCAGGATTGGTGAATGAATTCATTATTTACACTGCACCAATATTAATGGGCAGTGATGCAAATTCAATGGTGGACCTTGTAATTAAAAAGATGGATGATAAATTATCACTCAATATTCAGGATATTAGAATGATTGGTGAAGACATTAAAATAACAGCAGCATTAAAATGAAAACATTGACAAATAAGAACATTCTCTTAGGTGTGAGTGGCTCGATTGCCGCTTACAAGGCTCCCAATATTGTGCGTCGATTACAAGATTTAGGTGCACAGGTGCGCGTTGTTGTAACTCAGGCTGGGTTGCGATTTGTAACTGAATTATCCTTACAAGTAACCTCCAAACACAAAGTGCATCATAATTTGTGGGACAAAGAGGCGGAATTATCCATGGGGCATATTGAATTAGCAAAATGGGCAGATGTCATTTTGATTGCCCCTGCCAGTGCCAATACCCTTGCTAATTTAGCCTCAGGCAAAGCAAATGATTTATTAAGTAGTATCGTTCTAGCAAGTGATTGCCCAATGCTTGTTGCACCAGCGATGAATCAACAAATGTATGCAGCCGAGTATGTGCAAACGAATTTAAGTAAATTAATCAAGCGACAAGTGGCTGTTATTCAGCCTGATAATGGCGAGCAAGCCTGTGGTGATATTGGTGAAGGGCGCTTGGCTGAATCTCTGGAAATTGCCCAACAAGTAGGGGCAATTTTTCAAAATACCGCATTAACTGGTAAAAAGGTTTTAATTACTTTAGGTGCAACAGTTGAAGCAATTGACCCTGTCAGATATATATCCAATCATTCAAGTGGCAAGATGGGTTCCGCACTCGCTGATGCCTGTATCGAAGCCGGTGCAAAGGTGACCTTAGTGCATGGTAATATTAGCGCCCATTTAAATCAAAAAGCGACGGCAATTTCCGCATTAAGTGCTGGTGAAATGTATCAAACAGTGATGGACAATATTGCCGAATGCGACATTTTTATTGCCTGTGCCGCAGTGAGTGATTATTATATAAAAAACATTGAAAAAAACAAAATTAAGAAATCTGATAAGGCACTCACTTTGGCGTTAGCGCCAACCAAAGACATTTTGAAAGCAGTGTGTCAATTATCGCAAAAACCGCTGTGTATTGGTTTTGCCGCAGAGACAGAAAATTTGACTAAAAATGCAAAAAATAAACTAAAAAACAAGGGCTGTGATGCCATCATACTCAACGATATTTCTAACCTGGATTTTGGCTTCAAAAGTGATGAAAATGAGGTGTTATTTTTGACAGAAAAAAAATCCATAAAAATTGAAAAAAATAGCAAGAAAAAAATAGCAAGAAAAATTGTTGAAATATTAAGTTCAAATATTTTATAAAACCTGGAAAACTTTGTTAAATCAAGCTTCAACAGAGTTACCCACAAAACTGTGGATAACTCTGTGGACATCTTCACTGAAACAACAAAAAATGGTGTCGGATTGCAGTTTCTTATGGTTTTGAATAAAAATTAATCATTTATTTTTTATCATTAAAAATCAATTACTTATAAAAAACCTACAAAACAAAATTATTTAAAAAAAATAACAATTTAACTTTTATTTCATTATCGGGGAAAACTTTTAGGGTTTCACGCATTAAATCAAGTGTTTCACAGAGTATTAGAAAACTATAATATTATTAATTCTTAACTTAATTATCGTGTACTTTTATTGCTATTATTTATGTTAATTTATGCGCTAAATTTTGGCTTCGGAATTTTGCTATTTTCACTCAAAAATACGCTGCAAATCACGGTGTTTGAGTGGATGGTGATTTTCGGGATAATTCTGGCTATTTTGACGGGTTTTAGACGCTATAAAACGCTCAGTTTGAATTTGGGTATTTTCTTGCTTGGTTTTGCCTGGATGGGGATAATATCGACACAGGTTCTAAACACTCAGGTTGATAAAAAATACCTAAATAAACCGATTTTAGTAACAGGTGAAATCATAGGATTGCCTGAAAAATCAAAACACAATATTAAATTCCTTTTTAAGTCCAAATCACCTTTTTCAGGGCAATTAAAATTGTCTTGGTATAGTCGTAAAAAAGTTTTGCTACCCGATTTACAAGTTGGTGATACCTGGCAACTACTGTTAAAAATGAAACACAATAATGGCTACCAAAATCTCGGTGGATTTGACTATGAAAAATGGTTATTTTACAAACAAATTGATGCCACTGGATATGTCAAGAATTCATCTTTTAACCAACTAATTGCACCCAATAAAACGATTTATTCTATTGACAAAATTAGGCAAAATATTCGTCAAACGCTCTCCCCCATCCTTATAAAACAAGAATTTTCTGGTGTTTTGAATGCACTCATTATCGGCGATCGTTCTTTAATTACCGACAAACAGTGGGCACTTTTCAAAGCCACCAACACCACACATCTAAGTGTTATCTCTGGCTTACATATTGGACTCATCTCTGGCTTTATTTTTTTATTGGTACAATTCTTCTGGCGCCGTTCTATGTTTTTAAGCTTAAGGATACCTGCACAAATCATGGGTGCTTATTTCGGACTTTTATCTGCATTTTTATATGCATTAATCGCTGGATTTTCCATTCCAACAGGTCGCGCCTTTATTATGGCAAGTGTGGTATTCCTCTCAATTATCCTGAAACGCCACCACAATGTCTGGCAACTCTATGGCGTGGCACTGCTCCTTGTCTTGATTGACAATCCAATGAGTATATTCAGTGTCGGCTTTTGGCTCTCTTTTTATGTGGTCGCTGTGATTATTTACGGCGCCAGACAGCACCAAGAAAGGTCTTGGGCTTATCGCCTCGTTTATATGCAGTTACTCATTAGCCTTTCTACGCTGCCTCTTACTATCTGGTTCTTTTCAACGGGTTCAATTGTCTCACCGATTGCCAATTTAATTGCCATTCCAGTTTTCAGTTTTGCTATCATACCACTCTCTTTAATCGCTACATTGCTCGCATTTAGTGGGTTAGAATACTTGGCAACCTTGGTTTTCTCAATTGCCAATCAAGCCTTAATTTATTTGGCAAGCTTATTAGAGCAACTGCAAAAATTTGAATTTAACCAATGGCATTACACGCAAACTTCTATGCTAGATTTGGCCTTATTTATCGCAGGATCATTGATTGCCATTTCTCCAAAAGGCTTAAGACTAAGGGCATTGTCCTTGCCTATCCTTGGATTACTTTTTCTAACGCCTATCCAAAGAATAGAAACGAATGCATTTTTATTAACCACTTTAGATGTCGGACAAGGGTTAGCCAATGTTGTACAGACTAGAAACCATGTTTTACTGTTTGACACAGGTGCGAAATACCGCTCTGGGTTTAATCTTGGCAATAGCGTTATCACACCCTATCTACATGCAAAACACATTCAACGCTTAGATAAAGTTATTATTTCCCATGGAGACAATGACCATATTGGCGGGTTTGATAATATTTATAAAAATTTTGAAATAGGAGAAATTCTCACTTCCGTGCCTAAAAAAATAAAAGCAAAAGTCACTGTTTGTCAAACAGGGCAAAAATGGGAATGGGATGGTGTTTCATTTGAAATCTTAAACCCAGATAAAAAAATGGGTTTTAAAAATAACAATGCTTCTTGTGTTTTGAAAATATCTAACGGTAGATATAGTGCATTATTGACAGGTGATATTGAAAAAAAAGCGGAATATTATTTGGCACACAGTCATAAAGAAAAAATTAAAAGCACGATTCTAATATCGCCCCATCATGGCAGTCAATCTTCTTCAACACAAGTATTTTTAGAGGCGGTATCACCAGAATTAATCACCATTTCTAGTGGCTTTCAAAACCGCTTTCGCCACCCAAGTAAAAAAGTGATGAATCGCTATCAATACAATAATATCAAGGTCTTACAAACGAATTGCTCTGGACAAATTGATGTGTTATTAGGGGATAAAATGCGTATATCAGAATACAGAAAAAACTTTATGCGTTACTATTTTCGTCAATGTGAGTAATTGATTTGACCTGAGTTTCCACCTAATAATCTATCAATTTCCTCTACCAATTCTTGATTAGGTTGCACAGAATATTCATTACTTAATCGAAGCACCCCTATAGAATCTTTTACTTGATAATGTAATTTTACAGGACACTGTCCTTGACTATTTTTCAGTTTTGTTGAGAGTTTATCTAGCAATTCCAAATGTTGCTCATTGAGTGAAACATCAAAACTTCTGGCGTATTTTTCTTTAACATTATCAATATTCTCGATGTTATCAACCACCAATTGCCAGCCATCTCGATAGTCATCTTTTTCAATGGCGCCAGAAACCACAACCACTGTATCCGCCTTCAATTGATCACTGATACCCTCTTTTTCTAATGTTTTAGAAAAAATAACAGCATTTAATACCATCTGAGCATCTTCAAGTACGATGGATGCCATTTGCGTACCTTTTCTAGTGGTGCGGTAATGCACATCTGAAAGCAACGCCAATACGCGCACTGCTTTATTATTTCTGTGAGTCAAATCTTTAGGTAGGGTGACAGAAAGAGGCTTTAAATCATCTTTATATTCATCAGTTGGATGATTATAAAAATAATAACCCAGTACAATTTTCTCAAATTGCAAAGTCTGTCTGAATGAAAAAGGCAGTGCCAATTGGTAATTCACCTCATATTCTTGACAACCTTGCACTGCACCAAATAGCCCGCTCTGCCCACTTAAAAGGTCATTTTGTCGTTGCTCAGCCTGTTTCATTGCAATTGGGTAAGTTTGAATCATCGTCGCTCTATCTGTATCAAATCCATCTAGGGCACCGCTATAAATTAACGCCTCAAGTGCACGCTTATTCAATGCCCTTTTTTCAATGCGCATACAAAAATCAAACAAATCGCGATAGTCCCCATTCGCTTTGCGTTCAGTAACCAAAAGTTCAACCACAGCCTCACCCACTCCTTTAATCGCACCCAAGCCATAAGTAATGGTTTTCTCATCTTTAATGCTAAATTCATATAAAGATTCATTTACATTTGGACCTTCAATGGTAAGTGCCATCATCCGCACTTCGTTCACAGTAAAGCAAACTCTGTCCGTATCATCCATCATTCTTGAAAGCACTGCCGCCATAAAAGCAGCAGGATAATGCGCCTTCAACCAAGCTGTTTGGAAAGACACATAAGCGTAAGCAACTGAGTGAGATTTATTAAAACCATAACCTGAAAACTTGTCAATCAAGTCAAAAATTTCATTGGCTTTTTTTTCATCAATGTCATTTTTCGCCGCACCTTCAACAAAAACACTGCGTTGCGCATCCATCTCTGAAGCAATTTTCTTACCCATTGCCCTACGCAATAAGTCTGCCCCACCTAACGAGTAACCTGCCATTACCTGTGCGGATTGCATCACTTGCTCTTGGTATAAAAACACACCATTCGTTGGTGCCAAAAGTCCTTTTAACATCGGGTGCGGATACTTAACCTTTTGCCTACCATGCTTAACATTAATATAATCATCTACCATGCCCGCATCGAGTGGACCTGGGCGATAGAGTGCCAACATTGCAACAATATCTTCGAATGAATCTGCTTGTAATTTTTTCAAATAACCACGCATTCCTTCTGACTCTAATTGAAAAATACCGGTGGTATCACATCGTTGTAACAACGCATAAACTGCCGGGTCGTCTAATGGCAAAGTATCAATATCAATCAATTCTTCGGTTAATCCTTTGGCATGAATAAGTTTGACCGCTTTGTCAATCACCGTTAGATTTGACAATCCCAAAAAATCAAATTTAACCAGTCCCACTGCTTCCACATCTTTCATATCAAATTGTGAAACCACGCCATCTTCATCACTGGCTTTATAAGTCGGACAAAAATCACTAATCTTACTTGGCGCAATCAACACACCACCTGCATGGGTACCAACATTACGCACCAAACCCTCTAGCTGCAAAGATAAATCAAGTACAGCGGTGACACTTTCTTCAGAGTTGTAGCGGTCTGCCAATTCTTTTGAAAACCATTTGTCTTTATTCTCTTGCGAGTCATCCTCTGTAAAACGCCCCAATGCACGCGATAAATTGATTTTCAAATCATTCGGTATCGATTTAGAGATACGGTCACTAAAACCATAAGGATGCCCCAAAACACGACCCACATCTCGTACCACACCTTTTGCCGCCATGGTGCCATAAGTAATGATTTGCGATACTTTTTCAGCGCCGTATTTACGCGATACATATTCAATCACCTCATCACGACGGTCTGTGCAAAAATCTACATCAAAGTCTGGCATAGACACGCGTTCAGGGTTTAAAAAGCGCTCAAATAGGAGTTCGTGTTTAATTGGGTCAACATTGGTAATACCAAGTGAATATGCTACTAGCGAACCTGCACCAGAGCCACGACCAGGTCCAACAGGAATATCATTGTCCTTGGACCAACGAATAAAGTCGGCAACGATTAAGAAATACCCAGGGAAATCCATTTCATTAATAACCGACAACTCAAAATCCAAACGCTCGTGGTAAACCTGCCTATCAACCTCAAGCCCTTCTAAACGCCCCTCTAGACCCTTTTTAGATTCTTGAGAAAAGAACGCTGCCATCGTCATTCCTTCGGGCACAGGGAAATCTGGCAAGTAATTCTTTTTATTCAACTCAAAATGCACATTACAACGCTTGGCAATTTCAACACTGTTTGCCAACGCCTCTGGCAGATCAGAAAATAATGCCTGCATCTCTTCGCTAGATTTTAGATATTGATCTGCACAATAAAGTTTCTCACGCCGTGCATCGTCCAACAAACCACCTTGAGTAATACAAATACGCGCCTCATGCGCCTCAAATTCGTCTTTTTTTAAGAACTCCACATCATTCGTTGCAACTAAAGGAATATCAAGTGATAAACCCAATTCTATGCAAAGATGTAAGTACTGCTCATCGTAAATACGGTTGGTGCGCTGTAATCCTAAATAAAATCGATTGCCGAACATTTGTTGCCAAACTTTGGCCCTTTCATAAGCCTCGGGCATTTTATTTTCAATTAAAGCTTGTGCCACATTGCTATGTACAGGAGGTGCTATTAATATCAGCCCTTGGTTGTATTGCTGTAATTGTTCGAGGGTGATATTCGCACCTTCCATTCCTTTTCCTGTTTGATAAGATAAAGAGATGAGTTCGGAAAGATTTAAATACCCTTGCTTGTCTTGACACAGTAATAATAAAGAAGCATTTTTCTCCTCACCTTTAAGGGTAACCTCAGCACCAAAAATAGGCTTAATGCCAGCATTTTTTGCTGCTTTGTAAAATTTAACCGCAGCAAATAAATTGTTATTATCTGTCAATGCAATGGCACTCAGTCCCAACTCTTTAGCCTGGTCAACTAATTTAGGAATACGAATTAAACTGTTATCAACAGAATATTCGCTATGGCAATGAAGGTGAACAAATTCGTTAGACATCTAAAAAAATAATGGATGATTTAGGCTTTATTTTACAACTAAAAAAATCTTAACAAAACCTAACTGATGATAAAAATAACAGACGAAAAAATACCCCAATGAAGAGGTATTTCTTTTCTATAACGCTAAATGGTTTTAGAAGTTAGGACCTGCATTAGCCTGGTCAATAGCTTGTCTTTGACCAAGGATTGCATGTACTTTAGCTGTTTCAAGAAGCTTAATAGCCTTCTTGTCATTGCCTTTCTTGTGTAACTTCTTCGCTTTCGCTAAAAGCCCCTTCTTACCACCAATTGTCTTCCAAAGCATACCCACTTTCTTAGCTTTTTTAACCTCTGCTTTAGTTGACTTCAAGACAGCATCATAACCCATATTTACTGATTTATTCAAATTATGTGTATGATCTACTGCAAGTAAATCAGCTTGGACCGATAATGAAAATACAGCCAATGTTGTTAGTAATATTTTTTTCATGTTATTCTCCTTTATTCTCTAACTTCGGTGCCAGAAATCTCCATGCCATTACTCATTGCAGTATGGAAGAATTCTAAATTGTTATACTCGTCTTTTTGTCGTTTAAATGGTTGAGCGCGAACTTGCTTGTTACAACCACCATAACGACGCTGAATGGTGCCAAAACCATCACCCTTCTTCTTGGCCCATTTACCACGCCATACTGGGAAGTGCGTCGTGTGACCTAAAGCTGGAGATAGTGTATTACCACGAATACGCTGACCTGCATTATCTACATGACAATTTGCACAAGATAAATTCAGTTGACCGCGCTTAGAGTAGAAGAATTTTTTACCTTCTTCATACGCCGCTAACGCTTTAGCATCACCCTCTGGAACGATTACATTGATTTTTTTACCTTCGGCAAGACCCGTTAGATAAGCTCCCATATAAGCCAACTTACCCTTACCAGAGCCAATCTTCTTCTCGCCGTTTTTCACGCGACAATTAATGATAGCACCTTCTAGTCCAACCACTTTACCTTTAGCAGCATCCCATTTTGGATAATTGGCACGAATGTTTTCATCGCCACCTGGGAAGCAACTGGAATAAGTTTCACCATTTTTGAAAGGTGTATTCCATAACTTCTCACCTTTTTCCACCAAATCTTCAAATGGAGGCAGGTCCATTGCTGCTTCAAATTGCAACATCTTGTCTGCACTCATTGCATATGGACCCTTGGAAAAGTCATTCAATGTTAACTCGGGAAATCTCTTGTTAAAATAACCTTGAAATTTATCAATATCAGCCTGAACAACTGACGACTGACTTGCCGAAAATGCAGTTGTAGAACTTAATAAAGCTGCTACCGCTACTGTTGTTATTAATTTTTTCATTATTCTCTCCTCAATAAAAATAGAATTACTTAGATTTTGCAGTCTTAGAACCTGTTTTACCTAAATTGTCTTTATATTTAAGTGTAATAGTGTCGCCTTTGTTACCAGGAACCTTAAACTTAAAATACGGGTCTTTAGATATTGAACTGCCGATATCCGCATCAACCATTTTAGTGCCGTTGTGCAATATAACCAAATGATCAATATGGTTTGCAGGTACTAATTTACCCTTCTTCTTACGCAAACCTGTCTCCATTGGATGTTTAACAAGCGCTTTAATAGTGATAACGCCTTTTCTAGCCTTAGGCTTTAATTTAATTTTTGCCATAATAGTTTCTCCTAATTTTTATAAAATTAACCGCCGCAGCCGCCAATCGTTACTTTAATTTCTTTTGTTACTTTCGTTGTAGATCCGCCTGCTGTAACCAGCGCATCTACTTTTGAAGTTTTACCCATCTTAACACGCGCCGCAATAAAGCCAACTGCACCAGATAAGTTAAAAGAAGCTGCCAACGGCGTATTGTTGTTATGCACTAAAATAGCAATATTACTCACATCGCTCATTTTAGAAGCATTAATTTCCATTGGTACTACCGCGCCATTCTCAGCAATTTTAGGTGCTTTAAACTTAAAAGAGCCAGCACCAGCATTTGCTGCATTTGCTGCCGCTTTACTTGACTTGGCTTTAAACTCTGTTGAAGCGGCAAAAACCGTTGAGGGTGTTAGTAAGCCTGCGCCTACTGCTGTTGCAACGGCAGAACCTGCCATTGCGCTTTTTAAAAATAATCTTCTTTTCATTGTATTCTCCTTAAATTATAATGAATGAATAAAATCTGTAACCTTATCAATCTGACTTTCAGACAACGCCTTATGCCTGCCAAATGGTGGCATCATAGAGTTTGGATTTTTAACCGTTGCATCCCATATTTGGGCTCTTAACACCGCCCTATCTGGAAATCTTGCTTTCATTGCAATGAGCGGTGGACCAATGTTACCTGCTTGATTACCACCTGAAATTGAATGACAAGCTAGACAGTTGCCTAACTTACGATCAAAACTAATCTCTTTGCCTGTCATTGCATCTCCAGCAATCGTTTGTGTTGGCATCATAAACAATGTCGCCAAAGTAACCGCTGCTGAGATAGAAATGCTCTTTTTCATACTTCTCTCCTCTTTTTTAAAAAAAATAAAACCTTTAGTTAAGTTTGTATAAAACCAACTAAATGAGAATAATACACTTATTGAAAACAATTGCAACACTATCATTAAAGCATAATATTAGCGAACTCTGAACTTGTTTTAGACTTGTTCTGCCGCCTTGATAAGTGCACGCGCTTTATGCATCGTTTCATCCCATTCAGACTGCGGCACTGAATCATAAACAATCCCTGCCCCTGCTTGCACATAAAGCACTTTGTCTTTAATGACAGCAGTGCGAATAGCAATCGCTATATCCATACACCCATGCCAAGAAAGATAACCAATCGCACCTGAATAAATATTGCGTTTACATGGCTCAAACTCACCAATGATTTCCATGGCTCTTACTTTTGGCGCACCACTGAGGGTGCCAGCGGGAAAAGTCGCCTTTAGAACATCAATTGCACTCATTTCGTCTTGTAATTCACACTCTACATTAGAAGCAATATGCATAACATGAGAATAACGCTCAATAGTCATCTTATCAGTCACTTTAACGCTACCTATTTTAGCAATACGCCCTAAGTCATTACGCCCTAAGTCAATTAACATTAAATGCTCGGCAATTTCTTTTTCATCTGCCAATAAATCTTTTTCTAATGCCAAATCTTCTGCTTTATTTTTACCACGCGAACGAGTACCAGCTAGAGGGCGTACCGTTGCACACCGATTTTTATCAACACGGGTTAAAATTTCAGGTGATGAACCGACAATCATAGTGTCACCCAAATTAAGGTAATACATATAAGGAGAAGGATTTAAATGGCGCAATTGTTTATACAATTCAATCGGTGGCGCACTGAATTTTGCACTCAAGCGTTGTGATGGAACGACTTGCATAACATCACCAGCAACAATATATTCTTGAATTTTCTTAACCGTTGCCTTATAGTTTTCTTCACCAAAACTAGAAACGAAATCACGCTCACTAAGGTTATCCGATTGATATTCTGACTCACTAATAGGTGCCTGGAGTCCCTCTGCCATTTCCTTTAATCGAATTTCTGCCTCTTCATAACTTTGCTTACTGGGGTCAATATGGGTAATGACAAAAACTTTATTTAACACATTATCAAACACCACTAAATCATTCGACACCATTAACAAAATATCAGCAGTACCCAATTCATCTTTTTTGTTAATCTTAGCAAGTCTTGGCTCAATATAACGAATAATTTCATAGCCAAAATAACCAACCAATCCCCCGTTAAAATCTGGTAAATCATCAAGTTGTGGTACTTTATATTGAGTTAAATATTGTTCAATCCAATCCAAAGGATTTTTCACCTGATGAGATTCAAGTAACTTACCCTTGTGTTTAATATGCACTTCATAATCAAAAACTTTGATAACCGTTTGCGCATCCAAACCAATCATTGAATAACGCCCCCATTTCTTACCACCTTCAACCGATTCAAAAAGATAGGAATACGGTGTATCCGCTAAAGTTAAATATAAATTTAACGCAGCATCTGTACCGACATTAATGTCAAGGGATTTATAAACGGGGATGTGATTATATCCATCCGCCACATATTTTTCAAAACTCGCTTTATTCATAGCGTTGTATTTTAAACCAACAAGTTAATTGTCAATGGTTAAATGTTAACATTGATGAAGTAGCGGTATTTAAACGAAAAAAAAACCGCACTAAAATTAGCACGGTTTTTCTTTTTCAAATATTAATTAAGTTTAACTATTCTTCAGCAGTAGACTCTGTTTCAGCATCCACTTCACTCAACTCGGCTGACAATGCTGCCTCTGCTTCTGCAGTTTGCATCACAGATTTTTCCCTGCGCTTAGCACGACGCTCTTGATGATGAACAAAGCCTGTTCCCGCTGGAATCAAACGACCTACGATAACATTCTCTTTTAAGCCCAATAGGTTATCAACACGACCTGTCGTTGACGCTTCCGTTAGTACACGCGTGGTTTCTTGGAATGATGCCGCAGAAATAAACGACTCAGTTGCCAATGAAGCTTTAGTAATACCCATCAACAATCTTTGATAAATAATTGGATTTTTACCTTGTGCGGTTAATTGTCTATTGGTCTCAATCACGCGCGCATACTCAGCAGTTTCGCCATTAACAAACGGTGAATCACCCGTATCAAGCACCTCTACTTTGCGCAACATTTGCTTAACAATGACTTCAATATGCTTATCAGAAATATTCACACCTTGCAGGCGATAAACATTTTGAACCTCCTTAACCACATAGTTCGCCAACGCCTCTACGCCTAATAGACGAAGAATATCGTGCGGATTAGACGGTCCGTCAGAAATTACATCACCTTTTTCAACCGTTTCACCATCAAAGACATTAATCTGACGCCATTTGTGAATCATCATTTCTATCGCTTCACCTTCTGCAGAGGTAATGATTAAACGGTCTTTAGACTTAGTTGGGTTACCAAAACTAATAACACCTGTTGCTTCTGCAAGCAGTGAGTGGTCCTTAGCTTTACGCGCTTCGAACAAGTCAGCAACGCGCGGCAGTCCACCAGTAATATCACTGGTCTTAGATTGGTCTTTTGGAATCTTCGCAAGCACTTCACCTGCAGTAATCACCTGACCATCTTCTAAATTAATCTTAACTTCTGACGGTAAGTAGTGTGTCGATAAAACGATTTCAGAATCTTTTGCATCCACCATCTTAATCATTGGCTTTAAACCTTTTGCTGCTGATAATCTTTCTGTTTCCTTAATCATTTCAAAAAAAGTTAATCCTGTCAATGGATCAGAGTTTTTGTTAACAGTAACACCTTCAACAAAATCAACAAACACAACACGACCTGCTTGCTCAGAAATAATTGGATGCGTATGCGGGTCCCAGTCAGCAATCTTATCTTTTGCCTTAACTTTGCCACCATCTTTAACATGGGCAATCGCACCATAAGGAATCTTATAGCGCTCAACCTCTTGACCTTTAGCATTACGAATCGTTACCTCAGAAGAACGAGAAATAACCACTAAATCGCCATTTTCGTTAGTAATTGACCTTAAGTTTTCAAAATGCACCACACCATCATTGTCAATGTTAATACTACTGACCGCTGTTGATGCAGAAGCTGCACCACCAATGTGAAAAGTACGCATGGTTAACTGTGTACCTGGCTCACCGATTGACTGCGCTGCAATAACACCAACTGCCTCACCAACGCCAATCTTATGTCCGCGAGCCATGTCATTACCATAACAAGAGGCGCAAACGCCATAACGAGCATCACAAGTAATCGCAGAACGCGCCTTGATAGACTCCACACCAACTTCATTGATTTCGTCTGAATCTTCTAAAGTCACTAAATGACCCTTAGGCAATAATACTTTCTTAGTATCTGGCATCATTACATCTTCAGCCACAACACGACCAAGTACTGCAGCACCTAAAGTTTGTACAATGTTGCCGCCTTCAATCGTTGCCTTCATCATTAAACCATTTTCTGTACCACAATCGTCTTCGTTAACAACCAAATCTTGTGCAACATCGACCAAACGACGCGTCAAATAACCTGAGTTCGCAGTTTTCAATGCTGTATCAGCCAAACCTTTTCGTGCGCCATGTGTTGAAATAAAGTATTGCATATTATTCAAACCCTCGCGGAAATTTGAAGTAATTGGGGTTTCAATAATTGAACCATCTGGCTTAGCCATTAGACCACGCATACCTGCCAACTGACGCATCTGTGCAGGAGAGCCTCGTGCACCAGAATCGGCCATCATATAAACCGAGTTAAAAGAAGGTAATTTTTCAGTTTTGCCATCGGCATTGGTAAAGTCCTCAAAACCGATTTCGTCCATCATCGCCTTCGCAACGGTTTCAGAAGTACGCGACCAAATATCAATGACCTTGTTATAGCGTTCACCATCTGTCACCACACCTTGTGCGTACTGCTTTTGTACTTCTTTCACTTGCATTTCTGCATCACGAATAGTACCTGCTTTAGAATCTGGAATGGTCATATCATTCGAACAAAATGAAATACCTGACCTGGTTGAGTATTGGAAACCCATATACATCATCTGATCAGCAAAAACAACGGTGTCTTTTAACTCTTGTGTTTGATAACAAACATGGATTAAGTTAGAAACCACTTTTTTACTAATCGCCTTGTTAATCAAGTCAAACGACAATCCTTTTGGTAAGATTCTTGAGAAAATTGCACGACCCACAGTTGTGTCAACAATGCGTGTGGAAGTTGGCTCATATTTTTTATCAACTTTTTTATAGTCTTGAATACGCAATTTAATCTTTGCATGTAATGTCGTTACACCTGACTCATAAGCATTTAACGCTTCAACTGGACTAGCAAAAATCATAGCCTCACCTTTTTGATTGATCATATCACGCGTCATATAGTACAAGCCCAAAATAACATCTTGTGAAGGTACAATGATAGGTTCACCACTGGCAAGGTGCAAAACATTACTAGAGGCCAACATTAGTGTTCTTGCTTCTAATTGTGCTTCTTCAGATAAAGGTACATGCACTGCCATTTGGTCGCCATCGAAATCCGCGTTAAACGCACCACAAACTAAAGGGTGTAATTGAATGGCTTTGCCTTCAATTAATAACGGTTCAAACGCTTGAATACCTAAACGGTGTAGCGTTGGTGCACGATTCAACATCACTGGATGCTGGTGCACGACTTTTTCTAAAATATCCCAAACGATGGCCTCTTCACTTTCAACCATTTTCTTCGCTGCTTTAATGGTTGATGCTAAGCTTTGAGAAATCAAACGGTTATAAACAAAAGGCTTGAATAATTCTAACGCCATTTTCTTCGGTAAGCCACATTGGTGTAATTTAAGATATGGACCACAAACAATCACTGAGCGACCTGAATAGTCAACGCGTTTACCGAGTAAGTTTTGACGGAAACGACCTTGCTTACCTTTAATCATATCTGCAATTGACTTCAACGGACGACGGTTATTACCCATCACTGCACGACCACGACGACCGTTATCAATTAATGAATCTACCGCTTCTTGCAACATACGCTTTTCATTGCGTACGATGATTTCAGGGGCATCTAATTCTAATAAACGCGCTAAACGGTTATTACGATTGATAACACGACGATACAAATCGTTCAAATCAGAAGTCGCAAAACGACCCCCATCCAATGATACCAATGGGCGTAAATCTGGTGGTAGGATTGGCAAGACATTTAACACCATCCACTCAGGTTTATTATCCGACTGAATAAGGGAATTAATTAACTTTAAACGCTTGTTGTATTTCTTAAGTTTTGTTTGACTCTTAGTATTTAGGCTGTCTTCACGAAGATTTGCCGCTTCTTTTTCAAGCTGCATTTCTTTTAAAACATCTTGGATAGCTTCTGCGCCCATTTTTGCTTCAAACTCATCATCACCGAATTCATCTAAGG
This sequence comes from endosymbiont of Bathymodiolus septemdierum str. Myojin knoll, assembly GCF_001547755.1. Lineage (NCBI taxonomy): Bacteria > Pseudomonadati > Pseudomonadota > Gammaproteobacteria > Bathymodiolus septemdierum thioautotrophic gill symbiont. The sequence goes on along the minus strand of NZ_AP013042.1, from coordinate 418,638 downwards.
CATCAAAATACATTTCTTCTGTTAATAACTGCTTATGAACTAAAGGTGTATTACCTGGATCCGTGACTAGAAAGGCTTCAAAATACAAAACGCGTTCAATATCTTTCAATGTCATGTCCATCAATAATCCAAGACGCGACGGCAGTGACTTTAAGTACCAAATATGTGCAACGGGTGCTGCAAGGTCAATATGACCCATTCGCTCACGGCGTACTTTAGACAAAGTAACCTCAACGCCACATTTTTCACAAACCACATTGCGGAACTTCATGCGTTTGTATTTACCACACAAACATTCAAAATCTTTCATTGGTCCGAAAATCTTAGAACAAAACAAACCCTCTCGTTCGGGCTTAAAAGTTCTGTAATTGATGGTTTCAGGTTTCTTTACTTCGCCATAAGACCATGAACGAATCTTCTCAGGAGACGCCAAACCAACTCTAATCGCGTCAAAATCTTGTTCTTTATTTTGACTCTTTAAAATATTTAATAAATCTTGCATATTTATTCTCCGTGTTATTATTAGTGTTGATCAAGTTCAACATCAATACCTAATGAACGAATCTCTTTAACCAATACATTAAAGGATTCTGGCATCACTGACTCAGTGACATTCACGCCATCAACAATGCTCTTATACATCTTTGCTCGTCCAACCAAATCATCCGATTTAACGGTCAACATTTCACGCAGCGTATGTGCCGCACCATAAGCCTCTAACGCCCAAACTTCCATTTCACCGAAACGCTGTCCACCGAATTGCGCCTTACCACTTAATGGTTGCTGTGTTACTAATGAGTAAGGGCCGGTTGAACGCGCATGCATCTTGTCATCTACCAAGTGGTTCAGTTTCAACATATGCATATAACCAACGGTTACTGGACGGTCAAACGGCTCACCTGTACGACCGTCATAAAGTTGTTCTTGTCCAGATTCTGGCAAGTCAGCCAACTTCAATAAAGATTTAATGTCTGTTTCTTTGATGCCATCAAATACTGGCGTTGCCATTGGTACGCCCTCGCGTAGATTGTTCGCTAATTCAATGATTTCTTCATCGCTGAATAATGCCAAATCTTCTTGTTTTCCATAGGAGTTGTAAACTTTATCCAAGAAGGCTCTAATGTCTTTAACCATCTCTTTGCGTTTCTCATCAAGCATCGCCGCAATCTTATGTCCTAAGCCCTTTGCTGCATAGCCTAAGTGAACTTCTAACACTTGTCCAACATTCATTCGAGAAGGTACACCAAGTGGGTTAAGCACTACATCAATGGTTGAACCATCAGCAAGATAAGGCATATCTTCTACTGGAGATACACGAGAAATAACACCTTTGTTACCATGACGACCCGCCATCTTATCACCGACTTGCAAGGTCTTACGCGTTGCCACATAAACTTTAACCATCTTCATAACACCTGGTGGTAATTCTGCACCTTCGTCAATCTTGGCTTTTTCGTTCTCAAAGAATTTATCAAACTCAACTTGCTTGGCTTTTGCTTGTTTAACCAATGATGCTACTTCTTTATTGATTGCTGCATCCTTCACTTTAAGTTTTGCAAGGTCTGCACTGTCTAAAGCTTTCATATTTTTAGCGCTTAACTTTTCACCTGTTTTAATACCTGCAGCTGATTTTGTTAATTCGTTGCCTGAAAGTTTTGAGCGAATGCGACGCAAGATGTCACCATCAATAATGCCGAATTCGTCATCAATGTCTTTTCTGATTTTCGCCAAACGACTTTCATCAATACTGATTGCTCGTGCATCTTTTTCAACACGGTCGCGAGTAAAAACCTGAACATCAATAACGACACCAGATTTTGATGCACCAACACGCAATGAAGAATCTTTAACGCTATTGGCTTTTTCACCAAAGATAGCGTGTAATAATTTCTCTTCTGGAGAGAGAACTGTTTCACTCTTAGGGGTAACTTTACCCACCAAGATATCTCCACCCTTAACACGAGCACCAACATAAACAATACCCACTTCATCCAACTTCGCCAAAGCAGATTCGCTCACATTAGGAATATCGGCAGTAATTTCCTCCATACCCAAAGTAGTGTCTCTTGCGTAAGCGGTTAATTCTTCAATATGAATCGTTGTATAACGGTCTTCTTGAATAACACGCTCAGAAATTAAGATAGAATCCTCAAAGTTGTAACCATTCCAAGGCATAAAGGCAATTTTCATATTTTGACCTAACGCCAATTCACCCATATCCGTTGAAGGACCATCGGCCAATACATCACCTGTAGCGATTTTATCACCCGTCTTAACCAAAGGTTTTTGATTAATACAAGTATTTTGATTAGAGCGAGAATACTTGGTTAAATTATAAATATCAACCCCTAACTCGCCAGCCTTAGCCTGCTTAGAGTCAACACGAATAACGATACGAGAAGCATCAACTGCCTCAACCACACCGCCATTTTTAGCCGTAACACAAACACGAGAATCGGTTGCTACAACACGCTCAATACCTGTACCAACTAATGGCTTTTCAGCGCGTAAAGTGGGTACCGCTTGTCGTTGCATATTTGAACCCATTAACGCACGGTTAGCATCGTCATGCTCTAAGAAAGGAATCAACGATGCTGCCACTGATGCAATTTGCTTGGAGTCGATATCAATTAAAGTCACATCTTCTGAATTGACCAAAACGAATTCATTTTTACAACGACAAGAAATTAAGTCATCGGTTAAATTACCTTTAGCATCCACACCTGCGTTTGCCTGTGCAATCGTATGTGCAATTTCATCAATCGCAGACACATAAATAATTTCGCTAGTAACTTTGCCTTTTTTAACGATTTGATACGGCGTCTCTAAAAAGCCATAATTATTGGTTTTGGCATAAACTGCCAAAGTGTTAATCAAACCAATGTTTGGACCTTCTGGTGTTTCAATCGGGCATAAACGACCATAGTGCGATGGATGAACATCTCGCACTTCAAAGCCAGCTCGTTCACGCGTCAAACCACCTGGACCTAAGGCAGAAATGCGTCGTTTATGCGTCACACCTGACAATGGATTCACTTGGTCCATAAACTGAGACAGTTGTGAAGAACCAAAAAACTCTTTAACCGCAGCAGAAACTGGATTAGAATTAATCAAATCTTGCGGGGTTAATTCATCTGTTTCAGCAAGATTTAAACCTTCTTTAACCGACTTTTCAACACGCACTAAACCAATTCTAAACTGGTTTTCAATCATCTCACCGATAGCTCTAACGCGTCTGTTAGCAAGCGTGTCAACATCATCAACAGAATCTTTACCATCTTTAATATCAATCAATAGTTTAACAACATTCAAAATATCATCATTTGTTAGCACATGCTCGCCCGTTTCAGACTCAATACCTAAACGACGATTAAGCTTCATACGACCTACTTTAGAAAGATCATAGCGCTCACCTTTGAAAAACAAATTATTAAACAATAAATTAACCGCATCTGCTGTCGCTGGCTCACCTGGACGCATCACATGATAAATAGACATACGAGCATCAATTTCTGTTTCTGTTTCATCTAAACGCAAGGTGTTAGAAATATAAGCACCAGTCTTAGATTCATTGATATATAGGATTTCAAGTTTCTTAACTTTGGTGCTAACAATCAATTCTAACTGCTCTTCGCCGATAACGGTATTAGAAGCCAATACAACTTCGCCCGTTTCTTTATCAATCACATCTTGAGAAATAACTTTGTCTAATAAATACTCAAGTGGCGCATTGACAGATTTAATCTTGGCCGCTTCTAAAATCTTGGTGTGCTTAGCGGTAACACGGCGACCTTTTTCGATCACTACATCTTTACCAGAAATAATATCAAACTCAGCAATTGAACCTTTTAATTTTTCAGAAGACAAGCCTACATCACAAGATTTTGCCTTTAGTTTAACATCGATTTTCTCATAGAAAGTATCAAGGATAGCTGCCGAATCAAGACCCATTGCACGCAATAAGGTCGTCACTGGTAATTTACGACGACGGTCAATACGAACATACAAATGCGCATGATGATCAAATTCAAAATCTAACCAAGAGCCACGGTAAGGAATAATACGCGATGAGAATAAAATTTCACCCGAAGAATGCGTCTTACCTTTATCATGCTCAAAGATAACGCCAGGAGAGCGATGTAATTGAGAGACTACAACACGCTCAGTACCATTAATAACAAAAGTACCTGTATCTGTCATCAATGGCAATTGACCCAAATAAACATCTTCTTCAATCACTTGCTTAACACGACGCTTTTTCTTTAGCGTTGAGCCATTCTTATCAAATAAGACAAGGTTTAATTTAACCCGTAAGATTGAAGCAAAAGTAACACCACGCAATTTACATTCTTTAACATTAAATTTTGGCGTTTGCAATTCATAATCAACATATTCAATTTCTGCATAACCATTATTCGCAGTAATTGGAAATACAGATTGAAAAACAGCGTGTAATCCCACATCTGCCTTCTCATCTGCACCAGCTTGAATAAAACCGTTAAATGATTCAATCTGGATAGCCAATAAATCTGGCTCCTTTAAAATTGATTCTCTTGAACCGAAATTATTTCTAATTCGTTTTTTTTCAGTAAATGAATAAGCCATAGTACCTCACATATTTAATCTTACAATTAACATTTTTAAAAGACAATATATTAATAAAGCCTTCTAAGTAATAGGTCAACCTATAAAAAAATTTATAGGTTGAAAGTGCGCTTTGTTAAAAACGCAAAAACACCGGAGTCTCCTTGTGGAAATTCCAGTGTTTACATAGCGCTTAATTATTTAAGTTCTACGCTAGCGCCAGCTTCTTCAAGCTGCTTTTTAACATCTTCAGCTTCAGCCTTAGATACGCCTTCTTTGATTGCTGCAGGTGCCGCTTCAACCATGTCTTTAGCCTCTTTAAGCCCAAGACCAGTAATGCTACGAACTGCCTTAATAACAGCAACTTTCTTTTCACCGAAACTTGTCATTACGACATCAAACTCATCTTTTTCTTCTACTGCCGCACCAGCGTCTGCTGCTGCTACTGGCGCTGCTGCCGCTGCCGCTGCAGATACACCGAACTTCTCTTCCATTGCAGAAACTAACTCTACAACATCCATTACTGACATATCAGCAATTGCATTTAAAATATCTTCATTGGTTAATTTAGCCATGATATTTACTCCTTTTTATTTTATTTATATTATTGTTTTTGTTGTGCCACTGCTGAAACCACTCGAGTGATTTGACCCGGAGCATCATTAAGACTCCTTGCCAGTTTCTCTACTGGTGCCAACATAAGTGCCATTACTAAGCTAATTGCCTGGTCTTTGGTTGGTAAAGCTGCGATGCGTTTAAGTTCATTTGCTTCCACAAAGTCACCTGAAACACCCAAGCCCTTAACAACTAAATCTTCGTTTTCTTTAACGAAATCGTTAAATACACGCGCCACTGCACCCGGGTCTTCTTGTGAAAAACCAAGAATTACCGGCCCACTTAACACAGGCATAACGCATTCACATGTCGTCTCTACTAGCGCCCTTTTTGCCAATGAGTTCTTTACAACGCGTAAAGAAACACTTGCATCCATTGCACTTGCACGAAGATTAGTCATTTGTTCAACTGTTAAACCGCGATACTCAGCTACGCCAACAGCGATACTACTCTGTGCGAGTGCATTCACCTGTTTGACAACAACTTTTTTTGCTTCAAGATTTAGAGCCATTTGCCTCCCTCCTAAACAGTCACTAAATTTAAATACTGCATTGCGATATCTAAATTCAGCCTTAAAAAAGAAAATTATAATAATTTATAACTTTCACCCTTAGAGTATTTACATACCCTCTACATAGGCCAACTGTATTATCAGTCAATTAAACAAACACTCCAGAAGGACTGTCTGCACCTATGGTCTCTGAGGTCATAGAATAATCTAAGACCTGAAAGAATTTGTTTTGGTTAACTAAATGTCAACCGATGCTATATCAACGCTAATGCCTGGACCCATTGTTGATGAAACACTTATTTTTTGAAAATACACACCTTTTGCAGAACTTGGCTTGGCTTTTTTTAACGCATCCATTAAAGCAGTAATATTTTCAGTTAACGCTTCTGGCGTGAATGATGCTTTGCCAACACCAGCGTGAATAATACCTGCTTTGTCAGTGCGGTAACGCACTTGGCCTGCTTTTGCATTTTTTACCGCAGTAGCAACATCTGGTGTTACTGTGCCTACTTTAGGGTTAGGCATTAGACCACGAGGGCCTAATATTTGACCTAAACGACCAACAACACCCATTGCATCGGGAGAAGCAATAACCACATCGTAGTTAAGATCGCCATCTTGCATTGTTTTCATTAAATCTTCCATACCAACAACATCAGCGCCAGCTGCTTGTGCTTTTTCTACATTGTCGCCCTGGGTAAATACCGCAACACGCACTGACTTTCCCGTGCCGTTTGGCAATACCACTGCACCACGAACATTTTGGTCAGATTTGTTCGCATCAACACCAAGGTTAACACTCACATCAATAGACTCGTCGAACTTAGCAGTTGAACATTCTTTTAATAAAGTTAATGCATCAATGATTGAATATTGTTTACCAATTTCAACTTTTGCTGCAATGTCTTTTTGTTTTTTAGTTAATTTAGCCATCTGATTAACCCTCCACCGTAATGCCCATAGAACGGGCTGTACCTGCAATAATATTTACCGCTGAATCCATGTCATTTGCGTTCAAATCTTTCATTTTGATGGCTGCAACTTCTTCTAATTGTGCACGAGTAATCTTGCCAACTTTATCTAAATTTGGCACACCGCTACCTTTCTTGATGCCTGTTACTTTTAAGATTAACAATGCTGCTGGCGGTGTTTTAGTAATATAAGTAAAACTACGGTCGCTATAAACCGTAATAACCACTGGCACTTTCATACCTTTATCGATATCTTGGGTTGATGCGTTAAACGCTTTACAGAAATCCATAATGTTCACACCGTGTTGACCCAATGCTGGACCTACTGGTGGTGAAGGATTTGCCTCTTGTGCTGGAATCTGCAGCTTAATATACGATTCAATTTTTTTAGCCATTTTTATCTCCTTGTGGGTACAAACGCTTAATACTAGACTAAGCTCCCCTGTTAAATATTAAGTTTTCGCAACTTGCGAGAACTCCAACTCTACTGATGTCGTGCGTCCAAAAATCAACACCTCTACTTTCAGTAAATTCTTTTCATAGTTAACTGCTTCCACAGTGCCATTAAATTCATTAAACGGCCCATCAACAACCAAAATCTCTTCACCCGGCTGGTAAGCAACCTTAGGTTTAGGCTTGTCTGCACCTTCCTGGACACGCGCCATAATCTTGTCAACTTCTCGTTGAGTAATCGGCGATGGCTTACCTGAAACACCGCCAATAAAACCAATCACATTCGTGGTGTTTTTTATGGCTAGCCAGCTTTGCTCAGTGAGTTCCATATTAATCAACATATAACCTGGAAAGAACTTTCGTTCTGCTGTTTTCTTCTGACCATCTTTGATTTCTACTACTTGCTCGGTTGGAATCACAATATCACCAACCAAATCTACAACACCTTCTCTCTCAATTGTTTCTTCAATCGCAAGCTTTACTTTCGCTTCATATCCGCTTCTTGCGTGGAGTACATACCATCTCTTAGACATTTTTATAATCCCTTTTAGTTTGTTAGTAGTTGAACAGCCCAAGTAAAGAACGCATCAACAATCCATAAAAATATCGCAACAATAACTACTGCTACCATAATCATACCAGTCGTCTTAACGGTCTCATCTTTGGTCGGCCAAACAACTTTACGCAATTCAATTTTTGTCTCTTTGAAAAACGCATTTAAACGGATGCCCTGTGGTGATTTGAAAAACACAAAGCCTGCAACCACCAAACCTGCCAACAAAACCAACACCTTGTAAAGCGTTGTGTTTAATGCCAATGGGTTACTATAGTAAAGCACTAACGAAGCAATCACAACTAGAATTGCTACAAACATTCCTATTGACGACTCTTTTGCTACTTGACTTTCTGTATTCTTACTCACAAATCACATCCTATTTTAATATGGCAGGCAAGGAGGGACTCGAACCCCCAACCAACGGTTTTGGAGACCGCCACTCTACCAATTGAGCCACTTGCCTAAAATTAAGAGACTGTTGAATATTGAAAAGCACAATTTATGGAACACATAAAACAGCACCTTTTTCACTCAAAAAACTCGTCAAATAGCTGGCTATTCTTCTCATTTTTTAGTAAAAAATGCACTATTTTCTGCATTTCCTAAATCGCACTTTTAATAATCAACAGTCTCATTAAAAATACCTTTACTAATCAAACGATTACTAAAGGTATTCTTTATAAGACTCAAAACCTCTGAGCCAATTCTACTATTTCCTTTAATCTGTCACCTTAGCAACAACACCCGCGCCAACCGTACGACCGCCTTCTCTAATGGCAAATCTTAAACCATCTTCCATAGCAATCGGAGAAAGTAATTCTACTTGCATTTTCACATTGTCGCCAGGCATTACCATTTCTACGCCCTCAGGTAATTGACATGCGCCAGTTACATCTGTTGTTCTAAAATAAAACTGTGGACGGTAGTTGTTGAAGAATGGTGTATGACGACCACCTTCATTTTTGCTTAAGACATAGATTTCTGCTTCAAACTTTGCATGTGGTTTGATAGAGCCTGGTTTCGCCAATACTTGACCGCGTTCAACTTCTTCTCGCTTGGTGCCACGAAGAAGCACGCCAACATTGTCACCTGCTTCACCAGAATCTAATAACTTACGGAACATTTCAACACCTGTACAAGTGGTGGTTTTTGTTTCTTTGATACCAACAATTTCTAATTCGTCACCAACATTAACAACCCCTGCTTCAATACGACCTGTTACAACGGTGCCGCGGCCAGAGATTGAGAATACATCTTCAATTGGCATAATGAATGTCTTATCTGTGTCGCGCTTAGGGGTTGGAATATAAGTGTCTAATGCTTCAACCAGTTTGACGATTGAAGGCACACCGATGTCTGAAGTATCGCCTTCTAATGCCTTAAGTGCAGAGCCAAAGATAACTGGCGTGTCATCACCTGGGAAATCGTATTCTGTTAATAACTCACGGATTTCCATTTCAACCAATTCTACCAATTCTTCATCGTCAACCATATCGGCTTTATTCATATAAACAAGGATGTATGGAACACCAACTTGCTTAGACAAAAGAATGTGCTCACGGGTTTGTGCCATTGGGCCATCTGTGGCAGCGATAACAATAATAGCGCCGTCCATTTGGGCAGCACCGGTAATCATATTTTTAACATAATCCGCATGTCCTGGGCAATCTACATGAGCATAATGACGCGTTTCACTTTCGTATTCTACATGGGCTGTTGAGATAGTAATGCCGCGTTCTCTTTCTTCAGGAGCGTTATCAATATCTGCATAGTCGTTAAATTCACCGCCGTTTGCTTCTGCCATTACTTTGGTGATGGCTGCTGTTAGGGTAGTTTTACCATGGTCAACATGACCGATTGTGCCAACATTGACATGGGGTTTGTTTCTTTCGAATTTTTCTTTTGACATTTTATATTCCTCATTTTTATTACATTAATTTATGGAGCTCACCAGCGGATTTGAACCGCCGACCTCTTCCTTACCAAGGAAGTGCTCTACCGACTGAGCTAGGTGAGCGCAACCTCTTTCACTATGGAGCGGGTAACGAGAATCGAACTCGTCTCATTGGCTTGGAAGGCCAAGGTAATACCAATATACGATACCCGCAAATCCTATTTTGCTCTTTGGTGGAGGGGGAAGGATTCGAACCTTCGAAGGCGGAGCCGACAGATTTACAGTCTGTTCCCTTTGGCCACTCGGGAACCCCTCCCCAAAAAGCAATCGGGTATTATCCCATAAGTTAACAGGATAAACAAGGGTTTTTTTAATAAATTTAGTCGTAAGATTTAGAAAGGTTAAATATTTGCAACACCACTTAAAACTGCAGCATCAAACACTGCTTTTGGCACCACATCAACCAACCTTTTATCGAATGGTTTTGGAATAATGTAATCTTTGCCAAAGCTCATAGAGTCGGCATTGTAAGCCTTTAACACCTCTTGAGGAACCTCTAATTTCGCCAAGTCTTTAAGCGCATGCACGGCAGCAATTTTCATTTCTATATTTATTTCTTTGGCTTTGGCATCAAGTGCGCCTCTGAAAATAAAAGGAAAGCCTAAAACATTATTCACTTGATTTGGATAATCACTGCGTCCTGTTGCCATAATTAAATCATCACGCACTGAGTGGGCGTCTGCAGGAGAGATTTCAGGGTCAGGATTGGACAAGGCGAATACAATTGGATTATTTGCCATTGACTTTATCATATCTTTAGACACCAAATTGGCAGCTGCAACGCCAATGAATATGTCACAACCTCGCATAGCTTCGGCCAAAGTTTTTTTATCTGTTTCTGCCGCATATTGCGCCTTAACTTGACTAACATTTTGAAGGTCGGTAGAAACGACACCTTCTTTATCAACCAATAAAATATTGTCTTTATTTAAGCCCAGTTTACATAATAAATTTAGCGTGGCAATACCTGCTGAACCTGCGCCCAAACAAACCAGTTTCACTTCTTTAATGTTTTTTCCTTGAATCTCAATTGCATTTAACAAACCAGCAGAAATAATAATAGCAGTGCCGTGTTGGTCATCATGAAAAACTGGGATATCAAGTTCCTTAATTAAACGCCGTTCAATCTCAAAACAACGCGGTGCTGAGATATCCTCTAAATTAATACCCCCAAAAGTTGGGGCAATATTTTTCACCGTTTGTACAAATTCATCAACATCTTGGGTATCAACTTCAATATCAAACACATCAATATCAGCAAATTTTTTAAACAATACCGCCTTGCCCTCCATTACCGGTTTTGATGCTAAAGGTCCAACATTGCCCAAACCTAAAACTGCAGAACCATCTGAAATCACGGCAACCAAATTACCCTTGGCAGTGTATAAATCTACTTTACTAGCATCTTTGGCAATTTCTCTAACGGGTGCAGCCACGCCAGGCGTATAAGCCAAAGATAAATCTGCACTGCTTTCCATGGGTTTATGCGCATTAACGACAATTTTTCCCGGTCGATTGCCCTGATGGTAATCCAATGCTTTTTGATGTAAATCACTATTTGACATAACGCTTCCTTTTTTTAAGACCAACTAATCAATTTATTCATAGCGGTAATATTACTAACGCTAATGTTTTTTGGGCATTGCGCCTCACGATGACGGTGATTGGAACAAACGCCAAATCCATTATTAAACATCACCTCACTCATACGCTTAGCACGTATATTTTACCTTGTGGTAATTGCTCTAAATGGTTAATTTTAGCCGCCACAAAAAGCAAAGAACGGTATTGATGTGCCTTTTCTAGCACCTTAGCAATAGAATTTCTATGAATTAAATGATATTTCATAACCAGAATTTAGCAGAAAAAATATAAATCGTATAAAAAATCTGTATTTTTTAAAAGTAGTAAAAAGTGGTATAAAGTGGTATAAAATGTATTTTTAAACAACAATAATGGGCGTAGATTATGCAACTCAAAAAAATACTTATCGGTGTACTTTTGTCAACAACTTCACTCAGTGTATTAGCCCTAATCGGTGCCAAACAAGCGGAAATCAACAATGGTAAAGCGTTTGTCGTGATTACTATTGTTGCCCTTATTTTAGGTGCGATGGCTTTTTATCAAAAGCAACTGCAACCTCGTTAAATGTTTCGCGGGGTTCACAATCTCAGCATTGATGTTAAAGGACGACTCAAAATCCCAACACGCCATCAAATGCAAATCGATGAGATTTGCACTGGGAAAATGGTGCTCAGTATCCACCCAGATGACGCTTGTTTATTACTTTACCCCTTAAAATATTGGCTGACACTTGAAGAAAAGATCAGCGCCCTGCCCTCGCTCAATATCCACAGCAAACGCTTAAAACGCAAACTCATCGGTCACGCCACCGACTGCGAACTGGACGGTGCCTCACGCATTTTAATCCCTGCAACTTTGAGAGAATATGCTAGCATTGACAAAAAAATTATTATGAGCGGACAAGGTCACAATTTTGAACTTTGGGACGAAACTGTATGGCACAAGCAACTCGATAACCTTGATACTCTAAGCGAACAAGAGAAAATCCCAGTTGAAGTCTCTCAACTATCACTATGACCAGTAACCATCACCAGTCTGTAATGTTCAATGAGTCTATCGAAGGCTTAGCAATCAAAAAAAACGGCATCTACATAGATGCAACTTTCGGTAGAGGCGGTCATACACAAGGTATTCTAAACCAATTAGGCAATGACGGCAAAGTCATCGCCTTCGACCAAGACCTTGCTGCCATTGAATACGCGCAACAAAATTTTAACGATAAGCGATTAACCGTTATTCATAGTCCTTTCGCTAACATGCACAACCTACTTACAGAACAAGGGCTGCTCGGAAAAATCGACGGTATTTTAATGGACCTCGGTGTCTCCTCCCCGCAACTTGACAACGCTGATCGTGGTTTTAGTTTTAACGCTGACGGACTATTAGATATGCGTATGAACCAAACTACTGGCATCAGTGCCGCACAATGGCTTGCCACTGCCAACGAAACTGAGATTGCCAATGTCATCTACGAATTCGGCGAAGAGCGCAGAAGCAGGCAGATTGCTACTGCCATCAAAAGATTCCAAATAGAAAAGCCAATTGAAACCACACTGCAATTAGCCAACATTGTCGCCAGCGTGGTCAAAACAAAAAAGCATAAACATCCCGCAACTCGCACCTTCCAAGCTATCCGCATTTTCATCAACCAAGAACTCAAACAACTCTCAGATACGCTAAACCAAACCCTTAAAATCCTCGCTGTTAAAGGTCGCCTATCTGTCATCAGTTTTCACTCCATTGAAGACCGCATTGTCAAAAAATTCATTCAAAAACACTCAAAACAAAAACAGCTGCCGAAAGGTCTGCCGATTATGAACAATGAAACCAAGCAAATGCCCCTCAAAGATTTGGGCAAAAGTTTTGCCAGTAAAGTAGAAATCAACGATAGCAGACGCTCAAGAAGTGCGATACTACGAATCGCTGAACGAATTGCATAGGAGATTATGACAATGCTGATTAATCGTATTAATGCATTACTTATTCTTGTCATTGTCATCTTGTCTTTTTTAACAATTTATTGGCACAATCAAAGTCACTTGCTTTACAAAAAAATTACCTCCGTGCAACAAAATAATCAATTCATTACTGCCAAACAAAAACAACTATTGAGCGAATATTCAGAACAAATGAGTGGCAACAAAATTCAAAAAAAAGCCATTACTAAATTGCGCATGCAAAGACCTGTGAAGATTAGAGTGTTAAACCTATGATAGTTAAACTCAAAGAAATGTTCAAACTTTCTAGGACACAACATTATTCACGCCGTCAAAACATAATTAAATGGTCTTTTATCGTTCTTTTTTGTGGCTTTGGCTATCGAGTAATGACCATTCACCAGCTTGATGCGGGCAATATCACATTACAAGAAAGGGGCAATCAACAAGCCTACAATACATTCAAATCCAAAGCGCGCCGTGGTGATATCCTGGATAGAAATGGCGATACCCTCGCTAGCACCTTGATTTTGAAAAAAGTCAACTTAGACCCCACTCAAATTCAACCCGTCTTTATTTCAAAACTCGCTAAAGCATTAGAAATTCCTGAGGCGGAATTACAAGAAAAAATTAAGAAAAAACTCAGTAGACATCTGGGTAGAAAAAACCTAGTCATTCGTAAAAACCTCAGACTTAATAGCCCAATTCTTGCAAACCTGGAAAGACTAAACAAAGTAAAACTAAGAGTTTGTCAAAGCCACCTCACTAAGCCCGGCTTAACTAAGCCGGGCTTAGTTAAAAATTGCAAAATGCAAAATATTCGTGGTGTTAGACTGCAAACAGACACCCGCAGATACTACCCAAAATCCGCCTCATTAGCCCCTCTGATTGGTCGTGTCAATCACAACGGCATCGGTGCATCTGGCATTGAAGGCGAATTCGAGCCCACCCTCGCAGGACAAGACGGTGTTAAATCCTTAAGTTTTGACCAATTTACCCAAGGTGGTTATTTTAACCTTGCAGTCGACACCCCGCTTAAACACGGTCAAGATATCAGCCTAACCATTGACGCCAACATTCAATTCTACACCTATGCCGCCATCAAAAAATCTGTTGAAAAACATAAGGCTGATTCTGGCTCAGCCATTATTCTCAATGCAGAAGGTGAAATTTTAGCACTTGCTAACTACCCTGCCGATGACCCAAATGATAAAACTGTTTACCACGCAGAAAATTATCGAAACCATGTGCTCTCAGATAAAATAGAACCTGGCTCAACCATGAAGCCATTCACCATGCTTTTAGCACTAGATAAAGGCAAAATTACCGCAACTGATGATGAAAAAATTGATGTGACAAAACGCATCGGGCACCTAAAACCCGACGGTAAATATTTCAAAATGACCGTCAAAAAAATCCTTCAAAAATCCCACAACCTTGGCACCGTCAATGTCTCAGAAAGACTAACAAAAGAAGATATGTATAATACTTGGAACAAACTTGGTTTCGGACGCTCACTTGGACTCATTCCCAATATTGAAACCCCTGGTACTTTAAAAACCACACACTCATGGTCAACATCGTCCAAACGCACTTTATCTTATGGTTACGGACCCATGCAAACCAACTTAGCCCAACTCGCCAGAGCCTACCTAGTTTTTGCTAATAATGGCGCTATACCTCCACTAAAGTTGGTCAAAGGCGTTAGTACTTACCAAGAAAAAACCCAAGTATTCAACAAAGCCTCCACCGACAAAATTGCCAGTTTATTGGATGCTGTAGTATCCCTCAAGGGCTCCGGCTATCGTGCTCGCATCAAAGGCTATAATATCGCAGGAAAAACAGGCACTGCGGAAATGCTCATCAATGGAAAATACAACAAAGACGGTGCAAAACGCACTTTTTTCGTTGGCTTCGTCCCTGTCAAAAAACCAAAATATATTATGGTCGTCAGGCTAGACTATCCAAAAGAGTGCTATGCAAATTGGAACCCAAAACTAAAAATTAGTTGCGAAGGTTCAAACTCGGCTGCTATAGTGTTTAAAGAGGCAATGGAAAATATCTTAAGCAGCGATCAATCTATCAAACGCACGATAAAAAAATAACTGTCTTCAACTGTGGGGTTAAATTTATCGCCGCTAATTCTAATAAGTTTTAACAATGTTGTTTATTTTTCCAAAAATTGGGTTGTGTTTTGAATTAAGTATGAATACTGTCCAAATGTCTTGAAAAGCAGTAACGGAAATTGCGTTTAAATCTCTGCTAAGTTGCCAAAAGAGTGTGGCTGAGTCTTGTTCGGATTGATAATCTATGATTGTGAGTTGTGCCCTAGTACCGCCTGGCAGGTCTTTTCCTAAAAATATGAACACAGCAACATCACCTTCAACCCAGTTAGGAGTATCCATAGTAGACGGCATATCATGCCAAAAATCTTGCCATTCTTGAGCATTTTTCATAATGGCAAAACCAGATGTGCTATTAACTTGAGTGTCAAAAATCCAATTTTGGCGAATGTGATCAGGTGTTATTTCAAGGATTTGACTGCTCATGTTTTTTTGTTTAGAACTATTGGTATTTATAGCATAAGTCGCATTGCCTAGAAAATAAAATAATGGCAACAATGCGACTATTTTTACTAACTTCAACAGCATCCAAATTACAGGACAATTTGGTCGTTGTATTCATTTTGATGTGTTTCTAAATAAGCCACAGCATTTGCTAGATTAATCTCTGTATAACCAACAGGGGCAATAGTTAAGCTTAAATTGTAAGCGCTACTATCTACTTGATTAACACCATCGTAATAATTATAACCATCGTAATAATCTACTCCCACATAATAAGTACCCGCAGCCAATGTTTCTTGGTAAGCAATATCAACACTGCCCCATGCCCAACCTTCATGAATTGCTTTGCCATTGCCATCATATAGATTTAAATCTATATCAGAGTCCAGATTAGACAACAAAAAATCAACACTGCTTTCTTTAGTTAATTCAAATTGATAAAAGTCTTTATCATCTATAGACTTGGTAACAGAATCAGTTAATAGTTTGGTGCCAGTAGTTAAAACTCCTATTTTTTGCGCAGTCGCTATTTTTCCGTCATCTGGTGTTGATGTTGGTGTTGATGTTGGTGTTGATGTTGATGTTGATGTTGATGTTGATGTTGATGTTGATGTTGATGTTGATGTTGATGTTGATGTTGATGTTGATGTTGGTGTTAGTGCGCCATTATCAACAGTTAAGCTTAAATTATAAGTACTACTATCTGCTTGATTAACACCATCGTAATAATCTACTCCCACATAATAAGTACCCGCAGCCAATGTTTCTTGGTAAGCAATATCAACACTACCCCATGCCCAACCTTGATGAATTGCTTTGCCATTGCCATCATATAGATTTAAATCTATATCAGAGTCCAGACCAGACAACAAAAAATCAACACTGCTTTCTTTAGTTAATTCAAATTGATAAAAGTCTTTATCGTCTATAGACTTGGTAACAGAATCAGTTAATAGTTTGGTGCCAGTAGTTAAAACTCCTATTTTTTGCGCAGTCG
The DNA here is from genome assembly GCF_001547755.1 of endosymbiont of Bathymodiolus septemdierum str. Myojin knoll. Classification (NCBI taxonomy): domain Bacteria; kingdom Pseudomonadati; phylum Pseudomonadota; class Gammaproteobacteria; species Bathymodiolus septemdierum thioautotrophic gill symbiont. Next base: position 401,909 of record NZ_AP013042.1, on the reverse strand, counting down.
CTATTGTTCCGTCATTAATTGTTGTGATTGTATCTGACATTGATAACGCATCAACTAAAACATCTTTATCAAAATAATTTGATGAAACAGCTGTAGAGGTGCCATCATTAATAGTGTAGTTGGTAACTTTATCGCCTGTTTTTTGAATAAGATCCAAAAACTCTTCATCTGTTAATTTATGTCCTAATAAATCTATTGCTGCCTCTTGCAAAATTGCAGCAGCGCCTGCAATTGTTGGCGCAGAAAAACTGGTGCCTGATATTGAGTGCACAACACCGCTATCATCAATTACATTGACATTTTTACCTAAGGAGGCAACATCAGTTAAATCTTTGTGCTGTTGTGAAAAATTAGTAAAATCGCCATTTATATCGGTAGCGGAAACTGAAATAACGCTCTCACTGGAAGATAGACAATTAACACCATCAGTAGCATAAGATGCTTTACTATTGCCAGAAGCAACAGTAACAATTACACCTTTGTCATCCAGAGCCTGATATTCATCGGAGCCCAACCAAACAGAAGGTGTTTGCACATTGCCAGAAACTAAAGACATGTTAACTGCAGTAATGTTATAAGTATTTGTGTTGTTAACTACCCATTGTAGCGCTTCCTCAATATCAGAAAAATACGCACCTGATGAACCGTCTGAAAATACCTTTAAATGAATAATTTTAACGCCAGAAGCTACTTGTTGAGCAACATTTGCAACCATCCCGCCATGATTGCCACCGCTATTGACTGCGTTGCTATCGTTGTCTGCAAAATCATAAGAGTAAACGACATTGCTATTGGTATAACTCGTTGAAATACCTTGATCGATTATAACGATGGTTTGTCCAGCACCTGTATATTTGCCTGTATAGTTATCTAATGCCATAATAATTTCTCCTTATTTTTGAACCACTTGGAAAAGCCCCAAAATGAATTTAGGGTTCCTACTTTCTGATGAAATTTTATCATTAAAACCCTACCCATGTCAACTTTCTTTCCCAGCGTGAGATCACTCTGAACTCTAAAGCCCCTCCGACAAACTGAATATCTGCCAAACTAGAGAGTAAACTAAAATATCGGAGCACTCCACAACAAAATAAGGCGACATTCGATAATTGGTTATCACACACCCAAATTAATGTTAAGCCTAAAGGCTTAAGTCGAGTTTGGACTTGGTCTAATTAGCCCCTTTGGTCTTAACAACGACCAACCTATCAGGCACATGGAAAAACAACTATTTTTTAACCTTACTTTTCTGAATGCCTTCCATCACTTTTCGTTGCGCCTCTAGAGTGTTGGCACTTGAAATTAAATTTTTTACTTTAGTGCTTTCTTGAAATTTCTCAGCGGCGTTTAGGGCGGATTGAAATTCATCACGGGCTTGGTTTTCGCTTAAGTGCGGCGTGAGAGTGCAGAGTTCCTGTAGGCGCTTATAGACGCCAGACTTGGGTTTAAAGGGTTTAATAAGGTCCTCTTGAGTGATATCTTCGTCAATTTCTGCAGAATGGATTAATTCTAATAATACTTCTGATTTATCAATATTACGCACTCTAACTTCGACGGTACTATCCGCCAATGACGGATAATTGAGAAACAGGCTAATCATCTTTGACATTAAGGTTTTAGTGGCGTTATTTTCTTTTTTAGCAGGAACAAAATCGGTGTGATGGTCAATTTCGTAGTCTGGTATTGCAGATTCATCATTCATTTCAAGTGGGGCTTGCAGGGCTTGTACTTGCAAGGTTTCTGTTCGTCTGTCAAAAATAGTTTGGACTTGTTTGACGCTTTGCCCAACTTCGTTTGCAACGCCATCAATCAATTGTTGTTGATAAACATCATAGGTTACTTGTGCAATCAATACTGAGACTTTTTCTAAGAATAAAGTCTTGCCTTCAATGCTGTTAAAATCGACTTCTTTTTTGGTGTGTTCAAATAAAAACCTTGAAAGGGGTTGTGCTTTTTCAATGCGTTTTTCAAAAGAAAGCGCTGATTCTTTTTTAACCAAAGTATCTGGGTCTTCGCCGTCGGGTAGAAATAAAAATTTAATTAATAAACCTGCTTTGATCATTGGCAAAGTGATTTTAAGTGCCTTCCACGCCGCAGCGCGACCTGCATCATCACCGTCAAAGCAAAAGACAATGGTTTTGGTGGTGCGCATTAATGTTTGCAAATGCTCTGGGGTAGTTGCTGTGCCTAAAGTTGCCACCACTTTGGTGATACCTGCTTGATGTAATGCAACCACATCCATATAACCTTCAACCACCAAGATATAGTCCATTGTGCGTGAGAATTTGCGTGCATGATGCAGTCCGTAGAGTTCTTTTGATTTGAAAAAGATAGGGCTTTCTTGAGAATTAAGGTATTTTGCTTTGGCATTTTTGTCAAACGCTCGTCCGCCAAAAGCAACAACATAGCCTTTGCTATTGTGAATTGGGAACATTAAACGGTCACGGAAAAAATCGTAGTCGCCGTATTCGCCTGTTTTGATTAAACCCAAGGCTTTTAAATCAATAACATCTTGCTCGGTTTTTTCAAAATGGGTTAATAAATCTTTGTTGCCTGGCGTGGCAAAACCCAAAGCAAAACGCTTGGCAATTTCACTACTGATACCGCGTTTTTTTGCATAATTAACCGCTTTGGCTTTGGCGGGAGAGGTCTTTAATTGTTGCCGATAAAATTCGCCGACTTTTTCAGATAGCAAACGATAACGCTCTAAACTGGGGTCAATAGGTGTAGTGTTTTTATCATATATAATTGTCAATCCAAATTCGCTAGCAATGGTTTCTACGGCTTCGACAAACGATGCGTTTTCGTATTTTTGGATAAAACTAATTGCATTGCCACTCTCGCCACATTTAAAACAGTGATAAAATTGCTCCTGTGCATTCACAGCAAGGTTTGGATTTTTGCCTCCGTGAAATGGGCAAGGTGCACGATAACCACTGCCTGATTTTTTGAGCGTCAAGCGTTTGCCAATCAAATCTACAATGTCGATTTGATTGGGTAAATCATTAAGAAAATTTTCACTAATGTAAGGCATATATAAGAACACATTTTAATGACAAAACAGAATTTTTATCATCCTAAATTTATCCCAACTTGGATTTTAATTGCTTTAATGAAATTAGGGGCAAGACTGCCGATTAAGACACAAATCTCTATGGGCAAATCCATGGGGCGTGTTTTATATCGAATATTGAGCAAATTTAGACGCATTGCACTGGTAAATATTGCCAAGTGCTTTCCACATAAAAGCAAATCCGAAGTTGAGCAACTAGCAAGGCAACATTTTGAGTCGCTTGGTATTGCTTTTTTCGAATCCGCCAATTGTTTTTATTTAGCAGATTCCGCACTTAGAAAAATTTATAGTATCAGCAATATCGATATTTTGGAAGACGCCATAGCGCAGAAAAAAAATGTCATTTTATTGGTTGGGCATTTTACGACGATGATGTTGGCAGGTAGGATTTTGTTACAAAATTTTAAATTTGCCGATATCTATCGACCACAAAATAATGCGCTATTTGACGCAGAAATGACCAAGCAATTTATCAAACATGGTGCAATAATGGTTAAGACTAAAGATTCAAGGTCCCTCATTAAAACCTTAAAATCAGGATTACCAATTTGGTACGCGCCCGACCAGGACTTAGGTGTAAAAAACTCAGTTTTTGCACCCTTCTTTGGCGTAGAAACTGCCACCATTAAAGCCACTGCAAAATTAGCAAATATCGATAACACGGTGGTTATCCCACTGGCATTCACACGCATAGAACTAGGCTATAAACTAAATTTTTCCCCCCCGCTGGAAGTGTATCCATCAGCAGATGCACAGCAAAATGCCACGCTTACTAATAAAATACTAGAGCGACAAATCCTCACAACGCCCGAGCAATACCTATGGATTCACCGTCGTTTTAAAAGCCGCCCAAAAGGCGAAGAGATTTTTTACTAAAAGATTGGCAAATAAAATCCAATTAGCGTATAATTGCTCTTTTTATATTTTCATCCAATAGATAACATAATTATGTCAATTGATACACAAGCAATCATCAAAGAATACCAAACCGCAGAAGGCGATACCGGTTCAACCAATGTTCAAGTCGCTTTATTAACAGCACGCATCAAGCATTTAACTGAGCATTTTAAGACACATAAAAAAGACCATCACTCAAGAAGAGGTCTTTTGCGTTTAGTTTCTCAGCGTAAAAAGTTATTGACTTACCTTAGAAGTAATGATGTTCCTGCTTATTCAGATTTAATTTCTCGCTTAGGTCTTAGAAAATAACTATCTAAACAGAAATAAAAAAAAGCCCCATTTTTTGGGGCTTTTTTGTTTTTAAAAGAATAAAATACCCATTATGGAACTCTCGCCCACTTATCAAAAAATTGACGACTTAATTCAGCGTTCTATCGCGCTATCACAGCACCTTAATTTAGAAGAAAAACGCGCTCGTCTTGAAGAAGTGCTATTGGAAATGGAAAATCCCGATGTTTGGTCTAATCAAGAAATTGCTTTAGCATTAGGCAAGGAAAAATCCATCTTAGAAAATATATGCACAGTATTCGACCAATCTAATGCGGTTTTAGAAGATGCAACAGAACTCTTAGATATGGCACAATCTGAAAATGATGAGGATACCGCTAATAGCCTCATGATTGATTTACAAACCTGCGAAACTGCAATTGAGCGCTTGGAATTCCAAAGAATGTTCAATGGTAAATTAGACGCCAATTCTGCTTATCTTGATGTTCAATCGGGCTCAGGTGGCACCGAAGCCCAGGACTGGGCAGAGATGGTATTACGAATGTATTTGCGTTGGGGTGAAAAACACGATTTCAAAGTGAAATTAATGGAAGCCTCCGCAGGCGAAGTGGCAGGCATCAAATCTGCCACCATTCACTTTGAAGGTGACTATGCTTACGGCTGGTTGCGTAGTGAAATCGGTATTCATCGCTTGGTCAGAAAATCACCCTTTAATGCCAACGGCAAACGCCACACCTCTTTTTGCTCAGTTTTCGTTTCTCCTGAAATAGACGACAACATTAATATTGACATCAACAAAACTGATATTCGCATCGACACCTACCGCGCTAGTGGCGCAGGTGGGCAACATGTCAACAAGACAGAGTCAGCCGTACGCATTACCCACTTGCCCACCAACACTGTGGTGCAATGTCAAGACGGTCGCTCACAACACGCCAACAAAGATCAGGCGATGAAACAACTTAAATCCAAACTTTACGAATTAGAAATACAAAAACGCAACAGCGAAAATCAAGAACTGGAAGACAACAAATCCGACATCGGCTGGGGGCGTCAAATCCGCTCGTATGTATTAGACCAATCGCGCATTAAAGATTTACGCACAGGTTTTGAAAGCAGCAATACAAGGGATGTATTAGATGGCAATTTAGATCAATTTATCAAGGTAAGTTTAAAAGCAGGGTTATAATAAAAATCCTATCTCAAAAGAAATTAGTTATAATTATCATTAATTGTTTAAAAAAAATTAATGAAATATTTATTTAAAATAACCACTTTCACTTTATTATCTTCTATTTTAAATATGACAAACGCCCAAAACTTTGTTATCAATAAAGAATACAAATCTGATAATTTCAATTCAAGAATAAGGCAAATTATTATTCATTATACAGTTGCTGATACTGAAAGGTCATTTGAAGAATTACTTGGCAAGGATGTGCATAGAGCAGTCAGCTCTCATTATTTGATCAATAATGCAATAAGTAAAAAATATCCTGATATTATCTATCAACTGGTGCCAGAATCTAAACGCAGTTGGCATGCGGGCGTTAGTGCGTGGGGCTCAGATTCAGATTTAAACAACTCCTCTATTGGCATAGAGATTGTCAATAAAGATGGTAATCTATACCCCTTTACTCAGCAACAAATTGAGGCGCTGATATTTTTAGTTAAGCAAATCAAACAGCGCTATGCTATTAAAGATATCAATATCATTGGTCACTCCGACATTGCCCCCAGTAGAAAAATAGATCCTGGAACATTGTTCCCATGGAAAAAATTGGCTAAAAACGGACTTTCTGCTTGGTATGATAAATCTGATATTGAATATTTTACCCACAGGCTTAAATCTGTCCCTGATAAGGAAATAGTCAAACAATCTTTAATAAAATATGGCTATAGTTTTAGCGCTGCCCCGAATGACCCTGAGTTATATCGCTCTATTATATCTGCCTTTCAAAGACATTTTAGACCTAATAAAGTAAACGGTGTAATGGACTTAGAAAGTTATATCATTTTATCGGCTTTGATAAAAAAATATCGATAAGTAAGTAAAAAAGCATTCACCTTAAAAATAAACTTAATGTCAAAATTCCATCTTCATTAGGCGTATTTTTACGATAAATAATACCAATATCACGAGATAATACCACTTGGTTTTTGTCAATAATCAGCTCTGGATATTTATCTAAAATTCCACTATCTATAACAATTTTTGGTAAAAAACTTACCCCAATTTCCATGTTAATCATAATCACTAAAGTTTCTAAACTGGCACAAGTATATTCTGAGACTTTTGTTTTATCAATATTGTCATTATCTAAGATATGACTTCTTAAACAATGCCCTTGTTCTAATAACAATAATTCATTATTTTGACCATTTTGGTGTTTAACCAAATACAATTTATCTTCAAAAATTCGCTTTTGAATGATATTTTCTCTTTCTTCAAATGGAAATGCAAAAATCGCAAAATCTATTTCTAATTGTGCAACTTTCAATAAAAGATTGGCACTGGTATCTTCAATAATAACTAATTTAAGTTTTGGATAGTTTTGTTTGACCTTGGCGACAAATTCTGGCAACAAATAAGCGGCAATGGTTGGAATGATGCCAATTTTAATGGTTGAGTTAAAAAAATCTAAATCAGCCACCCCGATCAAATCTTGCATTGAAAACATTACATCTTGAGCATATTTAGCAATCCTTACGCCTATTGGTGTAAATAAAACATATTTATTGGTTCGCTCAACTAATTGCACATTTAAGTCTTGTTCTAATTTATTGATGCCGGCACTTAGGGTTGATTGACTCACAAAACAAGCCTTTGCAGCCTTGGAAAAATGCAGGTGCTTTTTAAGCGCTAAAAGGTATGTTAAATTTTTAAGTGAAGGTAGCATAAATATTGATAATCGTTTTTATCAATCATTATAATCAATATTTTTCGTTTTACTTAATAATTAATTCTATCTAAAATAACATTTTAATCAATAAGGAGTAATCATGTTAGAAGATAAAACAGCAAATAAAGTGCCTAGTGTCACTTTTAAAACACAGCGCAATCATCAGTGGGTAGATATTACAAGTGATGATATTTTTAATAATAAAACGGTTATTGTATTTTCACTACCTGGCGCCTACACACCCACTTGCTCCTCTTCACACTTGCCGCGTTTTAATGAATTAGCCCCTATTTTTAAAGAAAATGGTGTGGATGAAATTGTTTGCATATCGGTTAATGATACTTTTGTAATGAATGAATGGAAAAAAGATCAAGAGGCTGAAAACATTACCATGCTTCCCGATGGCAATGGCGAATTTACCGATGGTATGGGAATGTTGATAGATAAAAATCATTTAGGCTTTGGCAAAAGGTCGTGGCGTTATTCTATGTTGATTAAAAATGGTATTATTGAAAAAATGTTTATTGAACCAGAGGTAGAAGGCGACCCATTTGAGGTATCTGATGCTGATACAATGCTAAATTACATCAACCCTAATGCAATTGTGCCAAAAACAGCTACCTTGTTTTCTCGCAAAGGCTGTCCACATTGCAAAAGAGCGATAGACTTATTAGAAAAACACAAAATTTATGTTGAAATAATAGAGCTTGGCAAAGGTATCACCTCTCGTTCATTAAACGCAGTGAGTGGAAAAAGTACCACACCACAAATATTTATCGGTGGTAAATATATTGGCGGCGCTGATGAATTAGAACAATATTTTAAAGGAGAATAATCATGGCAAATGAAGGCTATCACGAAGCTGAGAAAAACTTAACCTAAGAAACCAAAGATATGCACAAAGCAATTGTCTCTTTAATGGAAGAATTAGAGGCAATTGATTGGTATAATCAGCGTATTGATGCGTGTCAAGACAGCGAATTATCGACAATTTTGGCACATAATCGTGATGAAGAAAAAGAACATGCCGCAATGGTGCTAGAGTGGATTAGACGCAAGGATAAGGCTTTTGACAAAGAACTAAAAGATTATTTATTTACCGACAAACCGATTGCGCATTAATTTCTTGAATGAATTCAAATAAGGGCGAAAGCCCTTTTTTTTAGGAGAAAAAAATGAAAAAACATTATGATATGATTGCAATTGGTGCGGGTTCTGGTGGACTATCAGCGGTAGAACGCGCAGCAGAATACGGCAAAAAATGTTTGGTGATTGAGGTTAAAACCATTGGTGGTACTTGCGTGAATGTCGGCTGTGTGCCTAAAAAAGTAATGTGGTTTGCGGCCAATACAGCAACACAGATTAACAGCGCCAAGGGGTTTGGGTTTGATGTTGAGCTGAAAAACTTTGATTGGAAAGCGTTAAAAACAGCAAGAGATAACTACATTAATGGTATTACCACTTGGTACGATGGATATTTAGAAAAATTGGGCATTGATTACATTCATGGCTTCGGCAAGTTGGTAGATAAAAATACCGTATCTGTGAATGGTAAAAATTACAGTGCCGATTATATCGTTTTATCGCCTGGTGGTGAACCAGCGGTGCCGCACATTGAAGGCGCAGAATACGGTATTACTTCTGATGGGTTTTTTGAATTAGAAGCATTGCCTAAGAAAGTTGCGGTGATTGGTGGTGGCTATATCGGTGTTGAATTGGCGGGTGTGCTAAATGCACTTGGTAGTGAGGTTGAGATTTTTGGCAGGGCAGATACCTTGTTACGAGGCTTTGACCCGATAATTCAAGCAGCATTGGAAAAAGACTACACGGCACATGGTATTAAAATTCATCATGGTACTACGATTGATAAAGTCTCTGTTGATAAAACCATTTTTACCAATCACGGTGAATTTGGTGGCTTTGAGCAAATCATTTGGGCAGTCGGCAGAAACCCAATGACACAACATTTAGGTTTGGAAAATGCAGGCGTTGCGTGCAATCAAAGGGGTTTTATTCCAACAGATAAATTCCAAACAACCAATGTGGAGAATATTTTTGCACTTGGTGATGCAACTGGGCGCACGCCACTCACGCCAGTTGCCATTGCCGCAGGTAGAAGACTGTCAGATAGGATTTACAATGATATGAAAGATAGGCACCTAGATTATAACAATATTGCTACTGTGGTGTTTTCACATCCACCGATTGGCACAATTGGACTAACCGAAGCAGAAGCAAATGAGAAATTTGACAAAGTTAAAATTTATCAATCAGAATTCACGCCGATGGCAGATGCCCTATTGGATCATAAAACCACGACTGCACTTAAGTTGGTGTGTGCTGGCGATGATGAAAAAGTAGTCGGTTGTCATATCATCGGTCATGGCGCGGATGAAATGTTACAAGGTTTTGCAGTGGCTATTAAGATAGGCGCAACTAAAAAACAATTTGACGATACCGTTGCCATTCATCCATCAAGCGCAGAAGAATTGGTTACTATGCGCTAAAACACGCTTGTTATTTATGTTGATAAGGGTTTGATTTTCGATACTTCCTTGGCATAATCGGTGGCTGATAAAACCCCCAAAAACCCACCTTCTTAGACTTGGCTAATTCTTCTTCCTGTTTGTAAAAATCACCAAAGGCGAATGCCATGCCCTCTTCAACCATTGTTTTGGCAATATCAATATCACCTTTATATATCTTGACTAAGACGCGCTTATAATGACCGATAGCGATGGGTGTGATGGTTATTTTGCCTGGTGTTTTTGTCAGAAGTGTTTTCATATAGTCTTTGGATAATCGTCCACAATCTATAATTTTATCTTTTGTAGGTTGACAAGTTTGCCTGGTTTCTGGTGTGTCGATATTGGCAATACGCATTTGTAGACTAATGCTGTCACCATCAACGATGTATAAACTTTTTTCACTGTTTAAGGCGAAGGGTTTAATGCTTGCAAAAGCACTGCCGACGAATAAAAAAACCAATATAAATAATGGCATACACTCCCCTTAACTATCGGTAAAATCATTATTTTATAATATTTTTTATTGATTGCGTGAATGCTTTAGACCAAATACAATTTGACAGTAATGGATTAATTGCTACCATTGCCCAAGATTTTTCCACAGGGGAAATTCTAATGTTTGCATGGATGAATGCAGAATCTTTAGCATTAACGATTGAAAAACAGCAGGCGGTGTATTATTCTCGTTCGCGAAAAAAATTGTGGTTTAAAGGTGAGCAGTCGGGGCATATACAAAATATTAAAGAAATTTTTACAGATTGCGATAATGATGTTATTCTACTCAAAGTTGATCAAGTCGGTGGTATCGCCTGTCACACGGGGAGAAAATCTTGTTTTTTCCAGAAGGTGGAAAATGATGCGTGGACCACGACTATGCCAGTTTTAAAGGACCCAAAGGATATTTATGGATAACATTTTAAAACAACTTGAGCGTGTATTAGAGCAACGAAAAGGCACTAATGCAGACAGTTCTTATGTTGCCTCTTTATACGCCAAAGGCACGGATGAAATCTTAAAAAAGATTGGCGAAGAATCTGCCGAAGTGATTATGGCAGTCAAAGATGACCAGGCAGATAAAATCATTTATGAGGTTGCTGATTTATGGTTTCATACATTGGTATTATTACGCCACAAAGACATTGAAGTGGCTAAAATAGAGACAGAATTATCAAGGAGATTTGGTTTATCGGGTTTAGAAGAAAAAGCCAGTCGTAGTAAATAAATAATAGGAGAAAAAATATGATGCCAGGACCGTTTGAATTAATTATTATTTTAGTCATTGTTTTGTTGTTATTTGGTGGCAAGCGCCTGAAGAACATTGGTGGCGACCTTGGTGGTGCCATCAAGGGCTTTAAAAAATCAATGAAAGAAGGTGAAAATGACAACATTGATAGCACAGATACTGTCATTGATGCTAAAGTCATCAAAGAAGAAGATAAAGTAACAAAATAAACCATGTTTGATATTGGCTTTTGGGAGTTTGCCTTAATTGGTGTTATTACCTTGATTGTGGTTGGACCTGAAAGAATGCCGGGGATTGCTCGCACGGTCGGTCGCTATGTAGGCAAAGGCAAACGCTTTGTTGCCAAAATTCAAGCAGACATCGGTGAGGAACTTGAAGCCGACAAACTCAAAGAGCATCTAAATTTAGAAGACAAGGATTCCAGTATCCTTGAAATCATTGATGAAACCAAAGACGCTTTGAATGACATTAAGAATGATGCCAATACAAAATTATGACCAATAAGGATATGACGCTGATTCAGCATTTGATTGAGTTGCGTGATACTTTGTTGCGCTCAATGATTGCCATTTTAGTTATTTTTATTGGCTTGTTCCCTTTTGCTAATGAGGTGTATGCTTTTATTGCAGCGCCTATCATTGGTGTCCTGCCAACGGGTTCTAATATTATTGCTATTGGCGTTATTTCACCTTTTTTAACACCACTCAAAATGGCATTGATTATTGCTGTGTACGGAGCAATGCCTTATTTACTCTATCAAATTTGGTCATTTATTGCGCCTGCACTTTATCAACATGAAAAGCGTTTAATTCTGCCATTGGTCATCTCATCAACCATTTTGTTTTACGCAGGATTACTGTTCTCGTTTTATATTGTATTCCCTGTTATTTTTGGATTTTTGTCCAGCATCGGTCCAAGCGTGGTGGACTTTACCCCAGATATTCAATACTATTTAGATTTCGTGTTAAAAGTGTCGTTTGCTTTTGGTGTTGCGTTTGAAGTACCAATTGCCACCATCTTAATCATTATGTTTAATATGACCACGATTGAGAAACTTAAAAAAAATCGTCCATATGTGGTGATTGGTGCCTTTGTATTGGGGATGCTGCTAACACCACCGGATATTATCTCACAAACCTTAATTGCCATCCCGATGTGGTTATTATTTGAAGCAGGTTTGATTTTTGCACCGATGTTTCAGCGTCGAGAAGAATCAACAAAAGAAAATGACGACGACCCTACGCCTGCCGATGATTTTCCAAAGTCAAAAACAACGAAAATAAAAGAAGAGGACGAGAACGATGACGATGACGATGACGATGAATTCGATAGAATTGAGGCAGAATTTAAAAAGTTAGACTGATTTAAACCTTTGTAGTGCGTAAGCTCTAATCAAGTAATTCAAATGTATTAATTAAACTTTCAGCCACATCGACAATGCGCTTATTCTTATCCATTGCCATTTTTCGTAAAGACTGGTAAGCCTCATCTTCACTAATGTCTTTGTGCTTCATTAATAAACCTTTGGCTTTCTCAACTGCTTTTCGTTCTGAGAGTTGACTGCGAGTTGCATCCAACTCATCTTTTAATGCCTGGAATTCTCTAAATCTTGCCATCGCGACATCAATGATAGGCTGGACACGATTCTCTTCCAGTCCATCAACGATATAGGCATTTACGCCAGATTTAATCGCTGAACTTGCCATTTCAGAATTAGACTCTTCGGTAAACATCACAATCGGCTTGGGTTTAGTTTTGTTAATATCAGTCAGGTTGGCAAATACTTCGTTGTCAGGAATATCTGCATTGAGAATGACCACATCTGCATGGGTTAACTCATTGCTATCTTGTAAAGTAGCACTGCTGTCCATGCGACAAATCACCTCATGCCCTTTATCTTGTAAAGCACGACGCAACATTGCCGAACGACCTGTGTTCTTGTCAACCAAAATAATTTTAAGCGCTGCATTCATGAAGGATAATTATATATGATTTGAAAATTTTATTTATTTTCTTTTACAACACTTTCGTTAGACGAAAAAAACCCCCAATAAAGGGGGTTAAAATTCATACGAATTTTAGGGGGTAATCTTTACTTAGTTGTAAATTCTGGATATGCGTGTAAACCACACTCAGATATATCCACGCCTTCAGCTTCTTCTTCTGCTGAAACACGAACACCCATTACTGCTTTAAGAGCTAACCAAAGCGCGAATGAAGTTGCAAATACCCAAATAAAGATTGTCGCCGCACCTAATAATTGACCTGTGAATGACACCCCATCGTTGGTTACTGGCACTGCTAATAAGCCCCATAAACCAACCACACCATGCACAGAAATTGCACCAACTGGATCGTCAATTTTAAATGTTTTATCTAAAATTGAGATTGAGAATACCACTAAGATACCACCAATAGCGCCGATTAAAGTTGCCTCTAAAGCAGTTGGCGTATCAGGACCTGCAGTAATCGCAACCAAACCAGCCAATGCACCATTTAGTGCCATTGTTAAGTCTGCTTTACCCCATAGGATCTTAACCAATAGTAAAGCTGCAATCACACCACCCGCTGCTGCTGCGTTAGTGTTTAAGAATACCATTGCAACAGCGTTGGCACTTTCTTTGCTTGCCATTGCCAACACAGAGCCACCATTAAAACCGAACCAACCCATCCATAAGATAAAAGTACCTAAAGTTGCCATCGGCATATTAGCACCTGGAATCGCATTAGATGAACCGTCTTTGTTGTATTTTCCCCTGCGAGCACCCAATACAATCACACCTGCTAACGCTGCCGCTGCACCTGCCATATGAACAATACCCGAACCTGCAAAGTCAGAAAAACCGTAGTCGCCAAGCGTAAACAAACCGAACACCGCTTCACCATTCCAAGTCCATGCACCTTCCATTGGATAGATGATGCCAGTAAATACGACTGCAAAAGCAAAGAATGAGAATAACTTCATCCGCTCAGCTACCGCACCAGAAACGATTGACATCGCTGTTGCAACGAACACTACTTGGAAGAAGAAGTCAGAAGGTTTGGCGTAAGTCGCATCTTTTGCGATTACCTCAATCCCATCTAATATGACACCGCCACCGTACATGATGTCATAACCGTAAATCATATAAGTTGTACAAGCAATCGCAAACAAACCAATGTTCTTGGTTAATATTTCCGTTGTATTTTTGCTTCGCACTAGGCCTGCCTCTAACATTGAGAAGCCTGCTGCCATCCACATTACCAGCGCACCCATTACCAAGAAGTAAAAAGTGTCAATGGCAAATTGCATTTCTAAAATTGTATTTTCCATGTTATCTCCTACAGCGCTACTGCGCCAGTTTCGCCCGTTCTAATACGGACCACTTGTTCTAAATTGCCAACAAAAATCTTGCCGTCACCGATTTTACCTTCGCCGTCAGATTTTGCTGATTTGCTAATTACTTCAATCACGCTGTCCACTTGGTCTGCTGAAATTGCAATTTCTAATTTAACTTTGGGTAAAAAATCTACCGTGTATTCTGCACCGCGATAAAGTTCTGTGTGTCCTTTTTGACGACCAAAACCTTTTACCTCTGTTGCCGTAATTCCTGAAACACCAATTTCAGAAAGGGCTTCTCTCACTTCATCAAGTTTAAATGGCTTGATAATTGCTGTTATCATTTTCATATAACTTCTCCTAAAAAATAGTTCTCTGCAAAATTGCAAATCCCCCATAAACAAAAAAACCAGTAACCCAACTTGCATAAAAATATGCAAATTTGATTACTGGCTTCTATACCTTTTCCCAGTTCCCTCTTTGAAACTGACGAAAAAAAAACGCTTACTTAAACCTTTCTCAAAGAAAAAAGCTTAAATAAACGCCGATGTTTTGTGTTGATTTCTCCACCTTTGGAGAAATAACTGCTGATAATTATAACTTAAATAATGTCGCTGTCAAGTCTAGATTAAATTTAGATACTCTACCTCTGTCAAAATTTCAACCCCAAGCCTCTTGGCGGCTTCAATTTTTTTAGGACCGACTTTTTCGCCAATCACCAAATAATCCGTTTTTGCGTTTACACTGCTAACTACTTGGATGCCAATGGATTTGGCGTGTTTTTTCATCTCATCTCGTGAGGCACTCATTTTACCGGTGAATATAATTTTTTTGCCATTTAATGGATGTGTAAATTCTGCTAAATCTTTTTTTAAAATTGTCAATTCTAAATTAAAGCCTTGTTTAAAAATTAAATCAAATTCTGCTTTAATGGATACCAGTCCATCTATGATGGATTGTGCGCTAAGCTGTGCAAAGCCATCAATATTGGCTATTTGCTGCGCATCTAAGGAAAAAATATCGGTTAATGGGCAAGATTTAAGTAGATTTTCACAATTACCCATCCCCAATCTTTCCACGCCAAATGCCGCTAAAAAGCGCCAATCTTCAATTTGTTCGCTTCTTGATCTTTTTAGTTGCTCAACAAGATTATTGCTGGTTTTTTCACCAAAGCCCATAGCCATCAATGCGTCAGCATCTAATGCGTAAACTTGTGAAATTTTTCGAATATTATGTGTATATAATTTTTTAATTGTAGCGATACCAAAACCGTCATTATTTGCCAATACCTTGAAAAACCACTCCATTCTACCAACGACTTGTGCTGGGCATAATTGATGATTATGACAGATTAAAAAATCAGACTCCCATTGCAAAGACTCGCTGCAACTTGGGCAAGCCGTCGGAATATCGGGCGTTGCTGATTGTAAAACTTTATTTATTTTAGGAATCACCAAGCCGGAACGCGTCAATTCAATGATAGCACCTGCGCCCAGCCCTTGCGCTTTGACCAAGCCATAATGATGCCCTGTGGCACGATGAATGGTCGCCCCACTTAACAAGGTAGGCTCTAACTCTGCCACGGGTGTAATCTTGCCTGTGCGCCCTACTTGTGGGGTAACTGATAATACTTTAACCTTAGCTTTATCGATATTTTCTTTAAAAGCAATCTGCCAACGGTGGAATTTTCTGTTTGCCCCCATTTCAACTTTTAAATTTTCGTTTGTAACCTCAAATACCACGCCATCTACATCAAAATCTATATCTTGCAATACCTGTTTAACAATTCTATCAAAATGCGATGATAATTCATTAATATCACCAGACCATATTGGTAATTGATTGAAGGGCACAAATACAGCGGCTTTATCGGTAATCGCCTGCTTAGCAAGAGGCCCCAATTCTTTTTCTTTAATCAGACTGGCTTGAAAATTGCGCGGATATTCAAAATCATTAGACAAATGCGACTCAAAATAACTTTTTTTAACCACAATTTCGCCCGCCCCCTGTCCTCGCGGTGCGTCATTATAAACCTGCAACCCCCGTTCAAACACTCGGCTAATGTCACTGCCTTTTTTGCCATCGCCTCGCGTGTATAAACGCGTGCCATCGTCATAACCTGCAAAACCATCTAATTTAGCTGTTGCCTTTATTTGAATTTTGTCATCAGCAAGCCCTATGACGGCAGCAGATTTTTGTAATCGCTCTATCCACTTGCTGATTTCTTCCCAAGTATACGCCTTGTCTGTGGACAACATAATTTCAGGTAGTAAGACTTTTTCCTCAGAAAACCCCTGCCCTTCGGGTTCTATCGATTGAAATAGAGAGTGGCTTGGGGCGCGCTCTTTAAGGGCAGCGAGATAGATAAAATCATAATCATTGTCACTAACAATCGGCTCGCCCGCTCGATAAGCGAGATTAGCTGTCTGACAAAATTGCCCTAATTGCTCATCAGATAAATCCTCCGGTGTAATTTTTTGATGGAGAATTTGGTCAATAATGGCTGACGATAACGCCACTTTTACCTAGAATTGTTTGGCAATTTTGCCTAATAATTCATGACTAAAATCAATGGTTTCTTGCTCATTTTTCTCAGTCAAGTCATTGAAATACACCTCTGTTGTAGCGCTACTAATTTGTCTGACAATAATTTGATAGGATTTTCTAATCGCTTTATCGCCCAAAATGCGAGACAAAATACCCTTATCTTTTTCTCTGGCAACATTAACATAAAAACTGCCTTCTTTCACATCTTTGTCTTCAATATCAATGCCTAATTGATCAAGTGCCCAGCCTACGCTTTCCCAAGTGTCATACTTATTTAAAGAGAATTGAAGTTTCGCATAGCCACCAACACCCTTAACCAACTTTACACTTGATTGTTTTTTCTCTTTGGTTTTGGCAATTTGCACTCTCGCTTTAGCATGATCGCCACCTAGATAGACCATAAATCGGTAAAGCATTTCTGTTTCTAAAGACGCATCCTTAGGGCGTGCTTGCCAAATGGTATTTTCGCTTTCCCCACCCTGATTGGCAATCACTTCTTCCATAGAATTCAGCGTTAAATAAACTTCCGTTTTCTTGCCATTGGCAGTGGGTTCAATTCTCACTCTGTATTTATCAATAATCGGCAATGCGTATCTTGCTTTGATGGCTTTTTTCAACATTGACCTAATCAATCCAACAGACTGGTCGGGGATTTCAGGACGATTTTCTAAAAAATCCGTTTCCATAATGCCAACTTTCTTGTTAGTTTTCTTAATTGCAAAACCGTGTGACTTAAAGAAAGACCTAGCCAAGTTCCACACTACATCTGGTTTTTTATCAACAATCAACCAGCGAATTTGACCCAACTTCTTAACTTCAATGCTAGAAGGTGTGGCCAATATTTTTGATACTTTGCCCTGCACAGAATCGTTTTTAGAGAAGCTAACCGTGTCTTCTTTGATATTTGACACATACTCACTTAATTTAAAAGCATTTTGAGAGCTTGGCTTAGTCAAATCTGGCGGGACCTCTAAAGAAGTCACAGTTTTATTGGCGTAATATTGAATATCTCTTTCACCTAAACCCACTTCTTTCTTTTTCTTAAATTGATCCAATGAAAAACAACCTGCTACAGAAAAGGCAAGTAAGGTTACCGTTACTATTTTTATCATGTTATTACTCCTAAGTTAACTAAGTCTTGCTCTAATATTTCACGAGCGTCTATTGATAATTTTGTCAGTGGAAGGCGAATACCTGACTCGCATTTACCCATTGTATGCATTGCCCACTTCACTGGAATTGGATTTGATTCAATAAATAAATGTTGATGTAGATTATATAAGTTTGCATCAATGTCTTGAGCGCTTTTTTTATCTTCTTCAGAGGCCGCTTGATAGGCGTCCGAGACTAATTTTGGTGCCACATTGCAAGTCACTGAAATACCGCCATGGCCACCCATTAAGATAAAATCCACCGCAGTTACATCATCGCCACTATACAATAAAAAATCATCTGGACACTTATCCATCAATGCTTGAGCCACTAATAAATCACCTGTTGCATCTTTAATGCCGATAATATTGTCAATTGCCGACAAACGCACCGCTGTTTCTACTGACAAATCTACTGCCGTTCTACCAGGAACATTGTACAAAATTTGATCAATATCAACCGCCTTAGCAATGGCTTTATAATGTTGGTACAAACCCTCTTGTGTCGGCTTGTTGTAATAAGGGGTAACCAATAAACACGCATCTGCGCCCATATCTTTGGCTGCTTGCGTCAATTCAATCGCCTCAGAGGTAGAATTTGCACCCGTGCCAGCAATGATAGGAATTCTGCCCTTGGCAAGATCAATGGTTTTTTTCATTACCTTGATATGCTCAATATGATTAAGCGTTGCACTTTCACCTGTCGTACCCATAGAAACAATGGCTTTAGTGCCATTTTCAATATGAAATTCAATCAAATCTGCAAGGGCATCAAAATCTACCGAGCCATCTTCAAGCATCGGGGTAATAAGGGCAACCATGGCGCCCGTTAATGGGTGTTTAATTCGCATTGCATTATTATATATAAATTGTACGGTTTTTAGACATAAAAAAGCCCACTAAACAAAAAAATATTTAACGGACTTACTATCATTCAATTAAATTTATAAATTATAACCCACTTCCTCATGAGAAGTAATGTCCAGACCTTGCTGTTCTTCCTCAGCGCTCACTCTTAAGCCGGTTATCATGCCAACCACTTTAAGAATAAGATAAGTTGCAACCGCCGTATAAGAAAAAACCGCTATCACGCCGATGAATTGCACGCCCAATTGCGAAGCAATCGTCATCCCCTCTGCCAGTCCTTGTCCGCTGAATAGCCCTAACTCACTTGAAGCAAATATACCTGCCATCATCGTCCCTAAAATACCACCGACACCATGCACTGGAAAAACATCAAGAGAATCATCAATTTTCCATTTTTGTTTGATGATAATCACAGCATTAAAACAGACAATACCCGCAACAAAACCTATTATTAATGCACCCGCTGGACCCACAAATCCTGAGGCAGGTGTAATTGTTCCTAAGCCAGCAACCATACCCGTTACTGTACCTAATGCAGTTGGCTTACCAAACTTAATCCACTCATAGAACATCCAAGTCATTGCTGCTGTTGCTGCTGAGATATGCGTTACTAGCATTGCCATTGCCGCATCGCCATTCGCCGCCAACGCTGAACCCCCATTAAAGCCAAACCAACCGACCCATAACATGCCAGCACCCGTCACTACCATGGTCATATTGTGTGGCGGCATAGGTGTTTTTAAAAAGCCTTTGCGTGGACCGAGGACAATCGCCGCCACTAAGGCGCCAACACCCGCAGTAATGTGAACAACCACTCCACCCGCAAAGTCCAATAAACCCATCTCTTGCAGCCAACCGCCACCCCATACCCAATGCGTAATCGGTGCATAAACCACAATCAACCAAATCGCACTGAACAGTAATACCGCTGAGAATTTCATTCTTTCAGCAAAGCCACCAATAATTAATGCTGGGGTGATAATTGCAAAAGTCATTTGGAATAATGCGAACAAACTCTCAGGAATATCGCCACTCATCGAGCCTTCTAATACACCCGAAAGCATAAACTTGGACAGTCCACCAAGGTATGAATTACCCTCAGCGAAAGCGATTGAATACCCTGCCACTAACCATAAAACCGATACAATACCCGCAATCGCAAAACACTGCATCAATACCGATAAAATATTCTTACTGCGAACCAGTCCACCATAAAATAACGCCAAACCTGGTAATGTCATAAACAACACTAGCGCTGTTGAAGTTAAAATCCACGAAGTATTTGCACCATCTAATTCACTCGCAAACACACCCATCGGCATCAATGCCAACATTAATAATGCTTTTTTCATTTTTTACCCCTTATAATGCATCTTGATCAGTTTCGCCCGTTCTAATGCGAACTACTTTTTCCAAATTACTGACAAAAATCTTGCCGTCACCGACCTTACCCGTATTGGCGACATTCGTAATTGCCTCAATAACATCACCCAACTTAGACGCTGAAATCGCAATTTCTAACTTAATCTTAGGTAAAAAATCAATCTGATACTCTGCACCACGATACATCTCTGTGTGGCCTTTTTGACGACCAAAACCTTTAACTTCAGTCACGGTAATACCAGAAACACCTGCTTCTGATAACGCTTCTCTGACATCGTCTAATTGATGTGGTCTGAGAATTGCTGTTACAAATTTCATATATTCCCCTTTGTATAACAATAAAAATCTTATTATACATAAAGGCAAAGCCATGTGAAAACAGAGTCTTAACTTATAAGCCGGGCTTATAAGTTGGATAAGTCGGGTCGTTTTTTATTTGTATGTTCTTTGGCTTTCTGTGCACGCCAAGCATCAATATTAGCCTGATGTCCACTCAATAAAACCTTTGGTACAATCTGTCCATCGATGACTTCTGGACGCGTGTAATGTGGACAATCTAGCCCCCCATCTACAAAAGAATCCTTTAAAGAATCTTGATTTCCCAGCACCCCTTCAATCTGACGACTTACTGCATCAATAACAACCATTGCCGCCAACTCTCCCCCGCTAATAACAAAATCCCCAATAGAAATTTCTCTATCCACATCACGCTCAATCACCCTTTCGTCCACCCCTTCATAACGCCCACAAAGTAATGTGATAGACGCCAGTTTTGACAATTCCAGCGCAAGTTTATGTGTTAATTTCTGACCCTGTGGCGACAAATAAATAACCTGCGTATCAGGGTTTTTCTGCTTGATAGCATTAATACAATCGCGAATAGGTTTGACCTGCATCACCATCCCCGCACCCCCACCATAAGGTGCATCGTCAATATTGCGGTGCTTATTGTCGCTAAAATCACGCAACTGCCAAGTATCGATAGTAAGTAGAGATTTTTTGATTCCGCGTGCAATCACCCCTTCTTCTTTAATTGCATTAAACATCTTAGGAAATAGGGTAATTACATCAAAAATCATAACAAGATATTTTTTAAGATTTGATAATAAATTTTACTTAAATCATCCAAATCTTGCACGCTCACGCACTCATCCACTTGATGAATGGTTGCGTTTAAAGGGCCAAATTCCACCACCTGTGCATCTAAAATCGGTGCGATGAAACGACCATCGGAAGTGCCACCTGAAGTAGATAATTCACTGTCGACACCTTTAATGTCTTTAATCGCTTTTACACAAGCACTGACCAAATCGCCTTTTGGTGTTAAAAATGGGTAGCCAGAATGATTCCAGTCTATTTTGTATTTAAGCCCATCTGCATCCAAAATATCTTCCACTCTCTTTTGCAATTCTTCGTGTGTCACTTCGCTAGAATAACGAAAATTAAAGACCATTTCCACTTCACCTGGAATAACATTAGTCACGCCAGTGCCTGAATGAATGTTTGACACTTGAAAGCTGGTTTTTGGAAAATATTCATTACCCTCGTCCCAAACTTCGGTAATCAAATTGTTCAATACTGATGCCAACAAATGAATTGGGTTATTTGCCAAATGTGGATAAGCAATATGTCCTTGTTTGCCAAACAAAGTTAGCGTGCCATTGAGTGAACCGCGTCGTCCATTTTTAATAACATCACCCAAGACATTAACAGAAGAAGGCTCACCCACCAAACAGTAATCAACACTCTGCCCAATATTATTCAAATATTCACAAACCTTAACCGTGCCGTCAATTGCAGGACCCTCTTCGTCGGCTGTAATCAAATAACCAATACTGCCCTTATGGTCTGGAAAATCCGCTAAAAATCGCTCAGTTGCTGTCACCATCGCTGCCAGCGAACCTTTCATATCCGCCGTACCACGACCATACAACAACCCGTCAATCACTGTCGGCTCAAATGGATTTGTTTTCCAATTTGACCCAATAGGCACAACATCTGTATGCCCTGCAAAAACAAACACAGGTGATTCTCTGCCATGCTTCGCCCAAAAATTATCCACTTCCCCAAACTTTAAATCCTTGATTTCAAAGCCAACTTTTTTCAATCTATCAATCATTAATTTTTGACAACCCTTATCATTAGGCGTTACTGAATCAATAGAAATTAAATTTTTTGCTAATTGTAAAGTGTTACTCATAATTTTTCTACATATATAAAGTTGTTAAATAGGACTGTGCATTTCTCACTTCAATTAAAGATTCTATGCGCTCATTTTTAAGATTTTTTACTAATTGTATTGCCTTAGGAAATTGGTATTTTTTTTGAAAATAAAGTAACGACGAACTGAGTTTTATATCTGACAGTTTAACCTCTATCACCACATCTATTTCATTATCCACCACCAATGCAAAATCAATTTCCTTTTTATCTTTAGTGCGAATATACGACAATTTGGTTCTGACACCTTGATAATCTTCAATGGCTTGCTGGTGTTTTAACAGGCTTATTGCGACAAAATTTTCAAATTTTATGCCATCATCATCTTTCACCATGCCATTGTCAAAAAAATACACTTTACTTTCTTTTAGCAATGAGCGTTCAATATTTTTATGGTAAGGCGTTACTTTGAATATAATCATTAATGCTTCAAATATTTCAATATAACGCTTAACCGTATTTGCTGAACATGCTAAATCCCTTGCCAAACTGCTATACGAAATCGGAGAACCGACCCTTGTCCTTAATAATTCTAATAGTAATTGAATGGCTTTGAAATCATGTATTTTTTCAAAATCTAAAATATCGGTGCGAATTAAACCATCAATATATTGCAACCGCCAACGATTTGCATCCTCGGTCGATTCCGCTAAAAAAGGTTCTGGAAACCCCCCTCTTTCAATCAATCTATCAATCGTATTATTATCTATATCGCCCACCTGTAGCAACTCAGACAAGCTAAATGGATTAAGTCGATGAGAGAAAAAACGCCCTGCAAGCGAATCCCCTGTTTGTCTAAAAGTTTCCAGTCGAGCGCTGCCCGTTACCAAAATTTGCAGACCGTCAGATTTAGTGTCATATAAACCTTTTAGGTAATTTTTCCAATTGGGCATTTTATGTAATTCATCTAACACCAATAATGTGACACTCGGCAACCAATTCATTTGCTCAATTTGCGCTCTGTGCTCAAAATTGTCATAATTCAAATACAGGTTTGATTGGGTATCGCCAATTAAGGACAAAGATAAAGAAGTTTTTCCTACTTGCCTTGGTCCGGTTAAGAAAACCATTTTCTTAGTTAAATCTTGCGTAATTTTCTGTAATTGAACTCTATTCATAGCGACATTTTAGCAGTAAAATTCAGAATAGTCGAGACTATTTAGAATTTTACTGCAAAATAGTCGTATTTTATTTCAATTCTAAGTTAATTATTGGATTATTTGCCACATCAATCACAGCACTCACCGCCTCAATATCGCCCGCCTGTCTGATTGCTAAACCTGATTTGCTTAGGCGTGCCACGGCAAGCACTTTAGAGGCTTGTGACAGTTTTCTCGTTGGCATAACTGAATTTTCATCAACTAATGTCACTACACCTGTGAAATCTTTAAGTTTGATTTTTTGAATGGCAATCGGCATTGGTCTGCCTTGTGCGGCTTTGGCATATACCATCAAATAATGATTAGCAAACTCAGTTTGACGCAAACGCTCAGACAAAGTGATATTAATCACGACTTGCGTTGGCGCCACTATCGATTCACCCCCTAAGCCCGGCTTAACTAAGCCGGGCTTAGGGGTTTGTATTTGCACCAACTCATCTAACATACGCTGTAAGGTCATGCTATCTGCTTGATTTTCAGGCAATATTGATAATGCTTTTTTCCAAAGTAACTGCGTCAAATCTATTTGCTGTGCATTCAACGCTACCCAGCCTGCCAAATACAGGGCATCTGGATTATTCGGATTGATTTCCAACGCCTCGCGCACCAAAGTAGAAACACGCCCTCTAAATTGGTTGCCCTGAGATTTTGCCAAGGTTGAGGCGTACTCTGTGAGCATTGCTTCATTTTTTGGATTTAATTGATACGAACGCTCGTATGCTTCCAAGGACTCATCTAATTTATTAGCATCAAATAACGCCAATCCTAACATTCTCCATGCTTGCGAATCCTTAGATTTATCTTTTAAATGCGCCTTAATTTCAACAATACTTTCTGCTAAAGTCGGTGGTGGTCCTGCTTGTAAGGCTTCTGCAGTTATTGCCTTTTGAGAAGTAATTGAATGCGAAGTCAATGCTTGATAAATGACCACAGATACAATAGATAAAACCGTTACAATCAACATCGTCAACCAAATCGGCGTTGGTTTTTGCGTTTTAACGACGGTTGCCGTTTGTGTCATTTCCATGGCTAACACTTGTGCAATTTCTTCTTTGGCTTGCTCATACACAGTCTCATCAATTAAATCTTTATCCAAGTCTTGCTCTAATTCTGCCTGCTTTTGTCTACCCAAAGCAATGTTGGATTGTTCCAAATCAATATCATTACTTTTTAGCGGACGATACAAAAACCAAATCAGCCATAACGCCGATATTACCAACATCGAAGCAAACCATAAATATAAACTCATGTTTTTCTCCTTGCTTGTAAACGGTAGCGCCCATCAAAAGCTGCCAATAGCGCACCTAATGCAATCAACAATCCGCCTAACCAAATCAAACGAATTAACGGCTTATAATACAGCCTCAAACTCCATGCACCCTTGCCTAAGTCTTCACCTAAAGCAACATACAAATCACGGAACAACGACGGGTCAATAGCCGCCTCTGTCATCGGCATCCCTGTCACATATTGGCGTTTTTCAGGTTGTAAGGTCGCAATTTTTTTACCGCCCTCGTACGCCACATCAATCACACCCTTATGTCCCGTATAGTTTATCCCTTGAAGCGTCGTCACCCCTTTAAAAGTAAAATCATAACCTTCAATAGTCGTGGTCTCATTCAGCGTCAACTTAATATCTTTTTCCACGCCAAATTGCGTGGTTATCGTGGCGCCGAATAAAAATACTGCGATGCCGATATGCGCAACTAACATACCAACAAATGCCATACTCGGCTTGCCCTTCTGCGCCAATCTTTGTGCTAATAATAATAGCGAATGCAATACAATCCAAGAAGACAAGAAAGTTGCTAATGTTACGAAAATATTCTCAACCACCAAATAAGTAATTAGCGTAATGGTCGAGACAACAAATGCAATATGTATAGTCGCATCCACCACTCTATCTAACTTATCCCTCTTCCAGCGCAAGTAACCACCGATTGCCATTGCCAAAACTGCCGGTATCATAATCGGAATAAACACCGCGTCAAAATACGGCGCACCCACCGAAATCTTACCCAGCCCCAAACCATCTAACAACAACGGATACAGCGTTCCCAAGAACACACTGAGCATTGCTGCCACTAGTAAAATGTTATTCATCAGCAATCCGCTTTCTCTTGACAATGGTGCAAAGCTGTTATTACTACGCATTAAATTCGCACGCCATGCATACAAACCCAGCGATCCACCAACCACAATAACCAAAAACACCAGAATAAACAAACCTCGCTCAGGGTCGGCAGCAAATGAATGCACCGAAGTTAAAATACCTGAACGCACCAAGAAAGTGCCTAATAAACTTAAAGAAAATCCAGAAATAGCAAGCAATACTGTCCAATGCTTAAACGCCCCGCGTTTCTCACTCACACTCAAAGAATGCACCAAAGCCGTTGCCACTAGCCACGGCATAAATGACGCATTTTCAACTGGATCCCAAAACCACCAGCCACCCCAGCCGAGTTCATAATACGCCCACCAAGAACCCAAAGTAATGCCGAAAGTTAAAAACGCCCACGCCACCAAAGTCCACGGACGCGACCAGCGCAACCAAGTAGAATCCAGCTGTCCACGAATCAACGACGACAGCACAAACGCAAACGGAATTGCCATCCCTACATAACCCATATACAGCATCGGCGGATGAATAATCAAACCAAAATCTTGCAACAATGGATTAAGCTCACGCCCCTGCATCGGAATAATATCCAAGCGTTCAAATGGATTAGAGGTCAACAACAAAAATAAAATAAAGCCAATACTAATCAGCCCTAAAATAATCAAAATATGATTTAAAACCTGGGCAGGTAGGCGTTTGGAAAAAATAGAAACTGCCACGCTCCATACCGATAATATCAACGCCCATAACAATAAAGAACCTTCATGCGCACCCCAAACTGCTGACATTTTAAAAATATCAGGCAAATTGGTATTTGAATTACTGGCAACATATTTAACTGAAAAATCATCCACTAAAAAACTGTTCGTTAATATTGCAAATGATACAATCAACCAGAAAAACTGCATCCACAACAAAGGTCTGGAAAGTTGCGTCAATGCAAAATTACCACGCACCAAACCAATACTCGGCAACACAACTTGTCCTATAGTGACAATTAAGGCCAAAATTAATGCAAAATGTCCAATTTCAGGTAGCATAATTTTTATCCGTTAAATAAATCCACTATTTTATCCAAACCGCCGTGATTAATGACGATATCTGCTTTCTTAATTACCGCAGGTTTTGCATGATACGCCACCGACAATCCTGCCACCGCCATCATCTCCAAATCATTCGCCCCATCACCTGCCACAATCACCTGACTCAGTGACAATTGATACTGTTGACACAACTCAGCGACAAATTCTGCTTTGGCAGTCGCATTAATAATCTCGCCTTTGACTTCACCTGTCAACTTGTCATCAACAATTGCCAAAGTGTTCGCGCGATCGTGATCTAATCCAATATCGTGCGCCAATCGATGGGTAAAGTAAGTAAAACCTCCAGAGACAACTGCAGTTTTTACCGCTCGTTTTTTAAAAAATTGCACCAACGCCTCACCGCCTTCATTCACCTGTAAGCGCTCCTCGTAAACACGATTCAACACCGATACGCCTAACCCCCTCAACAAAGACACTCGCTCAATCAACGATGCATTAAAATCCAACTCCCCCTGCATCGCCCGCTCAGTAATCCCTGCCACCTGCGGTTTAAGATTAGCAAAATCCGCAATCTCATCAATACATTCAATATTAATCAGCGTCGAATCCATATCACTGACAAAAAGCCCCGCCTGCGCAAAATCAAACACTGGTAAATAGTTAATATCCACCTCAAATTTAGTACGCAAAGCCACAATGTCAACCTTCCACTCTACTTGAAAACGAAAATGCGAAACCTTTTGCTCAAACCCTACCCCTAACAAATCCGCCATCTGCATGGCAATATCTGATTTTTTGGAATGTAAAATAAGGGTGTACATAAGCGATAATTTTACCTAACAGTCTCCTAAGCAACAGACATAAAAAAAGGACACAAAACATGTCCTTTTTTCTACTAAATATGGTGCGGAAGGAGAGACTCGAACTCTCACATCTTTCGATACTGGAACCTAAATCCAGCGTGTCTACCAATTCCACCACTCCCGCTTTAAAGAAAAGCATTATACCTAAAATTAAAATAATTTCATTTACAAATAAATTAATGTTTATAAAATTTATAAAAGTGGGTTTTTGATAGTTATCCATATTTATACAAAGGTCTCATAATGTTAAAATAACATCTTTTTAATTAACAATGGAGACAATAATGACAGTGAATAATGCAGTAATGGCAATGGCAGGGGTTTTTATTATGGGGTCACTTTATTTAAGTGGTATTAATTTTAGTGAGCCAAATTGGTTGTGGTTAACTTTTTTTGTTGGTTTTAACTTGTTTCAATCGGCATTTACTGGATTTTGTCCAGCAGCAAAAATATTTAAGGCACTTGGCGTCAAAGATAAAGATTGTTGTTCTTAGGATTGCTTTTCAGCGTCAAACCAGTTTAATTTCTTCCTTAACTTAACCACTTCACCAACGATAATTAGCGTTGGCGCACGAATGGTTTCGTTTGCCACAAGGTGGGGCAATTCTGCCAAAGTGGTGGTGTGAACTTTGTGGTCCGGGGTGGTGCCTTTTTCCACCAGAGCGACTGGCATTGCACTGCGCATACCGTGTGCGATGAGTTGTTCTGATAGGTGTTGTGCACCTTTGAGCGCCATATAGAAAACAATGGTTTGTTGTTCAACGGCCAACTCATTCCATGGTAAATTCATACTGCCGTCTTTTAAATGTCCAGTGACAAAGCGACAAGATTGGGAATAATCACGATGCGTGAGTGGGATGCCTGAATAAGTGGAGCAACCAGATGCAGCAGTGATGCCAGGCACGACTTGAAAGGGGATGTTATTTTCTGCAAGGGTTTCAATTTCTTCACCGCCACGACCGAAGATAAACGGGTCTCCACCCTTAAGGCGACAAACGCGCCTACCTTGCTTAGCTAAATCGACCAGTAATTGATTAATACCGTCTTGTGGGACACTGTGATTGTCGCGTTCTTTACCAACATAAATTAACTCAGCATCTCGCCTAACCAACTCCATTACTTCATCAGATACTAAACGGTCATGCAAAATTACATCCGCTTGTTGTATTAAACGCAAGGCTTTGAAAGTCAACAAATCTGGATCACCTGGGCCGCCACCGACTAAATAAACTTCGCCAATTTCGCTGTCGGTACTAGCATCAAGTTGAGCCTGTAAATCAACTTGTGCCTCATCAGTTTTGCCGGCAAAAACTTTCTCTGCAACAATACCTGAAAAAGCTTTTTCCCAAAAATAACGACGGTCTTCAATGTTATTGAATTTAGCTTTAACTTGGTCGCGAAAATTACCTGCTAGGCTCGCTAATTTTCCGTAAGCATTAGGGATGGTACTTTCTAATTTTGCACGAATAAGGCGAGCCAACACGGGGGCTTTTCCTGCTGACGAAATGGCAATGACAATCGGGCTTCTGTCAACGATAGATGGCATAATAAAACTGCATAAATCTGGCGAATCAACAACATTCACAGGAATATTTGCAGCCTTTGCCAAATCAGAAACCTGAGTATTGAGCACTGCGTCATCTGTTGCCGATACGATTAAAACTTGGGCATTAACATCACTTATCTCAAAGCCTCTATTTACCACAGTAATTTTATTGTCTTTTGCTAACAACGCAACACCGTCACAAATCTCTGGAGAAATACAAGTAATTTGCGCATCTGCCTTTAATAATAAGTTGATTTTACGATAAGCAATATCACCGCCACCAACAACCAAGCAAGGTCTTTGTACAATATCAATAAAAATTGGGAAGTAATCCATGGTCGTTTAACAGTGAAACTCAAAGTGCATATTATAATGTGTAAAATACTCGTGGTATGCTAAACAAACACTATACTTGCCCCTTTTCTCATTTAATTTTGAGTGGTCGTTGTGGCTGTAAATTTGCCGCCAAAGATTGCATAGCAGAAAAAGAATTCGGCGCTTGCTTAAATGAATCAGCATCAAATGACTGTTCTGCCTTGTATCAGAATCTGCGAGCCAATAGTGATTTTGCCCTGAAATCACACCATCAATCCAATTTATCTGTCGGACAGCAAGCAAAAATTAAAATGGGTGGTTTGCTTGCCTTGCAAGAAATCATCTATCAATCATCTGAGAATAACATCAAAAATATTACTGCATTAGTTGATAATATAAAATCAGAATACGGTGATTTTAAGCGTCTGCCTTTCTCGCAATTAATGCCAAAAATCTCTCAATTCAAATTTAGAACGCGTTAATTTAAATCCAAGACTTCTTTGACTAAGGGGATGGTGATTTTGGTTTTTTTCTGCAAAGAGATTTCATCTAATCGATTGATGGCACTCATTAAATCGCTTAAATCTCTTGAATAATGTTTGAATAAATAAGTGTATATCTTAGTATCAATACGGATGTTTTTATCGGTCACTTTACCTTGCAAAATGACGGTTTTTTGTTCATCACTTAAAACTTCCAAAGTGAAATTCATCGCTAAAGACAATCGGGTTTTTAAGTCTTTTAACAAGTTCAATTGATTCGGTAGATTTTTTGCGCTAACAATCAATTTAACTTGCGTTTGTTTAATTTGATTATATAAATCAAACAACTGCTGCTGTTGCACGCTATCAGCAACATCAATATTATCAATACAGACCCAATCTATATCAGACAAATTTACAATAAAACCCTCGGGTAATTCCTCTTTGATGTCTATATAAATTGCGTTGAGTTGCTTGTTCATCGCTGCAAAAGTGCAGGCCTGCAAGAGGTGAGTTTTTCCTGTAGATTTACTACCCGATATCATCACAACATTTGAGTTATTATCCAAAAATAGTGTTTCGATGAAAGTCAAAATTTGCTTATTTTTATCCCCAATAAAATTACTTAGTTGCATTTTTGCATTTAATAAAACCGGGAGTCCGAGTTGTTTCATTGGTGTTTTTGTTTTTCTTGAAAAATGGCTTTTTCAGACCAAATCCAAATATAATCTGCACCACTTAACACAGTGGAGGTGGCAACAATGATAAAGAAAATCGCATGCCATTCAACCAAGGCGGGATATAGACCTGTTGCTACTAAAAATAACACTAATGTAATTTGCAAGGCTGTGTTAATCTTTGATAATTTTGAAGGAGAAAGCAAGCTATTTTCAAGTTCTCTATCACCCATAAAGCTACCAACTGTACCTGATACAATCATCAAGTCTCGCACAAAAATCAATGCCAACAGCCATAACGGCAACAAACCAATAAGATATAGCGTAATAAAACTGCTGACCAACAAAAGTTTATCGGCAGCAGGGTCAAGGATAGAACCGAGTCTAGTTTGACACGAAAAACGCTTGGCAACCCAGCCATCTAAGGCATCGGTAACGCCCGCAACAAAGAACAGCATCATTGCCCAAGAGAAATGATGATTTAACAAAAATAAAACCACGGGGACTGTTAAAATAATGCGTAAAATTGACAGCGCGTTTGGAAGGGAAGAAAGGTTCATTTTTAAACAGATAAAATTAATTAATTATACGGAAAAAAATCTATGTCATCATTGACTTATCAAGACTCTGGCGTTGATATTAATAAAGGTAACGAGCTAATCGAACAGATTAAACCGATTGCAAAATCCACCGCTCGCGAAGGTGTGTTGGCAGGTTTGGGTGGATTTGGTGCGATGTTTGAGTTACCTATCAATCGATATAAAAACCCTGTTTTAATCTCAGGCACCGACGGTGTTGGTACCAAACTTAAAGTTGCTGAAATGTTAAACAAGCATGATACCATTGGTATTGACTTAGTGGCAATGTGCGTCAATGATTTAATCGTACAAGGCGCAGAGCCGTTATTTTTCCTTGACTATTATGCAACGGGAAAACTCAATACCGACATTGCTGTTTCTGTGATTTCAGGCATTGGCGAAGGCTGCAAGCAATCAGGTTGTGCATTAATCGGTGGCGAAACTGCTGAGATGCCGGGTATGTATGCCGGCGAAGATTATGATTTGGCAGGTTTTTGTGTTGGCATCGCCGACAAAAAAGATGTGATTGACAGCAGTAAAGTCAAAAACGGCGACCACATCATTGCCCTTGCTTCATCAGGTCCACACTCAAATGGTTACTCATTGATTCGCAAAGTTTTAGAAAGCGTTGAACCGACTGAAGAACAATTGCAACAATTAATCGAGCCGACTAAAATCTATGTTAAATCTGTCTTGTCCTTATTAAAAACACACACCGTTCACGCCATCTCACACATTACAGGTGGAGGCTTGTTAGAAAATATTCCTCGCGTTTTGCCCGATGATTTGGCAGCAAAATTAGACAGCACTTCATGGGCATTACCCGAAATTTTCCAATTTCTACAAGACACTGGCAACATCGAATTAACGGAAATGTATCGCGTCTTTAACTGTGGTGTTGGCATGGTATTAGTATTAAGCGCTGAAGAAAGCGCTGACGCCATTAAACACTTAGAGGCACAAGGTGAGAAAGCATGGCTAATCGGAGAGATTGTTAAAAATGACGGTAAACAGGTCATTATCTAATGTTATTGTGTTGATTTCGGGCTCTGGCTCAAATCTACAATCCCTCATCGACAACGCTGATGATATTGGCATCAAAATTGAATGTGTCATCAGTAATAAAGCCGACGCTTTTGGCTTAGAACGCGCCAAAAAAGCTGGAATTCTCACCAAATTCATTAGCCACACTCAATACGATTCCCGTGAGTCATTTGATAACGCGCTCACCCAGCATATTAACACTTTCAATCCAAAATTAATCCTATTAGCAGGCTTTATGCGTATTTTATCTGCTGATTTTATCAACGCATTCACAGGCAAAATCATCAACATCCACCCTGCCCTACTGCCAAAATTCAAAGGCTTAAATACGCACCAACGCGCCATTGATGCTGGTGAAAAATACGCAGGTGCAACCGTACATTTTGTTACCAATGAATTGGATTCAGGTGCAATCATCTTACAAAAATCCATTACCATCAAAGCAACTGATGACGCAGAATCCTTAGCAAAAAAAGTTTTAGAACAAGAACATATCCTCTATCCAGAGGCAATTAAAAAAATCCTACTCTCATAAATCACCAACTTAGACGCCGGGCTTATAAGTCATCATTTATATTTTTAGTATAATCTTTATTCTGAGTAAAATAATCAGACTGTAAATAAGCATATTCTTCATAAGAATTCATACTGTCAATAATTTGATTAACTTCTTCAATGTCAAGAATGTTATCGTTTACGCCTAAATAACTGGAAAAACTAGAGGAAACTAAATTTTTCTGCGGATCAATTCTATGATGACGATAATTCAAATTAACATAGACAGATAAAAAAGATAGCGCCTCATACCCTTCAATTTGATTCGCCTTAAATCTACCTTGAAATAATGCTCCAGAACGCTGATACTTTTTATTAAAAAATTTAACATATCCTGTGCACAGTCGTTGCATAAATTTAGCAACACCATTTTCAACTTGTGGCTTTAAAATCAAATGAAAATGATTAGGTAATAAACAGTAAGCAACAATACTTACCAACTTATACGCCGGGCTTATAAGTTTTTGATTGCAAGGCAAATTTTGATGGTAAACCCCTCCAAATGATTCTGTATTATTAAAATCATGCATTCTATCAAGAAAATACTTCAAATCTTCCCTATCCTGAAATATGACACGCCTGTCAATGCCACGATTGAATACATGGTAATAATTATCAGTTAGAATAATGGTTTGTCTTTGAGCCATATCAATCATTATAACAAACTTATAAGCCCGGCGTATAAGTTGCTACTTTATTTTTTTGTATTCCCGAAGTGGCGATCTCTTAAATCATTTCTTTCAAATATTGCCCTGTGTAAGAACCTTTAACCTCTGCAACTTCTTCTGGCGTACCAGTGGCAATGATATTGCCGCCTTTATCGCCACCTTCAGGGCCTAAATCTACAACCCAATCGGCAGTTTTAATAACATCAAGATTATGCTCAATAATAACAATCGTGTTTTCTCGTTCTCGCAAACGCATAATCACAGATAACAATTGTTTGATGTCGTGAAAATGTAGGCCAGTGGTTGGCTCATCAAGAATATAGAGTGTTTGTCCAGTGTCAGGCTTTGACAGTTCTTTGGCGAGTTTAATGCGTTGTGCTTCACCGCCTGAAAGCGTTGTAGCATTTTGTCCGAGGGTAATGTAGGATAAACCGACATCCATTAGGGTTTGCAGTTTCTGTTTAATTTTTGGAATGGGATCGAAAAATTTGACGGCGATTTCAACAGTCATATTTAATATTTCAGCAATCGTTTTTCCTTTATAGGTGATTTCCAAAGTTTCACGATTATAGCGGTCGCCGCTGCAAACATCACAAGGGACATAGATATCAGCTAAGAAATGCATTTCAACTTTAATCAAGCCATCGCCTTTACACGCCTCGCAGCGGCCACCTTTAACATTAAAACTGAAACGCCCTGCTTTATAGCCACGAGAACGGGCTTCTAAAGTTTGTGAAAATAAATCACGAATAAGAGTAAACACGCTCGTATAAGTGGCTGGGTTTGAACGAGGGGTGCGACCAATAGGGCTTTGGTCAATGTTGACAACTTTGTCGCAATATTCTAAACCCTCAATGGATTCATGTGGCGCGGGAACGATTTGCGAACGATTTAAACCTCTAGCAGCGAGCGAATACAGGGTGTCGTTAATCAGAGTGGATTTTCCCGAGCCCGAAACACCTGTAACGCAAGTCAGGACACCGATGGGGATAGCTAAGTCTACTTTATTAAGGTTGTTACCCGTTGCACCTTTGATGTGTAGCCAATCGGTTGCAGTTTTGCGTTGTTTTGGCACGGCA